>CAYNPY010000001.1:0-104933 GCA_964399195.1 uncultured Fibrobacteraceae bacterium
AGTCCTCCTTGCGCTTGGGCACCCAGATGCGACCGTCATTGCGCAGCGATTCGCTCATTAACGTGAGCTTGGACTGGTAATCACCGCTGACGGGGATGCAGGTCGGGTGAATCTGCGTGTAGCACGGGTTGGCGAAGCACGCACCGCGCTTGTAAGCGCGCCAAATCGCGGTGGCGTTGCTGCCGATCGCGTTGGTCGAGAGGTGGAAGACGTTGCCGTAGCCACCCGTGGCGAGCACCACGGCATCGGCATTGTGGCGCGTGATTTCACCGGTCAGGAGATTGCGGACGATGATGCCCTTTGCGTGCCCGTCCACCACCACGAGGTCGAGCATTTCCGAGTGCGTGTGGGACTTAACGCCGCCCGCAGCGATCATCTTGTTCAATGCCGAGTACGCACCGAGCAACAACTGCTGGCCGGTCTGGCCGCGCGCGTAGAAGGTGCGGCTGACCTGCACGCCGCCGAACGAGCGGTTGGCCAGCGTGCCTCCGTATTCGCGCGCGAAGGGCACGCCCATGGCCACCGACTGGTCGATGATCGCGGTGGACAGCTGCGCCAGCCGGTAGACGTTGGCCTCCCGCGAACGGTAGTCGCCGCCCTTGATCGTGTCGTAGAACAGCCGCTGCACGCTGTCCGAGTCGTTCTGGTAGTTCTTGGCGGCGTTGATGCCGCCCTGCGCGGCCACGCTGTGGGCGCGGCGCGGCGTGTCCTGGATGCAGAAGTTGAGCACGTTGTAGCCCAGCTCGCCCAGGGTGGCCGCGGCGCCGCCGCCGGCCAGGCCGGTGCCCACCACGATCACGGTGAACTTGCGGCGATTGCCGCCCGGAGCCACCAGCGGGTTGTCCATCGCGTGGCGGTCCCATTTATCGGCCAGCGGGCCGGAGGGGATCCTGGCGTCCAGGACGCGGTTGCCGGTCCTCATCTCAGTGACCTCCGTGCGAGACGGCGTTCGGGTCGCCGCTGATGAACAGGACCACCGGCAGCAGGATGAACCCGACCGCCAGCAGGATCGCCACGACCAGCGCCGCCCGGGTCAGCAACGGCAGCGTGCGGTCGTTCGTCCAGCCCAGTGACTGGAACGCGCTCCAGAAGCCGTGCCGAAGGTGAAGCCCCAGCAGGATCATCGCCACCACCGTGAAGGCGACGAAGGACGGGTCCTTGAACGCCTTCACGACCACCTGGTAGAGGTTCTTCGTGCCGTCCGCGTTCTTGGGGAACGCGTTGCCGGCGTTGAACTTGAACATGAAGATGTGCGCGATCACGAAGACGAGGATGACGATGCCCGAGACGATCATCGAGCGCGAGGCCAGCGTCTTGCGGCTGCGGCCGCCGGCGTTGCGCGCGTACTTGTAGCCCTGCTTGCGCGCGGCCAGCTTGTCGGTGACCGCCACGGTCACCGCCGCCGCGATGTGGAAGGCGGCGATCACGAGCAGGCCGACCTCGAAGGCGTAGATGAGCCAGCCGTGCACGGCCGTCTCCAGGAAGTGGGCGTAGCCGTTGAAGGCGTCCGGGCCGAGGAACAGGGTGAGGTTGCCGAGCAGATGGACGACGACGAATCCGACCAGCAGGAAGCCCGTCAGCCCGGTGATCACCTTCTTCCCGACCGATGACCAGAGGGCCGATCCGAGTGAGGACATGAACACGCACTCCCGGGGCTGAGGACGGAAGCGACAAGGGTTGTCGGTCCGCGTACTTTAAGTCGATGCCTCGGGCATCTCAACCGCAAATTGGCCGTTGATCGGGGTTCTCAACCGCTTGTGGCGCCTCGGCTAAGGCCGGGGCGCGCGCGCGCCCGGCCGCGCGCGGGAGGCGGCGCCGCGGGGCGCCCGCGAATCCCGCTTGCCGCGCGGGCGGCCGCGGCGAATCATTCGGGGCGCCGCCGGGGGACCGGGCCCCGCCAGGCGCGAGAGGGGAGTCTGCCGGTGCGGTTTCGGGGCATGGGGGCGTGGCGCGGCCGCTGGCCGCTGCTGGCGGTCGCGGCCTACGCCGCGCTGGGCCTGGTCGTGTCGCTGCGGACGGCGCCGCTGGGCGATCTGGGCGTCGAGGCGGACTTCTTCGCCGAGCTTGCGCCGGCCGCCCAGGAACTGGCGGCCGGACGATTCGCCGTGGCGAACCACCCGTTCAAGGGGCCGCTGCACGCCTTCGTTCTGGTGCCCGTCCACGCCGCGCTGGCGCCGCTGGGCGTGGGCTGGTACCGGGCGGCGGTCCTGGTCAGCCTGCTGGCCGCCGCGGGCACGCTCCTTCTGCTGCACCGGCTCGCGCGTGATCTGGCCGGCCCGCGCGCGGCGGCGGTGGCCCTGGCGGTGGCGGCCGCGCTCAAGGTCTTCTTCATCCACGCCCACAAGGCGGCCTCGGACCCGCTCTTCGTGCTGCTGGTGACGGCCGCGGCCACGATCCTGCTGACGGGCCGGCCGGGGCCGCGCGCCTGGCTGGGCTGCGGCGCCGCTGCGGGCCTGGCCTGGCTGGCGCGCGACAGCGGCGTGGTGGTCGCCGCCTGGGCGCTCGTCGTGCTGCTGGCGGTCGATCCCTGGCGCCAGTCCTGGCGGCGCCGGTCGTCGGCAGCGGCCTGCGTCGCGGGGGGCTTCCTGGCGGCGGCCTCGCCGTGGCTCGTCGCCACGCGCGCGCAGACCGGCGGCTGGCTCGCCTCGCGCAACCTGCAGAACATCGTCGAGGAGTTCTACGGCGGGGAAACGGCGGCCCGGATCCCCGAGGGCGGCTTCGTCTCCCTCGGCCAGTTGGTGGCGCACGACCCGGGCCACTTCGTGACGCATTTCCTGGGCAACCTGCCGCGCCACTTCGTCGCCGACCTCAACCAGGTGACCGGACTGACGTTCGGCGCGCTGGCGCTGGCGCTGCTGGCGCTGCTGGCGTGGCGACGCCCGGACCGCCGCCAGTGGTCGTACCTGCTCCTGGGCGCGCTCATGTTCACGGCGCTCTGCGCCGTCTTCTACCGGCCGCGCTTCTCGCTGCCGCTGGTGCCGGTGTGGGCGTTCGCGGTGGCGCTGGCCGTCGAGCGGCTGCCCCGCTGGCGCGGCGCCGTGGCCGCCGTGGTCGTGGCGGCGGCGGTCACGCTGCACGCCGGCCATGCGGCGCGCGCGGTGCGCTTCTACGCCGCCCAGCAGCCCCGGCACCTGGAGGCGGCGATCGCGGCGGCCCCGCGCTGGGCGGCGGGCGCGGTCGACGACGACGGGCGCCCGGCCGCGCTCATGGCCCGCAAGGCGCACCTGGCCCACTACGCGGGACTGCGCTTCGTGCCGTACCCGCTGATGGCGCGCGACCAGCAGGATCTGGTCGACCGCGCGCGGGCGCGCGGGGCGACGTTCCTGGCCGTCAGCCGCATCGAACGCGAGTACCTGCCCGAGCCCACGATGCTGGACCGGCTCGACGAGCTGCCCGGGGTCTCGGTGGCATGGCGGGATGCGCAGACGCTGGTCTATCGCGTGCGCGAGGCGCGCCGGGCCGGCGGCGGCTCCTGAAGCGCGAGCAAGGCCAGGCCGTGCATCAGGTCGACGCCGGCCGGCAGCAGCGCGTCGTTGAAGTCGTAGCGTTCGGCGTGCAGGCCGGGGTGCCGGCGGCCGGCGCCCAGCCCGAACATGGCGCCGCGGCCCAGCCGCGCCAGCGCGCCGAAGTCCTCCGACCAGCGGAACGCGCTCTCGCGCGGGCGCGCCGCGCGCAGGCCGGCCTGCCGCGCCGCGCGCCGCACCAGCTCCGTCGCCGCCGGGTCGTTGCGGACGACCGGGAAGACCTCCTCCCACGACAGCTCGCAGGCCAGACCGTGCCGCCTTGCCGCAGCCCGCGACGCGGCCGCCGCGCGCCGTCGCAACGCCGCCAGCGCGCGGTCGTCGTCCGCGCGCAGCGTCGCCAGCAGCTCGGCCCGGGCCGGAGCGACGCCGAAGGCCGGCTCGCCCAGCCGCGCGTGCGTGACCGTGACCAGTTCCAGCGGGCCGCCGCCGCCGGTCGGCAGCGTCACCAGCGCGGTGATGAGTTCGGACAGCGCCCGGTCCGGCGAGCGGCCGCGCTCCGGCTCGGCCGCGTGCGCCGACCGGCCGCGCAGGCGCACGCGCAGGCCGGCGCTGCCGGCGGCGAACGCGCCCGGGCGGGTCAGCACGCTCCCCTCGGCGTAGCCGGGCAGGTTGTGCAGGGCGAACAACCAGTCCGGGCGCAGCGCGCGCAGGCGCGGGTCGGCCGCCACGGCGGCGGCGCCGGCGCCGGTCTCCTCGCTGGGCTGGAACAGGAGCACCAGGCGGCCGCGCGGGGGCGGGGCCTTCGCCAGTCGGCCGGCCACGCCCAGCAGGATCGCCATGTGGCCGTCGTGCCCGCACTTGTGGGCCACGCCGGGGCGGCGCGAGGCGTGGGCGAGCGGGATCGTCTCGGGTACCGCCACCGCGTCCAGCTCCGCGCGCAGCAGCACCACCGGGCCGGCCGCGCCGGCGGGCGCGTCCCAGACCGCGGCCGCGCCGTGGCCGCCGAGGCCCTCGATCACCAGCGCCGGCCGGCAGGCGCGCAGACGCGCCGCGACGAACGCCGCCGTGCGCGCCACCGGGCCCGTCGGCTCGGCCAGCGCGGCCAGGCGCCGGCGCAGCGCGCGCAGCCCCCGCTCAGCCATCGCCGGCCGCCGGCAGGGCGTCACCCGCGCGGGCCGCGGTCCCGCGCCGCCGCGCGGACCAGCGGCGCCGCGCGCGGGCCAGGCCCCAGCCCCAGCGCGTGAAGGTCCAATAGAGGGCCGGCACCACGCCCAGGATCAGCACGGTGCTCGAGCCGAGGCCGCCGATCGAGGACAAGGCCAGGTTCTCCCAGATGTCGCGGCCGCCGCCGGTGTCGTGCTTGTAGAGCAGGGGCAGCAGGCCGGCGATGGTGGTGCCGCTGGTCAGCAGGATCGAGCGCAGCTGGATGCGGACGCCGTCGCAGATCGCCCGCCGCAGAAGGTCCTGCCCGACCGGCGCGGGCAATCGCCACAGGTCGAACCCGCCCGTGCGCCGGCCGGCCGGGAACAGGCCGCCCGCGCCGCCGCCGTCGGCTGCCGAGCCGGCCGCGAGTTCGCGCACCTGCAGCCGGAAGCGCTCGACCAGCAGGATCGCGTTGTTGACCACGACGCCGAACATCAGGACCAGCCCGATCCGCGCCGACGAGTCGAACTCGGCGCCCGTGGCCCAGAAGATGCCCGCGACCCCGACCAGGGACAACGGGACCGCCAGCATCACCAGCAGCGGCAGCAGCAGGCTCTCGAACATCGCGGCCAGCACCATGAACACGAAGGCGACGGTCAGCCACAGCGTGCTCCGCAGTTCCGCTTCCTCTTCCTGCGTTACCTGCTGCCCGCTCATGTCCTCGGCCGTGTAGCCGTAGGGCAGCGTGATGCCGGCGATGATCTCCTCGATGAACTGCCGCCGCATGCGGTCGGTGCCGATGTACTCCCAGTTGAGCAGCTGGCTGTAGCGCTGGTCGTGCCGCTCGATGGAGCCGATCTCCGGCCGCTGTTCCAGCGAGGCGATGCGACCGAGCTGCACCTTCTGCCCGCGGCTGGTGGTCAGCGTGCGCCCGAGCACCTGATCGTACTGGATCTGGTCGGCGTCGGCGTAGGTCAGCATCAGCCGCTGGTCCTCGCCGTCGACCACCATGTGCCACGGCGTCTCCACGCCCAGCAGGCGGCGGATGTGGCCCATCACCTCGGCCATGCTCAGGCGGTGCGCGGCCAGCGCCTGCCGGTCGAGGACCACGACGGTCTCGTCGGTGTCCGAGCGGGTGAACTGGTCGCCGCTGGTCAGGCGCGCGTTCCGCACGCGCCGGTTGCGGTCCAGGCGGGCCAGCACGCCGTCGCTGATCGCCTTGAGCTCCTTGCTGTTGTAGCCGGTCAGCCGCACGGTCGAGTTCGCCATGCCGCCGCCGCGCCCGCCCTTCATGTACGGGTCGCCGAAGCCGTTGATCCAGATGAACATGCCGCCCAGTTCCTCGGCCAGCACGATCACGCGGTTGCGGAACAGCTCGGGCCAGGCGGTGGCCAGCAGCTCGTCGTCGAACTCGATGAACATCCAGGCGCGGTTGCCGGCGGCGCCGCTGCGCAGGTGGACGCCGTCGGGGACCGGCAGCACCTCCTGCTCGAACAGGCGGATCGTCTCGCTCGACAGCTTCACGTCGGTGCCGGTGGGCTGCTCCAGGAAGACGATGATCTGCTCCCTGGCGGCCGGCTGCCAGAACCCGCCGGTGCGCACCTTCTCCTTGAAGACCCAGACCGTGCCGGCGCCCAGGGCCACCGTCAGCGCCAGAGGCACGTACCAGATCCGCAGGCTCACCCGGGTCAGCGCGCCGGCCCAGGCCACGAAGGCGCCGACGGCCACGAGCAGCGCGGCGCCGCCGCCGGCCCAGGGCAGGGCGCGCCGCAGCGTGCCCGGGTCCTTCCAGAAGTGGATGACCGCGAGCGCGGCCGCGGCCAGCAGCGCCGTCCCCAGCGTCCACCGCCAGAACAGGGACCGGCCCGTCAGGCCGAACTCGTCGCCGCCGGCCCGCGAGCGGCGCAGTTCGCGCTCGGCCGGCCCGCGCAGGCTGACGGGGATCCAGGCGAAGGCGACCAGGATCGAGGCCAGCATCGCGATGCCGACGCTGACGGCCAGCGGAACATAGAAGAGCGACAGGCGATCGGTCAGGAAGATGAACGACAGGAAGGCCACGACCGTGGTGAGGGTCGTGGCCAGGATGGGGAAGGCGACCTCGCGCGTGCCCTCGAGGAGCGCCTGACGGCTGCTGGTGTCGCGCCCGCCGGACAGGCGCCGGTGGATGGCGTCGAGCGCCAGGATGCTGTTGTCCAGCAGCATCCCGAAGCACACGGTCAGGCCGCTGATCGTGATGAAGTTGACCGTGACGCCGAAGAAGTAGAACAGCGACAGGCAGATCACGATCGCCAGGAGGATCGAGGCGATGACGATCGCCACCAGGCGCAGCCGCCGCAGCGCCAGCGCCAGCAGCGCGAAGAGCAGGCCCAGGATGACCAGCGAGCGCGTCACCAGCTCGCGCAGCTTCTCCTCGAGGTCGGCGCCCTCGTCCTGGTCCACCTCGAACTCGACGGGGAACGGGGACTCGGCGCCGACCTTCGGCAGTTCGGCCCGCAGGCGGCGGCTGATCGAGATGGAGTTCTGGCCGCTGCGCTTGGTGACCAGCAGCGTGACGACGTTGCTGCCGTCGATGCGGCTGTAGTAGGCGATGTCCTCGAAGGAAGGCTCCACCTCGGCCACGTGGCGCAGCGTCACCGGCTGCCCGCCGCGCACGGCCAGCACGGTCGCTCCCAGCGTGCGCGCGCTGGCGGTGTCGCGCACGCTGACCGCCAGCTCGCGGCCGTGGCGCCGGACCGATCCGGCGGGCAGCAGGTCGTCGCGGGCGTCGAGCCTGGCCGCCACGGCGTCGGCCGTCAGTTGGTAGCGCTCCAGCTTCTCGAGGTCGAGGCGGATCTTCAGCAGGGGGCGGGCGCCGCCGCGCAGTTCGGCGTCGGCCACGCCCTCGATCGACAGGAAGCGCGGCACGATCCAGTCCTCGGCCCGGTCGCGCAGCTCGTTGATGTCCAGCGGCGAGATCAGGCTGACCGAGAAGAACTCCTCAGTCCGCACCTCCTGCGGCACATAGGGACGGATGAACGGCTGGCCCGCCTGCGGCGGCAGCGCGCGCCGCACGGCGCCCAGGCGCTCGGAGAGCTCCAGGCGCGCGAATTCCATGTCCGTGCCGCGCTTGTACTTCACGGTGACCGTGCTCTGGTCGTGGCGCGACGTGGACTCGACGTCCTCGACGCCGTGGCAGCCGGCCACCGCCTCCTCGATCGGCAGCGTCACCGCGCGCTGGATGGCGCTGGGCGAGGCGCCGTTCCAGCCGGTCACGATCGACAGTTCGGGCAGTTCCGTCTCGGGCATCGCCTCGATATCGAGGTGCGGCACCGCGTACAGCCCGGTGACCAGCAGGGCGCCGAAGAGCATCGCCGTCGAGACGGGGTGGTCCACCGCGAAGCGGATCATGGCGCCCGCCCCCTCAGTCCCAGCGCCGGTCGGTGCGGCGGTGGGCCAGCTCGTACAGGGCCGGCGTCATGAACAGGGTCAGCACCGTGGACAGGCCCAGGCCGCCGATGATCGTGATGGCCAGGGGCCGCTGCATCTGGTCGCCGGTGCCCAGGCCCAGCGCCATCGGCAGCAGGCCGACGATGGTGGTCACGGTGGTCATCAGGATCGGCCGCAGGCGCCGGCGGCTGGCCTCCAGCAGCGCCGCCCGGCCGCCGTAGCCCTCGGCGCGCAGGTCGCGCACGGTGGCCACCTTGACGATGGCGTCGTTGACGTCCACGCCGAGCAGGGCGATCAGGCCGATCAGCGACATGATGTTCAGCGACTGGCCGGTGATCGCCAGCGCCGCCAGCGCGGACGCGATGCCCACCGGCAGCACGGCCGTGACGATGAACGGGTCCAGGAAGCTCTCGAACTGCGCGGCCAGGATCATGTACACCAGCACGCAGGAGAGCAGCAGCGCCCAGCCCAGCGAGCGGAAGCTGGCGTTGATCTCCTCCTGCTCGCCGCCCGCCACGAAGGAGACGCCGTCCGGCGTATCCAGCCCCGCCAGCAGCGGCCTGACCTCTGCCCAGGCCTCCGCCACCGAGCGCCCCTCGACGTCGCCGCTGATCGTCACCTGGCGCCGCTGGTCGCGGCGGACGATCTCGCGCACCGGGATGCCCTCGCTGGCGCCGACGAACGACGCCAGCGGGACCGTCTTGCCGTCGGGCAGGCGCACCGGCGAGCCCAGCACGAGGTCCAGGTCGTGGCGCTGCTGGCGCGGCAGGCGCACGGCGATGTCGATGCGCTGCTCGATCTCGTTGTAGGTCGTCGCCACCGTGCCCTGCACGCGGTCGCGCAGCTCGCGGGCCAGGGCGTCGGGCTCCAGGCCGTGCCGCAGCGCCCTCTCGCGGTCGACCGCGATCTCGACCGTCGGGTTGCCCAGCACGCGCTCGACGTCGACGCTGCCCAGTCCGGGCACGCGGCGCAATCGCGGCAGCAGCGAGCCGGCCACGGCCACGGCCTCGGCCGGATCGTCGGCCACGACGCCCAGCGTGAAGGCCGCCTCGCCGCTGGCCATCACCTCGCGCAGGCCCACGCCCTCCTCGGCGAAGGCCCAGGTCGTGCCGGCCAGGGCGTCCAGGCGCGGCTGCAGGCGCTCGCGCACGGCCTCCAGGTCCCGCCTGCCGTGCCGGGTGGGCACCAGCATGACGCGCAGGCGCGCCGTGTTGGCCGCGCTGTACTCCTTGAGGCTGGCCAGCGTGCGCTCGGTGACGCCCACCTGCGTGTACACCGAAGCCACCTCCGGCTGGCGCGCCAGGAACGCCGCCAGATCCGCCGCCGTGCTCTCGGTCAGTTCCAGCGGCGTGCCGGCCGGCAGTTCCACCGCCAGCGTGAAGTCGCCGCGGGAGCGCTCGGGCATGAACGTGCGCGGCAGCCCCAGGCCCAGCCAGGCCGCGGCGGCGACGCCGGCGGCCAGGCACGCCAGGAACGGCGCCTTGCGCGCCAGCACCCGCTCCAGCGCCGCGTGGTAGCGCTCGGACATCGCCTCGTACAGGCGGTCGAACGGGCGCAGCAGCCGCGGCGGCCGGTCCGGCGGCGTCGAGAGCAGACGGGCCGAGAGCATCGGCTGCAGCAGCACCGCCGTTAGGATCGAGACCAGCAGCGCGATGGTCACCGTCAGCGCCTGGTCCCGGAAGAAGGCCCCCGCGATGCCGGGCACGTAGATCACCGGGAAGAACACGGCCACCGTGGTCAGCGTGGCCGCCACCACCGGCATGGCCACCTCGCGCGTGCCGGCCGCGCACTCGTCCGGGATCGAGGCGCCCGTGCGCAGCCCCAGCCGCCGGTTGATGTTGTCGAGCACGACGATGGAGTTGTCCACGAGCATGCCGGCGGCCAGCGACAGGCCGCCGAGGCTCATCAGGTTCAACCCGACCTTGGCGAAGTAGAGGAAGGCGAACGTGGCCAGCACCGACACCGGAATCGCCAGCCCGACGACCACCGGGCTGCGCCAGTCCTTCAGGAACAGGTAGAGCACGACGAACGCCAGCAGCGAGCCGTAGACCAGCGAGCTCTGCAGCCCCTCGAAGCTCTCCTGCACGAAGTCGGCGTCGCGGTAGATGAAAGCGTGCCGGAACGCCGGGTACTGCGTGGAGAGGACCGCGAGCACGCGGTCGATCTCCTCGGTGGTGCGGATCGTGTTCTCGCCGATCTCCTTGTAGAGGTGCAGCGAGACCACCTCGCCGCCGTCGTGCAGCGTGAAGCCCTCCGGCTCCTTGATCGTGTCGCTGACCTGGGCCACGTCGCCGATGGTGATGCCGGCGCCGGCGGCGGGGATCTCCGTGCGGCGGATCTCGTCGAGGTTCTCGAACTCGCCCAGGATGCGCAGGGGCAGGTGCAGCGGGCCCTTGCGGATGCGCCCGCCCGGGAAGCTGATGTTCGCCACGCGCAGCGCGTCAGCCAGGTCGCCCATGTCCAGGCCGTACAGGCGCAGCTTCGCGAAGTCGGGGCTGACCAGGATCTCGCGCTCGGCGCCGCCGACCAGTTCGGCCTGGCTGACGCCCTGGATCTGCTCGAGCGCCGGCTTGACCACCTCGCGCGCGAACTCGGTCATGCGCGCCAGCGGCTCGTCACCGCGCAGGACCATGATGGCGATGGGCCGCGCCGACGGGTCCCAGCGCAGGATCAGCGGCCGGTCGGCGCCGGCCGGGAAGTCGTCGCGGAACGAGACGCGGTCGATCGCCTCCCGCAGGTGCAGGTTGGCGAAGTCCATCCCCGTGCCCCAGTCGTATTGCACGGTGATCGTGGAGACGCCTTCGCGCGTCCGCGAAACGACGCGGCGCACGCCGGCCAGGCCGGTGATCACTTCCTCGAGCGGCTGGGTGACCAGCCGTTCGAGGTCCTCGGCCGGCGCGTCGGCCCAGTTGGTGATGACCGTCAGGTTCGGGTAGTTGATGGCCGGCAGCAGGTCCACGGGCAGGCGTTCGCGCGCCTGCCAGCCGATCAGCACCAGGCCCAGGAAGAGCATCAGGACGGCAACGGGCCGCCGGACCGCGGCGGCGATCATCGGCTTTCCGCGCCGGCGTCCGGCAGCGCCGCGGCCGCGAAGTCCCAGCGGTCGTCCGGCGGCACCCGCCGACGGACGGAGATCTTCGCCTCGTGGGCCAGCGTCAGGTGGTCGCTGACCACCACCTCCTGCCCGGCGTCCAGGCTGCCGCCGCTGTGGACGGCCAGGATCTCCACCCACTGGTCGTTCTGCAGGCCGGTGTCGACGTACAGCCAGCGCGCGCGGTCGTCCTCGCGCTTGAAGACCAGCGGGCGATTGTCGCGCACCAGCACCGCGTCCTTGGGCACCAGCAGGCGGTCGCGGTAGACCACGCCGGCGATCTGCGCGCGCACGAACATGCCGGGGCGCAGCCGGCCGTCGGGGTTGGCGAAGCGGATCAGGATCTCGCAGGTGCGGCTGGCCTGGTCGAGCGTGGGGGAGATCACGTCCACCTTGGCGCGCAGCGTGTCGCCGGTCGCGGCCACCGCCAGCAGCACGGGGCGCCCCACGGCCAGATCGCGCAGGTCGGCCTCCAGCACGTTGACTGCTGCTTCGAGCCGGTCGTTGTTGGTCACCGCGCAGACCTGCGCGCCGGCGGCGAGGATCTCGCCGACGACCATCGCCAGGCCCTGCACGACGCCGTCGAAGGGAGCGCGGATCTCGGTGTACTCCAGGTTCAGGCGCGCCCGCTCCTCGGCCAGGCGCGCCTCGGCCAGGCCGGTGCGCTGCTGGAACACGGCCTCGCGGAAGGCGCCGTCCTGGAGCGCGCGCTTCTCCAGGTCGAGCAGCTGTGTCCGGTAGTCGTCGCGCGCCATTTCGCCGCGGTCGTGCGCGGCGGCGAGCCGGTCGCGCTCGGCCGCGAAGGCGGCGACGGCCGTCGCGTTGGTCGTGAAGGTGTCGCCCTCGGCCGCCATCTGGCTCAGCGCCGCCAAGTGGCGGTAGCGGCTCTCCTCCAGCGCCAGTTCGTACTCCCGCGGGTCGATGCGCGCCAGGACCTGCCCGCGCCGGACGCGGTCGCCGTCGCGGACCCGCACCTCGAGCAGCGGGCCGCCGACCTTGGTCTTGACCGCGGCCGAGCGCGGCGTGCGGATCGCGCCGTCGGCGTAGACCGGCAGGACCAGATCGCCCCGCCGCACCTCGCCGACGTTCACCTTGATCGACTTCTCCTTCGCGGGCTCCTCCTCGGCGGCCTCGCCGGCCGCCGCCGCGCTGGAATCGGCGCCGGCCGCCGCGGTCGAATCGGCCGCCGCGCCGCCGCCGCCGCCGCGGCAGCCGGCCCAGGGCAGCAGCAGGACGAACAGGAAGGCCGCCAGGAGCACGGCCGGCGCCGCGGCTCGCGCGGCCTGCAGGGGAGAAGATTGCGGCATGTCCGGCCTTCCGTCGGGATGGTTACGATTCCAGCTTGTAGCAGGTGATCTCGAGGTCGCTGCCTTCCTCCTCGGCGCCGCCGGCGACCGCCTGCTGGCTCAGGAACGAATCCAGGGCCCCGGTCACCACGACCAAGCGGCCGTCGCGCAGGACGAACACGGCGTCCTGCTGCGGGTCGTGCGGACCGGGCAGCGCCACCTGCTGCTCGAACGTGCCGTCGGGAGCGAAGACGTCCAGCATGCACCAGGTCCCCTTGGGCCGTCCGGGCTGCTCGTCGCCGGTCAGCACCCACACGCGACCGTCGTCGGTGGCCCACAGGCCGGCCACGGCCGGGGCCGTGTTCTCGACGGTGATCCGCTTCGGTCGCGTGGGGTAGTTGGCGCCGATCGCCTCGAGGATGCGCCGGGCCTGCTCCTTCTGCGCCGCGGTGCGCGGGGGCGACTGGTAGGCGCGCGTGAACTCCCGGACCGGCTGACCGTCGGGCGCGTAGGCGCGGATGCGGTACTCGTTCCGCTCGGGCGCCACGAAGAGGCGGCCGTCCGGCGTGCCCGCCAGGCGCTGCCAGACGAAGTCCATGCCCATCTCGTCCAGCGCGAAGTCTGCGTAGTCCACGCGGTAGGGCTTGGCCAGCAGCTGCTGGCGGCGCGCGCCGTCGGGGCCGCACAGGGACAGGAAGTACTCCTGGTCGCTGACCGACGAGCCGCCGAAAGTCATCGTGATGCCGGCCAGGACCATGCCGCCGGGGTGGGGCAGTCCGCGGATCAGCACGGCGAACTGCCCGGCGCCGGGCTGGCCGGTGCCGTACTTCGCCTCGCCGGCGGGCGTGCCGTCGGCCTTCACCTTGACGACACGGCCCGGGAAGCCCTGCAGCAGGCAGATCGCGCCGTCGCCCGCGATGAACATGTCGCCGGGCCTGCGGACCTCGCCGGGGCCGTCGCCCTCGCGCGCCAGGGTGCGCACCAGCGCGCCGTCGGGTCCCAGGACCTTGACCTCGGACAGGCGCGTGTCCAGCACCAGCGCCTGGCCGCCGGGACCGGCGAGCACCGCCGAGGCCGCGCCGAAGAACACGTCGTCGCTCTCGCCGCCGCGCGACCAGACCTCGGTCAGCTTGGCGGTGCGGACGCCCTTGGCGGGCTTGGCGGGGTTCTGCACGACCGGCGGCGCCGCCACGGCCGAGGTGGTCAGCAGCGCCAGGAGCACGGCCGGCGCCAGCCGCCGGAACTTGCGGGGGTTCTCCATGGGGGATCCTTTCAGCCGGGCGCGCCCGGACGGATGGCGAGTCTACACGCCCGGTCCACTTCTTCTTCATGCCGCGTGAGGCGGCGGCCAGGCCCCGGCGTCCCCGCCGGAGACGCCGGGGCACCATACGGAGCCGGCGCCGACGGGTTGCCGTCCCGCCGCCGGGGCCGGGCGCCCCGGTTCAGCGGCCGGCGCCGGCCGCGGCCAGCGCAGCTTCCCACAGGCAGACGCGATCGGCCACCTGCGTGAAGGCGGCGCCGCCCGCCACGTCGATCGACTGCAGTTGCCAGCCGCGCGCCCGCAGTGCGGCGCCCAGCGCGCGGCCGCCGCCGGCGGCGGCCGTTTCCTGCCTGCACTCCACCCACGTGACCGGCAGCCCCGGCGGGGGCGGCGGCACCGCGCGGTCGGCCGGCCAGGGTCCGAGCGCGCCGCCGACGAACAGCTGCAGTCCCGCCAACGGAGGCTGGCCGCCGGCGGCCAGCTCCAGCGCGGGCGCCACGGCCGTCAGTTGCGCGGCCAGCAGGCCGGCGCCGGCGCCGAAGCGGGCGCCGGCCCAGCGCAGGCAGGCGTCAAGCTCGTCGGCGCGGTCGGCCGCAGCCGGCGCGATCACGAACACCGGCCAGACCTCGCGCCCGCCCGCCGCCGGCAGCGCGCCGTCGCCGCCCGCGGCCAGGAAGCGCAGCACGCGCTCGGCCAGGCGCGGCGCGTCCGCCTCGGGATGGCCGGCCAGGACCACCGGGCGCAGCGGCGCCTGCGGCGGCCGGCCGGGCGGCAGCACCAGACGGCAGAGCCGGTCGGCGCCGCCGGGCCCCGGGTAGACGAAGGGCGCCAGACCTTCCTCCGGCAGCAGCGACCCGGACTGCCCGAACCGCGCGAGCATGAGGTTGAGGTCCGCCAGCGTCGTGGCCAGGGCGCCCGGGTCGCGGCGCCCGCGATGGGCCTCCACCGCGGCCTCGATGCGCTCGAGGAAGTAGCGGGCGGTGGGCTGTTCGTCGGGCGGCAGCGGCCTGATGGCGTCGAGGTAGGCGGTCTGCCAGTCGGGACCCAGGTTGAGCAGCCAGGTCGCCCACTCGACGCGCTGGCCGCCGGGCAGCACCAGCCCGGCGCTCACGTGGCACGGTCCCGGCCGCAACCGGCCGAAGTCGACCGCCCGGTTCAGGCGCGTGACGCCGGCATCCAGAGCAACGTCCTGCGGTCCGGCGGCCTCGGCGGGCAGCAGCGGGTTGCCGTCGCTGTCGCTGAAGGCGAGGGTGAGCGTCCCGGTGCCGGCCGCCGCGCTGACGGCCACGAGATTCACGGCCACCTGGCCGCCCTTGACCAGGGTGGCGGACGTGCGGCCGGCGAACGAACCCGGCGCGGCTGACGCCGTCTCGCACTCCAGGCGGGCGGTCAGGTGCCGCGCTTCGCCGGCGCGCGCGAGCACGCGCGCGGGCATCAGGCGCGGGCCCGGACTCCCGCCGCGGCCGACCAGCGCCACGTTCAGGCCCAGCTCGGCGTCGACCAGCGGGTGGTAAGGGGCCAGCGCGGTCCACGGGATCGAGACGTCGATCACCAGGCGGTCGCTGCCGGCGCCGCGGATCTTGGGCGCCAGTTCGCGGACCCGCTGCCAGGCGCCGACGGCCGGCAGGAAGACAGCGCCGACGCCGGCGTTCTTCTCCAGGCCGAAGCCGAAGACGAAGGCGTCGGCCGTCTCGCCGGAGCCGTCGCCCGCAGCCGGGCCCAGCACGACCAGCAGGCCGCCGCTCCCGCTCCAGGGCGCCGCCTCGCCGGCCGGCAGCCAGCGGCCGCGCTCGTCGGGAGCCTCCAGGCGCAGTTCCAGGTGCGAGGAACGCCAGGTCACCGTCACCCGTGATCCGTCCGGCGCGCCGTCGCCGGGAGCGGGCTCCAGCGGGAGCGTCGCGGCCACGCCCTCGACGAGCCGGACGCCCCGGCGCGCGCTCATCTGCGCGCGGCGCTCCCTTTCGTCGGCCAGCAGGCGCGCGAGCCGGGGCGCCGCGTCGCCCAGGCGCAGATCGGGATCGGCGGTCGCGTGCGCCAGGTCGTCGTAGCCCGCCGCCAGAGCGGCGCGCAGCGAGGCGACCGCGCGATCGCCGTGGCCGAGCCGGTTCTCCAGGCAGGCCTGGTTGTACAGGAGCAGCGGGTCGCCGGGCCGGGCCGCCAGTTCCCGCTGCAGCGCGGCCAGCGCCTCGGCCACGCGCCCGGCCCGCTGCAGTTCGGCGACGCTCTCGGTCTGCGGCGCCGACGCCGGAGCGGACGCGGCCGCCACGAGGGCGGCGAACAACAGCAGCTGCGCGAGACGTCTCATCCGCGGTGGCTCCTTGCCCGGGGACCGGCGGGGGCGGGCCCGGCGCCGTGCAACCCCCGGCCGGAGTATACGGTTCCGCGGCCGGCGCCGGCCATCACGTTGTCGGTTCGCCGCTTTTCCTGTATGATGAGAGCCACAGCCTGGTCCAACGATCCATCGCACTCGCGCCGCGCATCCCCGGATGCCGCGGCTCCGGCACGAACGGCGGCTCCGCCGGGAAGCCGCCACGGCGAATCGAGGACACCATGGCGATCATCCCCTTCCACATCGTCGATGCGTTCGCCTCGCGTCCGTTCACGGGCAACCCCGCCGCGATCATCCCGAACGCGTCGTGCCTGACCGAGGCCGAGATGCTGCAGATCACCGGCGAACTGTCGATGGAGGCGGGCTTCGTGCTGCCGCCGGAGAACCCGCGCGCGGACCTGAAGCTGCGCTTCTTCACGCGGCGGCGCGAGGCGGCCCTCAGCGGCCACGTCGTGATCGCGGCCTTCGCCTCGATGGCCGACCGCGGCTTCTACCGGCCCACGCCCGAGGGGGTCGACCTGGTGGTCGAGACCGGCGCCGGCATGCTGCCGGTGCGCCTGCAGCAGGCCGCCGACGGCCAGGCGCTGGTCACGTTGCGCCTGCCCCGGCCGCGTTTCGGCGAGCTGGTTCCCGCGGCCGAGGTGGCGGCCGCCCTCGGCGTGCCCGAGGCGATGATCGGCCTGGACGGCTGCGGGCCGCAGCGCGTCAGCTGCGGATTCGACCAGGTGGTGGCGCCGGTCTGCGACCGGCAGGCGATCCGCGGCGCGGTGGGTTCCATCGCCGCGATCGGCGACCTGATCGACCGCCGCGGCGTGGGCGGGCTGACGCTGTTCTGCCCGGACACCTACGGGCAGGCGGCTGATTTCCACTGCCGCTTCTTCCACCCGCGCGTCGGCGCCGACGAGGACGTGGCCAGCGGCACCGCGCTCGGGGCGGTGGCCGCGTACGTCGTGGAGCGCGGGCTGCTGCCGGCCGCCGAGCACGTGCGCATGGTCACCGAGCAGGGGCATTCGCTGGGCCGGCCGAACCTGGCCGAGTTGACGGTGCACGCGCCGGCCGGCAAGGTCGCGGCGGTCGACCTGACCGCAGGCGGCGCCGTGGTGATGCGCGGTTCGTTCCACTTCCAGCGTCAAGCGGCCGTGGTCGGCGCCTGATGCCCGGTCGGGCGGTCGCGCGGGCGCCGGTGGCGGCGGCCTGGCTGGCGATCGCCGCGGCGGGCTGCGGGTCGCCCGGGGGCGAGACCGGCGGCCCGTACCTGGTGGAGGTGCGCGACGAGGCGACGGGCCTGGCGGTGGCCGGCGTGAAGCTCGTGCTCATGGACGCCGCGGCCAACCTGCCGCTGGCCGGCCCGGTCGACAGCGATGCGGCCGGGCCCGTCGCGCTCGACGCCGGCCCGGGCGTCGGGCTGCCGCGCCTGGCTGTCTTCGGCGGCGCGGACTGGGTGGTCCTCGACCAGCCGGACTGGCGGGGCGCGCTCCGGCGCGCCGGCCGCCCCGCCCGCGCCGGGTCGGCCGCCGCCCTCGCGCCCCCGTTCGCGCCGGCGGTGGTGAACACGGTCCACGTGGGGCGGCGCCGCAACCCCGGCGGCCCGCCGGTGTTCAGCGGCACGGTCGTCGATGCCGGCACCGGCGCGCCGCTCGAGCGGGCTTTCGTCTCGTTGTCGCCGTGGCCCGTGGCCTACGGCGGCGGCGGCGCGCCGAGCGACGACGTCACCGGTCCGGACGGGCGCTTCCTGGTGCGCGACATTCCCGTGGCGATGTTCGGCGATACCGGCACCGGTTTCCAGGTGCTGCCACTGGTGGTCGCGCGCCCCGGCTACCGGACGGCCTTCGTGGTGCACGACCCGCCCGGCGGCCTCGACGCGACCGAGGTCACCGGCCTGGTCGTGGCCCTGATGCCGGTGGACGCGGCGGACACGGGCGCGCTGCGCGGCCGCGTCCTGCGGGCGGGCGCGCCCGTCGCCGGCCTCGTCGTCGCCCTGGCGCCGTTCGGGGCGAAGGGGGCCGTCGGCGCCGCCGGTCTGGCTGCGCTCACTGGCGCCGACGGCCGCTTCGCCTTCAGCGGACTGCCTGCCGGCAGCTACCGCGTGCACCCGGGATTTCTCGTGGGCGACGGCGCCTGGTACGGCGGCGGCCCGGCGGTGGCCGTGGGCGCGGGCGCCGATGCCGACGCGGGAGACGTGCCGGTGCTGCACGAGATCGTCGCGCTGCCGCCGAGCCCCACCCGCCTGGCCGCCGGCGACACGGTGGCGACCTTCGCCTGGACGGAGGTCCCCGGCGCCGCGCGCTACGGGCTGTTCCTGGGCGGGGAACTGGTCGCCGAAGCGACGAACGCGAGCCTGACGCTCGCGCTGCCGCCGCTGGCGCCGGGGCGGCACGCCTGGGAGGTCTCCGCGGTCGACGCGTCGGGAAGGCCGGCCGGCGCCATGCAGGTGTGGGCCTGGTTCCGGCAGGAGCCGCCGGAAGATCCGCCCGACGGCGCGCGCTGAGTTCAGCCGCGGACCAGCTGCGCGGTGTCCCGCGCGATCATCAGCTCCTCGTTCGTCGGCACGATCATGATGCGGACGCGCGAGCTGGATTTGCTGATGATCGACTCGTCGTGGCGCGTGGCGTTCTTGAACGGGTCCAGCGCGGCGCCGATGGCGTCGAGACCCTTGCAGGCCCACTCGCGGATCAGCGAGGCGTGCTCGCCGACGCCGGCGGTGAAGATGATGGCGTCGACCCGCCCGAGCGCCACCGCGTAGGCCCCGATGTACTTGCGGATGTGGTAGGCGTACGTCTCCATCGCCAGCCGCGCGCGGTCGTTGCCCTTGGCGTACTCGCGCTCGACGTCGCGCAGGTCGCTGCTGATGCCGGAGATGCCCAGCAGGCCGCTCTCCTTGTTGAGGATCTTCTCCACGCCGTTGAGATCCAGGTCCAGCGTGCGCGACAGGAACCCGACCAGCGCGGGGTCGATGTCGCCGCTGCGCGTGCCCATCATCAGGCCCTCGAGCGGGGTTAGGCCCATCGAGGTGTCCACCGACTTCCCGCCGCGCACCGCCGCCACGGAGGCGCCGTTGCCGAGGTGGCAGCTGATGAAGTTCAGGTCGGCGATGTCGCGCTCGAGCATCTGCGCCGCCCGCGCGGTCACGTAGCGGTGGCTGGTGCCGTGGAAGCCGTAGCGCCGGATGCGGTGCTCCGTGTAGAGGTGGTAGGGGATGGGGTAGATGTAAGCCTTGTCCGGCATCGTCTGGTGGAAGGCGGTGTCGAACACGCCCACCTGCGGAACGCCGGGCAGCACGCTCAGCGCGGCCTCGATGCCCGTGATGTTGGCCGGGTTGTGCAACGGCGCCAGCGGCACGCACTCGCGCAGGGCGTCGATGACGTCGTCGGTGATGACCACCGAGGCCGAGTAGCGCTCGCCCGCGTGCACGACGCGGTGCCCGATGGCCGAGATCTGCGCCAGCGACTCCAGGACGCCGTACTCCGGGTGCAGGAGCGCCGCCAGCACCAGCTCGCAGGCGCGAGCGTGGTCGGGGATGGGCAGCTCCTCCGTCACGGCGGGTTTGCCGGCCGGACTGAAGGTATGAATGCCCTGGGCCAGACCGATGCGCTCGATCAGGCCCTTGGCCCGCTGCGTCTCGCCGTCCATCTCCATGAGCTGGTACTTCAGCGAGCTGCTGCCGCAATTGATCACCAGGACGTTGAACATCGCGCGCGCGACCTCAGGCGCTCTGCAGCGCGGTGATGGCGGCCACGTTGACGATGTCGTCGACGCTGCAGCCGCGCGACAGGTCGTTGACGCCGCGGGCCATGCCCTGCAGCACCGGGCCCACGGCCTCGGCCCCGGCCAGCCGCTGCACCAGCTTGTAGCCGATGTTGCCGGCGTCGAGGTCCGGGAAGATCAGCACGTTGGCGCCTCCCGCCACGGCGCTTCCCGGCGCCTTGCGCGAGCCGATGTCCGGCACCAGCGCGGCGTCGGCCTGCAGCGGCCCGTCGACGGCCAGTCCGGGCGCCTTGCGGCGCACGATCTCCAGCGCGGCCACGACCTTGTCGACGTCGGCGCCGCTGCCGCTGCCCATCGTGCTGAAGCTGAGCATGGCCACCTTCGGCTCGAAGCCGCACAGCGCCTTCGCCGTGGCGGCGCTGGCGATGGCGATGTCGGCCAGCTGCTCGGGGTCCGGCTGCGGGTTGACCGCGCAGTCGCCGAACACCAGACGACCCTCGTCGCCGAACTCCCAGCCCTCCTTGACCATGACGAAGCAGCTCGAGACGATCGACGTGCCGGGCGCCATGCCGACGATCTGGAAGCCCGCCCGCAGCACGTTGCCGGTCGAGTTGACCGCGCCGGCGACCATGCCGTCGGCCAGCCCCCGGCGGACCAGCATCGCGCCGAAGAACAGCGGGTCTTCCAGCGTGCGGGCCGCTTCACTCTCGGTCATGCCCTTGTGGCGGCGCAGCTCGAAGTACTCGCGCGCGAATTCGGCCCGGTAGGTCGAGCGGGCCGGGTCGATCACGCGCAATCCGGCCGCGTCCAGCCCCAGCGCGGCGGCTTTCGCGGCCACGTCCGCCTCGGCCCCCAGCACGACGACGTGGGCGAAGCCCTCGTCGCGGATCCGGGCGGCGGCCTTCAGGGTGCGGTCGTCGAGCAGGCACTCGGGCAGGACGATCGTCCTGCCCAGGCGGGCGGCCCGCGCGCGCAGGGTGGCGGTGAAGTCCATGTTCAGCCTCCGGGAGGGGCGGCGGGCCGGCGCCCGGCCGCGTCGTGGGCGCGACGCGGCTCCCGGCACCGGGCCGGGAGCCGGCGGCGCCGCGGTCCGCTCAGTGCTGCCCGGCCGGACTGCCGGCGTCCAGCGCCTGGAGATCCAGGCCGCCCTCGTCGCGCATCGCGCGGATCAGGTCGGCCAGCGTGAACCCGTTCCAGAATTCCTTGAGGCGCCGGTCCAGCAGAGTCCAGATCGATCGCGTCAGGCAGCCGTCGGCGCGATCGCAGGTCTGCGGCTCGGGCACGCAGTCCACCGGCGCCGTGTGCGCGTCGAGGGCGCCGATGACGTCCCACAGCGTGACCTCGGAAGGCGGACGGCTCAGCGTGTAGCCGCCGCGCACGCCCTTGCGGCTGACGATCAGGCCGGAGCGGCGCAGCGCCCCGACGACCTGCTCGAGGTATTTGCCGCTGATCTCCTGGCTCTCGGCGATGGCGCTGATGGGAACCGGTTCGCCGCCGTAGTGCTCGGCGATCTGCAGGATGGCGCGCAACCCGTAGCGGACTCTCGTATTGACCTTCATCGCAGTGCCTGCCCCGCTCGCGGACCCGCTGCGGATCCGCCACCTCCCCGCGGGCGGGCACCCCGGTTGGCGCCGTTCGGCGTCACGGGCGCCCGCGCCCAAGTGATTGCCTACGGTCGAAATCTATCGCCGCGGGGTCCGGAAGTCCAAGAACTTCCGCTGCCCTTTACACGGCGCGCATTCCTGCTTAACGTGCCCGGAATTTACCCGGACCCGGGCCGGCCCGAAGACGGGCGCCGGCCGGCCCCAGCGAAAAGGAGAATCATGACCTCACAGGACAGGCGGGAGTTCATCCGCACGCTGAATCTGTCGGACATCCACCGCCACTTCGACGGCTCGATCCGGCCGGCCACCCTCTGGGAACTCTCCGAGAAGTACTACAGCGCCGTGCCCGGCCTCGATTTCGAGCAGTTCCGGCACTATCTGCAGTGGGACGAGAAGACCGACAGCACCCTGCTCGACTACCTCGACAAGTTCCACGTTCCCCTGCAGTACACGCAGTTCTACGACAACATCAAGCGGATCGCCTACGAACTGGCCGAGGACGCCTACCTGGACGGCGTGCGCCTGCTGGAGCTGCGCATCAACCCGCTGATCCACCGGCGCGCCGGCCTGACCAGCCGCCAGGTGCTCGCGGCCACGCGCAAGGGCTTCGACGCCTTCACGGAGAAGCACCCGGACTTCAAGGTGGGCATCATCGTCATCGCGATGCGCAACCACGGCGGCAACATGGCGCGCATCCTCCTGCGGGAGATCCTCGGCGAGAAAGAGGAGTTCCACAACGGCGCCGGCGTCGTCGGCTTCGACATCGCGGGCCATGAGGCGCCCTTCCCGCCCATCCTGTTCAAGGACGCCTACGCCCTGGCCGCGAAGATGGGCTTGAAGACCACCGCCCACGCCGGCGAGAGCGAGGGCCCCGAGCGCATCTGGGAGGCGCTCGAGAACCTGAACCCCGACCGCATCGGCCACGGCACCAGCGCCGGGCAGGACCCCGAGCTGATGAAGCGCCTGGCCCGCGACGGCATCTATCTGGAGGTCTGCCTGTCGTCGAACCTCCAGACGGGCGCCGTGCCTTCGCTGCAGGAACACCCGCTGCCCCGGTTTCTGGATGCCGGCATCAAGGTGGCGCTCTGCACCGACAACCCCACCGTCAGCAGCACGACCCTGTCGCGCGAATACGAGCTGGCGATGGAGACCTTCGGCTTCAGCGAGGACGACATGCGCGCCATCGCCCGCATGTCCTGCCGCGGCACCTTTCTGGCCGGCGGCTGCCCGGAGGCGGGCGGCGGCTGAGCCGGCGCCGGGCGGAAGGCCGCCGGCGGGACTTGCCGCGCCCTGCCCGCGAACCGATAATGCACGGTCGGGCGGGGAAAACGGTTTCAGCAGGAGGATGAGGGGACATGTCCAGGAAACTGCGCCGCATCGCGATCCTGACCGGGGGCGGCGACGTGCCGGGCCTCAACGCGGCCATCAAGCAGGTCGTCACCAGGGCCAAGAACGAGGGCATCGCGGTCGTGGGCATCCGCCGCGGCTGGGGCGGGCTTATCAACTACCGGCCCGAGGCCGACGAGGACTGGAACCGCCACTGGCGGACGGAGCTGGACTGGACCCATGTGCGGACCATCGACCGCACCGGCGGCACCTTCCTGCACACCTCGCGCACGAACCCGGGCCGGGTGAAGGAGAAGGACATGCCGGAGCACCTGCACCGGCCCGACCGCTCCTACCCGGCTGACCTGACCGACGTCGTGGTGGCGAATCTCGAGCACCTCCAGATCGACGCGCTGGTCCCCATCGGCGGCGACGACACGCTCAGCTACGCGGCGCGCCTGCACCAGGCGGGCTACCCGCAGGTGGCGATCCCCAAGACGATGGACAACGACGTCTACGGGACCGACTTCTGCATCGGGTTCAGCACGGCCGTGACGCGTTCGGTGCAGGCCATCAGCGACCTGCGGACGCCGATCGGCTCGCACGAGCGCATCGGCCTGGTCGAACTGTTCGGACGCAACAGCGGCGAGACCTGCCTCGTCTCCAGCTACCTGGCGCACGTCGACCGCGCGGTCATCAGCGAGGTGCCGTTCGACATCGAGCGCCTGGCCGAGATGATCAACCGCGACAAGCGCGACAACCCGAGCCACTACGCGATGGTCACGATCAGCGAGGGCGCCGTCCCCCACGGCGGGGGCATCGTCGAGACCGGCGAGGAGGACGCCTACGGCCATCGCAAACTGGGCGGCGTCGGCATGTGGGCGGCCGAGCAGCTGAAGAGGCTGACCGGGCACGGCATCACCTACCAGCAGCTCGGCTACATGATGCGCTGCGGCGCTCCCGACGCGCTGGACCGCATGGTGGCCATGAACTTCGGCAACCTGGCGATGGACCTGCTGCTGGAGGGCCGCACCGGCCTGATGACGGCGCTGCGCGACGGCCGCTACGCGGCGGTGGACCTGGCGGCCATCACCAGCGGCGTCAAGCGCGTGGACGTCGCCCGCTTCTACGACCCGCGCGAGTACCGCCCGGTCATCCGCGGCGTCGAGGCGCTGCCGATGTTCCTGCGCTGAGCGCCAGACCGCTCCGCCACCGAGCGCCCGCGCCTTCTGGCCGCTGGACGGCGCGGGCGCGGGCGCGTATGCTCCCGCAATGCCTCGCCCGCGCCTCATCCGCCTGCTGATCGCCCTCGGCATCCTGGCCGCGGGCGCCGGGCTGCTGCGGGGCTACACCACCGACGACACGTTCATCCACCTGCGTTACGCGCAGCACCTGCTCGAGCGCGGCGAGATCGCCTTCAACCCCGGCGAGCCCACCTACGGCGCGACCAGTCCCCTGTGGATCTTCGGTCTGGCCCTGCTGCTGAAGCTGGGCGCGGCGCCGGACCTGGCGGCCTGGCTGCTGGGGGCGCTCTGCGGCCTGGGCGTGGTGCTGGTCGCCGACGGCATCCTCTGCCGCTTCACCTATCCCGAGCGCTGGAAGGCGATCGTGCTCGCGCTGATCGTCGCCGAGCCGTGGTTCCTGCGCTGGACGTTCTCCGGCATGGAGACGCCGCTGGCGACCCTGGCGCTGCTGGTGCTGTTGTGGCCCCTGGTCTCGGGCCGGGACCTCGGCTGGGGCGTCACCCGCGAGCCGCTGTGGCAACGCTACCTGGGCTGGGGCGTGGCGGCTGGCCTGGCCGGCCTGGTGCGCCCGGAGTTCCTGCTCCTGGCGCCGGCCGCCCTGCCCGTCCTGCTGTGGTTCGAGTACTACCGCGCCAGCGCCGTCGGCGGGGTGAAGGCCCGGCACCGGGCGCGCCCCGTCGCCCCGGCCGTCGCCGCGGCCGCCGGCTGGCTGGCCGCGGCGGGTCCCTGGCTGCTCTACGCGCGCTGGGCCTTCGGGGGCGCGCTGCCGGACACGGCCGCGGCCAAGAGCGGCGCACCGGCCGGCGACCCGCTCGCGCTGGCCGGGGGCCTCTGGCAGGCGGCGAAGCCGCTGCTGGCGGTGGCGGGCTTCTACGTCCTGGTGCCCGTCGTGCTGGTCGTGCTGGTCCTGGCCTCGCGGCGCGAACCGGTCGAGGAGCCCGATGAAGAGGGGGCCGACGCGACGGAGCCGGCCGCTGAAGCCGCGCCGCCCGGCTCGTTCGGCGCCTGGTCGGTCTGGGGTCCGGTCGCCTTCGTCGGCGTGGCCGTGACGTGGACGGTGCTGCTGCTGGGGGGCTACGCGGCGCGCGGGGTCTGGGTGATCTCGCGCTACGTCAGCCCCCTGGTGCCGGTCGGCGTGCTGGCCCTGAGCCTGCTGGTGGAGTGGCTGTTGCACGGCCCGGGGCTCAGCCGGGCCGCCCGCCGGGCGGGCCGGGCGGTGGCGCTCGCCGGCATCGCCCTGGGGCTGGGCGTGAATGCCTGGATCTTCGGCGCACAGGTCGTGCCGCATGCGCGGGCGTTCCCGCCGGGAGTGCGCGAGTGCTACGGCGGCATCGGCCGCTGGCTGGCGGCCAACCTCGAACCCGGGGGCACGGTGGCGGCGCTGGACATCGGCGCGGTCGCCGCCCACAGCGACCGGCGCGTCCTGGACCTGATGGGGCTGGTCAGCCCGTCGGTGCGGGAGCTGGGGCGGCGGCAGGGCTTCGCCGCCATGGTCGAGTCCGGCTCCTGGCTCCGGGCCGAGCCGGACCACCCGCCGGCCTACCTGGTCGACCGCACCGACGGTCCGCCGCGCTGGCAGGGGCGCACCGTGGAAGGCGTCCGCTTCGAGCTGCTGCAGACGTGCGAACTGGCCGGCGTCGGGCTGCGCGAGAGCCAGACGTGGACCGTGGCCCTCTACCGCCTGGAGCCCGTGGCCAGGCTCGCCAGTCCGCCCGCCGGCGGGTAGGCGTCCGCCGGCAGCCGGCGGATCACGACCACGCTGACGTCGTCGGCCAGCGGCGCGTCGCGGCCGAAGGCGCGCACCGCCGCGACGACCGCCTCGGCGATCTCCGGCGCCGGCCGCGCGCGCAGGCCGGCCAGCAGCTCCACCAGCCGCTCCCGCCCGAACTCGTGCAACTCGTCCTCGCCGCCGGGTCCCCGGGGATCGAGCCGCTCGGTGACGCCGTCGGTGTAGACCAGCAGCACGTCGCCGGGCTCCAGCGAGACGTAGCCGCGCCGGTAGACGGCGTCCGGCAGCGGCCCCAGCACCGGGCCGCAGGTCATCAGCTCGCGGACCTCGCCGTCGGCCTTCGCCAGCAGCGGCGGCGGGTGGCCGCCGTTGACGTAGACCAGGCTGCCGGTCGCCTCCAGCTCCCCGTAGAAGAGCGAGATGAAGCGGCTGGCCAGGCCGCCCTGGTTGATGACGCGGTTGAGCCGCGCGATGGTGGCGTTGATCTTCTCGCCCCGCGCCTGGCCCATGCGCATGCCGACCACGACGTCGCGCGCCTGCAGGGCCGCCGGCAGGCCGTGGCCGCTGGCGTCCGCCAGCAGGAACCCGATCGTGCCCGGCTCCACGTCCTGCAGGTCGTAGACGTCGCCGCCCACCTCGTCGGCCGGCAGGCTGGTGGCCGCCAGGTCGAAGCCCGGCAGCGACGGCAGGCATCCCGGCAGCAGCGAATGCTGGATGCTTCGCGCCTGGCGCATCTGCGAGGCGAGGGCCAGCATGCGCAGCTTCAGGCCGACGGCGGCGCGGATCGTCTCGAGCAGGACCAGCAGGTCCTCCTCGCTGCCGTGGTGGCGGATGCTGAGGCTCAGGATGTAGTTCGGATCGCGGCCGACCAGGATCGCGGCCGAGTCCTCGTCCCCGAACTGCGACTCGACGGCCGGATCGAAGCCCGGCGAGCTGGGGGAGATGACCCACAGGCGGCGCCGCTCGATGTCGCGCACCACCTGGTAGTCCTTGCTGATCGTCTTGCCGGCCAGCGCGGCGCCCAGGCCGCCGACGCTCTCGATCAGGCAGTAGTCCTGCTTGCGCTCGCGGTAGAGGCGGCCGCTCGTGATGCCGAGCCGCTCCGCTGCGGGGTTGTTCACCAGGAGGTGGAGCACCTCGCGAAGCATCGCCTCGCCGCCGGCCGAGTCGTCGATGGTCCCGAGCAGCGTCTCCACGGTCCGATACAAGCGCTTGTGCACGCGCCGCCGTCCTTCCCGGCGCGGAACCCGCGCCGTCGCCGAAGGTATCACCGGGCCGCCGCCCGGGCCAGCGCGAGGCAGTGGACGGGGATCGCCCGCGGCCTTATCGTCCCTGTCCCGGCCGCGTGCCCCCGGAACCCCGAAAGGACGACACCGTGGACGACGTTTCCCGCATCGACGGCCTGCGCGAGCACTACCTGGGAATGCGCCGCGAGATCGCGCGCGTCATCGTCGGCCAGGACGCGGTGGTCGAGGAGCTGATGATCGCGCTGTTCGCCGGCGGCCACGTGCTGCTGGAGGGCGTGCCCGGCCTGGCCAAGACGCTGCTCATCAGCAGCGTCGCGCGGGTGCTGGACCTCAGCTTCAACCGCATCCAGTTCACGCCCGACCTGATGCCGTCGGACATCACGGGCTCGGAGATCCTGGAGGAGGACCACGGCACGGGCCAGCGCCGCTTCCGCTTCATCCGCGGCCCCATCTTCGCCGACGTGATCCTGGCCGACGAGATCAACCGCACGCCGCCCAAGACCCAGGCGGCGCTGCTCCAGGCGATGCAGGAACGGCAGGTGACCGCCGGCGGCCAGACGCACGATCTGGGCAATCCGTTCTTCGTCCTGGCCACGCAGAACCCGATCGAGCAGGAGGGCACCTACCCGCTGCCGGAGGCGCAGCTCGACCGCTTCATGCTCAACGTCAAGATCGGCTACCCGTCGTATGCCGAGGAAGTGGCCATCGTCGAGAGCACGACGGGCGCGGGCGGGAGCGAACTGCGCCGCGTGCTGGACGGCCCGGAGGTGCTGGCCTGCCAGGACGTGGTGCGGCGGGTGCCGGTGGCCGAGAACGTGACGAGCTACGCGGTGCGCCTGGTGCGCGCGACGCGCGCCGGGACCGCGGACGAATCGCGCGCGGCGGCCGAGTTCCTGGCCTGGGGCGCGGGCCCGCGCGCGGCGCAGTTCCTGGTGCGCGGGGCCAAGGCGCGCGCGCTGCTGGACGGGCGGCCGACGCCCTCGCTCGAGGACGTGCGACGGCTGGCGCACCCGGTGCTGCGCCACCGCCTGGTCGCGAACTTCCACGCCGAGGCCGAGGGCATCGGCAAGGACGCGCTCATCGACCGCGTTCTCGAAGAGGTGCGCCCGTGAGCTCCCAGCTGCTGACCCCGGAACTGGCGGGGCAGCTCGGCCGGATCGACCTGGTGGCGCGGCTGGTCGTCGAGGGCTTCCTGCTGGGCCTCCACAAGAGCCCCTACCACGGCTTCTCGGCGGAGTTCGCCGAGTACCGGCAGTACATCCCCGGCGAGCCGGTGGCCAACATGGACTGGCGGGCCTACGCCAAGTCCGACCGGCACTACCTGAAGGTCTTCACCGAGGAGACGAACCTCCGCGCCACGATCCTGCTCGACTGCTCGGCGAGCATGGACTTCCGCGGCGACCAGCGGCGACCCGGCAAGAAGCGGTACGCCGCCTACCTCGCCGCGGCGCTCAGCTACCTCCTGCTGCGCCAGAACGACGCCGTGGGCCTGCTCACGTTCGACCAGGCGCCCCTGGTCTCGGTGCCGGCGCGCTCGCTGCGCCGGCAGTTCTTCCAGGTGCTGAAGGTGCTCGACGACCTGCCCCCCGGCACGGGCACGGACCTGGGCGCCGTGCTGCACCGCGTCGCCGAGCGCGTGCCGCGCCGGGGCTTGATCATCCTGTTGAGCGACCTGATGGACGACCCGGCGCGAATCATCGCGGGCCTCAAGCACTTCCGGCACCGCGGCCATGAGGTGATCGTGTTCCAGATCCTCGATCCCCGCGAGGTGGACCTCGATTATCGCGGCGAGGTCGAATTCGAGGCCCTCGAGCAGCCGGGACAGCGCGTGAGGCTGGAGCCCGCCCACCTCCGTGACGCCTATCGCGAGCGCTTCGAAGCGTGGCGCGCCGACCTGCGCCGCGAGTGCCGCCGCCAGCGTGTGGATCTGGTCGAGATCACGACCGACACCCCGTTCGCGCGGGGCCTGGGGGCCTACCTGCGCAAGCGCCGGCGGCTCTACTGATGCCCCTGTCGTTCCTCAATCCCGGCCTGTTGCTGGGGGCGGTCGCGGCGGCGCTGCCGGTGGTGCTGCATTTCCTCAGCCGGCGTCGCGCGCGCCGCGAGCGCTTCAGCGATCTGCGCTTCCTCGAGCAGGCGCGCGCGGGGCAGGCGCGCGCGCTCGGCGTGCGGCGCTGGCTGCTGCTGCTGCTGCGCGTGCTGGCGCTGCTGCTGGTGGTCGTCGGCGCCGCGGGGCCGCGCTGGGGCGGCGTCGGCGGCTCCGGCGCGGCCGGCGGCGCCTACCTTCTGGTCGTCGACGCCAGCGCCAGCGCCGGCGCCCGGCGCGGAGCGGGCACCGTCCTGGACGCCGTCCGCCAGGACGCCGCGGAACTCGTGCGCCGGCTCCCGTCGGGGGCCGCCGTCCAGGTCGTCGTCGCCGGCGGACTCCCGCAGGCCCTGTTCGGCGACTGGCTGCCGGCCGGCGAAGCGGTCGTCGCCGCGCTGGCCGACGTGCAGCCCACCGAAGGCGGATTCGAACTGGCGGCCGTGCTGCGCGAAGCCGCGCGCCAGGCGGTCCGCGCGCCGGGGGCCCCGGTCAACCTGGTGCTGCTGGGCGACCTCCAGGAGCCGGCAGCCGGTCCCGCCGCCGCCGAGGCGGCGCGCGCCCTGCGCGCCGCGCGCGAGGTGCGCGTGCTTCTGCGCGAGGTGGCGCCCGACCGCGGGGCCGGCGGCGGCGTCGTCGCGGTCCAGGCGCCGCGCCGGGCGCTGCGGCCCGGCGAGACGGCGATCGTCAGGGCGACCGTCGTGCCGGCGCGGGCGGGCCAGGTCTTCGCCCTCGAACTGGGCGGCCTGACGGTGGCCGAAGCCGTGGCCGCCGGGCCGGCCGGCCGCGCGGCGGAACTGGAGTTCGCCGTGGCGGCGCCGGGCCCCGGCCTGCACGCCGGCTGGGTGCGCACCGAGAGCGACGTCATGGCCGCGGACGATCGGCGACCGTTCGTGCTGGCGGTGCCGCCCAGCCTGGGCGTCCTGGTCGTGCACGGCGCCGACCGGCCCGGCGACGGCCCGGGCGGGCGCGGCGGCTGGCGCTATCTGGCCCAGGCGCTGGCCCCGGGCGGGGCGCCCGGCCCGTTCACGGTGACCGCGCGCGCGAGCGACGAGGTGACCAGCGAGGCCGTGGCGCAGGCCGGGGTCGTGGCGCTGGTCGACCCGGGGCCGCTCGGGCGCGCCGGGCTGGACGCGCTCACGGCGCGACTGGCGGGCGGGGGCGGCGCGCTGCTCGCGGCCGGCGATCCGCTGGTCGTCGCGCACCTCGACCAGGTGCTGCTGCCTGCGCTCGGGCTGCCCGCGCCGGCGCCGGCCGCCTCGGCGCCGGGCGCCGGCGTCCACGCGCGCATCGTGGACGCCTCGCACCCGCTGCTGGCCGGACTGGACGCCGGCGCGCGCCGCGCGCTGGAGGACGTGCTCTGGCGGCGCTGGCTCGCGCACCGGGCCGACGGCTCGCGGGTCGTGCTGGAACTGGCCGGCGGCCAGCCGCTGCTGCTCGAGCGCGAGACCGGGTCCGGGCGCCTGGCGGTGCTGGCGTCCGACCTCAGCGACGACGCGGGCGACTTCGCGCGCAGCCCTCTGGCCGTGCCGCTGCTGCAGCGCACGTGCTCCTGGCTGGGCGGCGGCAGCGCCCAGGACGGCGCGGCGTCGACGCTGGTCGGCGAGCCGACCGGCGTGCGGCCGCGCCCGGGCGTGGCGCCGGCGGCGTTGGCGGCCGGGGTGGTGGCGGCCGGCCCGCGGCCCGGCTCCGGCGCCGCGGCGGAGCTGGAATGGCGCGACGGGTTGCCGTGGTTGACGGCCGGCGCGGCGGACCGCGCGGGTTTCGTCGCCTTCCTGGCCGGCTCCGACACCGTCGGGCTGGTCGCGGTCGGGGTGCCGCCGGACGAGACGCTGCGCCCCCGGGAGGGCGCCGACGGCTGGAGCCGCCGCCTGCGCGGCCTGGACCTGCCGGTCGCCGCTCCTCTGGCCGGCGACGGGCCCGACGCGCTGGCGGACGCGCTGGCCGGCCGGGACCTGGCGCCCTGGGCGTTCCTGCTGGCGGTCTGCCTGCTGGCGCTGGAACTCGCGGTCGGCGCCGGGCGCGCCCGGCGCGGGAGTTGAAATCGGGCCGATGCGCCCCCATCTTGCCGGTGTGGCCGGCCCGTCGGCGCCGCCGCCGGACCGGCGGGCGCGGGCGCCCGCGCCGGTTACCGACCTCCCCGCGGCAGGTGCTGTCATGTGGAACTACTCCGACAAGGTCATGGACCACTTCCTCAACCCGCGCAACGTGGGCGAGCTGCCGGACGCCGACGGCGTGGGCGAGGTGGGCTCCATGGCCTGCGGCGACGCCCTGCGGTTGAGCTTCCGGCTCGCGCCCGACGGACGGATCGCCGAGGCGAAGTTCCAGACCTTCGGCTGCGGCAGCGCCATCGCCTCCAGCAGCATCCTGACCGAGATGATCCGCGGCCTCACCCTCGAGGAGGCGTCGCGCGTCACCAACGAGGACATCGCGCGCGAACTGGGCGGCCTGCCGCGCGAGAAGATGCACTGCTCGGTGATGGGCCGCGAGGCGCTCGAGGCGGCGATGCTCGACTACTACCGCCGCCAGGGGCGCGAGGTGCCGTGCCACCTGCTGGTGGGCACGTCGCTGCTCTGCCACTGCTACCAGGTGACGAAGGAGACGGTGCGCGAGGCGATCGAGCGGCACGGGCTCGAGAGCGTCGAGGACGTCACCCACCATACGAAGGCCGGCGGCGGCTGCGGCGACTGCCACCACGAGATCGCCGACCTGCTGCGCGAGTACGCCGACCGGCAGGCCGCGGCGCCGGCCGGCGCGCCGGGCCGGCTCGTGGAACTGGCGCCGCTGGCGCCGCGCGGCGCGCCCGGCCCGGACCATGACCCCGCCGATGCGGAGATCGTCGGGCGCATCGCGGACCTGCTGGAAGCGGAGATCGCCCCGGCGCTCCGTGGCGACGGCGGCGACATCGAGTTCGTCCGTTACCGCGACCTGCGCGTCCACGTGCGGCTGACGGGCAACTGCGCCGCCTGCCGCTCGTCGGCGGTCACGATCGGCGGGCTGGTCGAGCCGCGCCTGCGCGAGTTCGTCGACCCGCGCCTCGTCGTGGTCGAGGTGGACCGGTGATGAGCGACACGCCGCGTCCCCCGAGCCTCCTGGACGGATTGCCGCCGCGGCCGCCGGCCGGCGTCTACTTCGACAACAACGCGACGACGCCCGTCGCGCCGGAAGTCGTGGCCAGGATGGTGCCGCTGCTGAGCGAGCACTACGGCAACCCGTCCAGCATGCACTCGTTCGGCGCCCGCGCCGGCGACGAGGTGGCGCGCGCGCGGGAGAAGGTCGCCGCGCTGCTCGGCGCCGCGCAGCCGGGCGAGATCGTCTTCACCAGCGGCGGCTCCGAGAGCGACAACCTGGCCATCGTCGGCACGCTGCACGCGCATCCGGACAAGCGGCACCTGGTCACGACCGCGGTCGAGCACCCGGCCGTGCTGGGCCTGTGCCGCGAGCTGCAGAAGCGCCACGGCTACGACGTGACGTTCCTCGGCGTCGACGGCGCCGGCCGCCTGGACCCGGCGCAGGTGGCCGCCGCGCTGCGGCCGGACACGGCGCTCGTCTCGGTGATGATGGCGAACAACGAGACCGGCGTGCTGTTCGACATCGAGGCGATCGGGCGCGTGGTCAAGGAGCGCGGCGTGGTCTTCCACGTCGACGGCGTCCAGGCCGTCGGCAAGCTGCCGCTGGACCTCGAGCGCTCGCCCGTCGACCTGTTCGCCGTCTCCGGCCACAAGCTGCACGCCGCGAAGGGCGTCGGCGCGCTCTACGTGCGGCGCGGCACCAAGCTGCGGCCCCTGATCGTCGGCGGACACCAGGAGCGCGGCCGGCGCGCGGGCACCGAGAACGTGGCCGCCATCGCCGGCCTGGGCGTGGCCTGCGACCTGGCGGCCGCCGGCCTCGCGGTCGAGGACGTCCAGGTCAGGCGCCTGCGCGACCGGCTCGAGCAGGGCCTGCTGGCGGCGATCCCCGACTGCCAGGCCAACGGCGACCCGGCGCAGCGGCTGCCGAACACGACCAACATCAGCTTCCGTTACATCGAGGGCGAGGGCATCCTGCTCCTGCTGGACCGCGCGGGCGTGGCCGCCAGCAGCGGCTCGGCCTGCACCAGCGGCAGCCTCGAGCCCTCGCACGTGCTGCGCGCGATGGGCCTGCCGTTCACGCTGACCCACGGCTCGATCCGCTTCTCGCTGTCGCGCTACAACACCGAGGCCGAGGTCGACTACGTCCTGGCCGTGCTGCCGCGGATCGTCGAGCGCCTGCGGGCGATCACCCCGTTCAACGAGCAGAGGGCCACCTTCTGAACCAGGGGCCGCCGCCGCGCGCCCGGAAGGAACATGACCGGCGCCACGACTGATTCCGGCCTCGACGCCGCCCCGCGCGGCGACTCCGGCGGCCTGCTGCGCTCCGCCCTTCTGGACCGCGTCGCCGGCGAGGGCCTCGAGCAGGCCGTCGTCCGGCTGCGCGCGGCCCTGCAGGCGCCCGGCGAGGGCCCGCTGCTGGTGACCGGCCTGCGCGGCGGCGCGCCGGGCCTGCTGCTGGCCGCCTGGCACGCCGCCAGCGGCCGGCCGGCCCTGGTCGTGACGCCCGACCGCGAGGGGGCCGACCGTCTGGCCGACGATCTGCTGGTCTGGCTGGGGCCGGGGTCGGTCTGCCATCTGCCGCAGCCGGAAGTCCTGGCCTTCGACCGCAACTCGCCGGACGCGGCGACGGCGGGGGATTTCCTGTCCGGGCTGCACCAGCTGCGCACGCGCGCCGGGCAACTGGCCGTCACGTCGCTGACGGCGCTGCGGCAGCGCGTGATGGCTCCCGGCACGCTCGAGCGGGCGACGCTGCGGCTGCGCGTGGGCCAGCGCCTGGAGCCCGACGCGCTGTGCGCCGATCTGGCCCGCGCGGGCTACCGGCCGGCCGGCATGGTCGCCAAGACCGGCGACTTCGCCCGTCGCGGCGGGCTGCTGGACGTGTTCGCCCCCGGCGACCGCCCGCTGCGCATCGAGTTCTTCGACCAGGAGATCGTCTCGCTGCGCCTGTTCGAGGTCGAGTCGCAGCGCACCGTCGAGCGCACCGAGGAGGCCGTCGTCGTCCCGGTGAGCCACCTGTGGCTGGACGAGGACGCGGTGCTCGCCTGCCTCGAGCGCGCCGAGGCCGCGCTGGCGGCGGGCGCGGGCGGCCCGGACGCCGACGCGCTGGAGGACCTGCAGCGGCGGCTGGAGGACCGTCTGGCCGACGACGGCATCGAGAGCTACCTGCCGTGGACCGCCCCCACCGCCACCGTGATCGACTACCTGCCCGAGGGCACGACGATCTTCTGGTGCGACCCGGTGCGCCTGAACGAGCAGTCCGACCTGCTCGACGCGGAGCTGCCGCGGCTGCGCGAAGGGCGCGCCGAGCGCGAGCCGGCGCTGCCGGCGATCGAGGAACTGGTCGAGCCGTCGGTGCGCCTGGCGGTGCCGCGCCTGCGGCACGTGCATCTGGCCGAGGCCTGGATCGCCGGCGACGAGGCGGGGCTGTGGCTGGGGACGCCGCCGCGCGCGAGCGTCGACTTCCCCACGACCTCGCAGCAGCTGCGCGGCGGCGACATCAACGCGCTGCGCGCCGAACTGGCGGCGCGCGAGGCCGCCGGCGAGGCCGTCCTGCTGCTGTGCGACAACCGCGGCCAGGCCGAGCGGCTGGCCGACCTCCTGGACGAGACGGGCGCCGCGCCGCCGGCCGTGCGGCCCCTGGTCGGCGGCATCTCGGCCGGCTTCGCCTGGCCCGGCGCGCGCCTGTGCTGCCTGACCGACCACGAGTTCTTCGAGCGCTACCGCCGCCCGGTGCGCGCCCGCCACCGCAGCAGCGGCGTCGTCAAGGAGCGCGCCTCCCTGCGCCCGGGCGAGCTGGTCGTCCACCTGGAATACGGCATCGCGCGCTACCAGGGCCTGCGCGTGATCACGGTCGAGAACGTCGAGCGCGAGTGCCTGCTGCTGGAGTACGCCGAGGACGGCAAGGTCTACGTCCCGGTCGAGAACATCGATCAGGTCGAGCGCTACAGTTCGGACCAGGGCGCCAACCCGCCGCTGGCCCGCCTGGGCTCGGGCAGCTGGCTGAAGGTCAAAGGCAAGGCCCGCAAGGCCATCCGCGCCATGGCGGCCGAGCTCATCGAGTTGTACGCCGCGCGGCGCGCCCGGCCGGGCTTCGCCTACCCGCCGGACGGCCCCCTGCAGCGCGCGTTGGAGGACTCGTTCCTGTGGGACGAGACGCCCGACCAGCTCACGGCCATCGGCGAGGTCAAGCGCGACATGGAGGCGCCGGAGCCGATGGACCGCCTGGTCTGCGGCGACGTCGGCTTCGGCAAGACCGAGGTCGCCATCCGCGCCGCGTTCAAGGCCGTGGCCGCCGGCAAGCAGGTGGCCGTGCTGTGCCCCACCACACTGCTGGCGGCGCAGCACGGCGAGACCTTCGGCGAGCGCTTCCGCGACTTCCCGGTGCGGGTGGCCGTGCTCAACCGCTACCGCACGCCGGCCGAGCAGAAGCAGGTGCTGGCCGAACTGGCCGCCGGACGGCTCGATGTGCTGATCGGCACGCACCGACTCCTGTCCAGGGACGTGAAGTTCCGGGACCTCGGCCTGCTGGTGATCGACGAGGAACAGCGCTTCGGGGTGCGCCACAAGGAGCGCCTGAAGGAGATGAAACGGCAGGTCGACGCCATCACGCTCAGCGCGACGCCGATCCCGCGCACCCTCTACCTGGCCCTGATGGGCGCGCGCGACATGTCGCTGATCAACACGCCGCCGCGCGATCGCCTGCCCATCCACACCGAGCTGTGCGCCTTCGACAAGAAGATCCTGGTCGAGGCGATCCTGCGCGAGCTGCACCGCGGCGGCCAGGTCTTCTTCGTGCACAACCGCGTGCAGACTATCGAGGGCATGGCGCAGCTGATCCGCGAGCTGCTGCCCAACGTGCGGGTGGGCTGGGCGCACGGCCAGATGGAGGAGGAGCGGCTCGAGGAGATCATGACCCGGTTCCTGGGCCACGAGCTGGACGTGCTGGTGGCCACCTCGATCATCGAGTCGGGCCTGGACATGCCGCGCGTCAACACCATCATCATCGACCGCGCCGACCGCTTCGGGCTGGCCCAGCTCTACCAACTGCGCGGCCGCGTCGGGCGCAGCAACCACCGCGCCTTCGCCTACCTGATGACCCCGCCCGGCGAGCGGCTGACCGCCGAGGCGAGGCGCCGCCTGGCCGCCCTCGAGGAGTTCCAGGCCCTGGGCTCCGGCTACCACATCGCCATGCGGGACCTGGAGATCCGCGGCGCCGGCAACCTGCTGGGCGAGGAGCAGCACGGCCACCTCGAGGCGATCGGCTTCGACCTCTATTGCCGGCTGCTCGAGGAGACCGTGGCGGAACTCCAGGGCGGCGGCGGTGTTGCTCCGCTGGACGTGAAGATCGAGCTCCGCGTGGCCGCCTACCTGCCCGACGACTATGTGGGCGACCCGCAGCACAAGATGGACCTCTACCGCCGCATCGCGCGGATCCGGCGGGTCGAGGTCTGCCACCGGCTGCGGGAGGAGTTCCGCGACCGCTACGGGCCGCCGCCGCCGCCGGTGGACAACCTGCTGGCGATCCAGCGGTTGCGCATCCGGGCCGGACGGCTGGGCATCGTCGAGGTCCGGGGCGGGCGGCAGGGCTGCGACTTCTTTTTCGCTGGCGGAAGGGAACCGGCGCCGCCTATCATACAAGGCTTGATGGTGTCCGGCCCCAACGGTCTGCAGTTCAAGAAGGGTCTGCAATTCCAGGCCGCGGACCAGTTCGTGATGAAGGTGCCGGCCCCGCGCGAGGAGCACCTGGCGGTCGCGGACGCCATGCTCGAGCGTCTGGCCGCCTTGCAGGGCCTCGGCCCGGAGAGTTGACCGGCCGGGCCTTCCCACAATCGTACCGGCGTTGCCAAGGAGTCCCCATGCGTTCGTTGCGTCTTACCGTGTCCGTCCCGCCGCGGATCCAGCCGCTGGTGGCGCCGTTCTTCCTGGCGGCGGCCCTCGCGGCGGTCCTGCTGGCCGCCGCCGGCTGCGGCGGCAAGGGCAAGGAGTTGTCGCCGGACACCGTTCTGGCCAAGGTCGGCGAAACGAAGATCACGGTCGGCTACTACGAGAAGAAGCTCGGCCGCCTGCACCCGGTCGACCTGCCCCGCGACGACGCCGGCAACACCCTGGACACCGCGCAGATGCCCGGCAAGCGCAAGTTCCTCGACACCATCATCAACAAGGACGTGATGGTGGAGGTCGCGACGCAGCTCGGGTTCCTCGAGGACGCGCAGATCGACTACGCCCGCAAGACCCTCATCTCGAACGAGGCGGTGGGCGCGGCCCGCAAGCGCTTCGTCGACGAGCCGGCCTCGAAGTTCACCGAGGAGGACGTCCAGAAGTTCTACGAGAAGTTCGGCACCGTGCGCCACTGCCGCTACTTCATCACGAACACGCTGGAGGACGCCCGCCGCGGGCGCGAGAAGGCCCTGGCGGGCGCGGACTGGGCCGACCTCTGGAACGAGTTCCACGCCGGGCTCACCGGGCCGACGATCAGCTACGAGATCGATCTGCACTACGGGCGTTTCATCACCTCGTTCGAGGACCCGATCTTCGCGGCCAAGATCGGCGACATCACCGAGCCGGTGCAGAGCACCTACGGCTGGTGGGTCGTGAAGATCGACGGCGAGGACCAGGCCGAGCGGCCGCCGCTCGAGGAGGCCCGGCAGCGCATCGAGGCCTCGATCATCAGCCGCAACCAGATGCGCCTGATCGACGCCTTCAAGGCCGAGATCCGCCGCAAGCACGACATGTACATCCGCGAGGACGCTCTGGTGAAGGCGTACGCCGGCCTGCCGCGCGACGAGGAGATGTTCTATCCCGGCACCAAGGATCCGGTCAGGCGCGAGGACCTGAAGCCGCTGGCTCTGGAGCCGGCGGACTACGACATGGACTTCTACGGCTACACGGTCAAGGGCGAACCGCGCAAATACACGCTGGGCGACTTCAAGGCGGCCTACGACCGCATGAGCGTCTTCGAGCGTCCCAAGTGGGCCGAGATGGTCGGCGGCCTGCGCACCAAGATCACCGACGAGATCGACCGCGCGCTGCTCAACTTCGACGCCCAGGATCGCGGCCTGGACAAGGATCCGGAGGTGCTCGCGGCCGTGGACGAGCGCATTGACGAGATGCTCGTGGGCAAGCTCTTCGACGAGGGCGTGCACTACGACGAGGTCGTGTCGCCCGCGGCGCTCGACTCCGCCTGGGCGCTGCTCAAGGGCGACTACAACCTGCCGGAGACCCGCTCGGGCAAGCGCATTCTCGTCGCGGATCAGACGCAGGCGGACAAGGCCCACGCCGCTCTCGAGGCGGGCGAGCCCTGGCGGCGCGTGCTCAACACCTACGGCAGCGACGAGGCGGACAAGGCGCTGAACGGCAAGCTGGGCCCGATCCGCGCGGACGCGCAGGGCCCCGAGCACGACGCCCTGTTCAGCCTGCAGCCCGGCCAATACAGCACGCCGCGCCGGCTCGACGACGGTCGTTACTCGATCGTGATGCTGGAGGAGATCGCCGCGCCGCGCAGCCAGGAGCTGGCCGAGGTGGCCGACGCCGTCGTCACGCGCATCCGGAACAAGCGCGAGGAGATGGCGTTCCGCGCGGCACTGGACGGCTGGAAGCAGAAGGTCAAGATCGAGGTCTTCGAGGACCGTCTGGCCAAGACCCGCTCGTGGGAGGAACTGGTCGATGCAGCGAAGCAGGGCAAGCAGCCGCCCGGCGCCACCCCCGCGGGTGGCTGACGGGGCGCGGGCCGGCGGGGTGGTCGGGGCCGTTTTCGGCGCGGGCGCGCTCGCCGGCGCGCCGGCGGCGCCGGCTCAGGAAGCCGAGCCGGCCGCGGCGACGCCGCCCGCGACCCCGGCGGAGGCGCCGACGCCGGTGCTGGTCGACCGGATCGTGGCGATCGTGGACGAGGAGCCGATCCTCCAGAGCGACCTCGAGCGCGAGACCGAGTTGTACCGGCTCGAACGCCAGTACGCCGGCCAGCCCGTGGCCGACGATCCGGCCGTGGTGCGCCGGGAGATTCTCGACCGGCTGATCGAGAGCAAGCTCATCATCGCCGCGGCCAAGCAGGCCGACATGAGCGTCGACCCGGAAGCCGTCTCCGGCAGCGTCGACCAGAAGATCCGTCAGTTCGACGAGCACTTCGGCGGCCGCGAAGCGTTCGAGCGCGAGCTGGCGCGCGCAGGCATGACCCTGGCCGACTACCGCGCGCGCATGGCCGCCCAGCTGCGCGACCAGCAGTACCTGCGCCTGGTCGTGGGCAAGTTCATCCGGCCGGACATCGAGGTGCTCGAGAACGAGGTGCGGGACTACTACCTGGCGAACCTCGCCGAGATGCCCGCCGAGCCCGACAGCCTGACCATCGCCGACATCCTGGTGCCCGTGCAGCCGTCGGTCGAGGCGCGTCGTCGCGTGCAGGAGAAGGTGGAGCGCATCCAGGCCGACCTGAAGGGCGGCCTGCCCTTCGCCGACGCGGCGCGGCGCCATTCCGAGGACGCGGCCGCCGCGCGCGGCGGCCTGGTCGGTGCGGTCGGCAGGGAGGACCTCTACGACGCGGGCCTGGCGCGGGCAGTGTTCGCGCTCGCGGCCGGTCAGGTGAGCGAGCCTGTGGTGACCCCGCGGGGCGTGCACCTGGTGCGCGTGGACGAGGTGCGCGGTGACGGCAAGCGCGTCATCAGCCAGATCTTCCTGCCGGTCAGCGCCACCGAGCAGGACGTGGCGGCGGCGCGAGCGCAGGCCGACGCGGCGCGGGCGCGCGTGACCGGCGGCGAGTCGTTCGCGCTGGTTGCCTCCGAGGTCAGCGCCGATCTGGCTTCGGCCCGCAACGGCGGCGTCCTGGGCACGTTCCGGCTGGAGGACCTGAGCGAGACCTTCCAGGCGGCGCTGGCCGATCTGCCGGAAGGCGCGGTCAGCGAGCCCGTGCTGACGACCGCCGGCTGGTACGTGTTCAAGGTGCTCGCGCGCAAGCCGGGCCACATGTACACCTACGAGGAACTGTCGGAGCAGCTGCGGCAGGCGGTCGAATCGCAGAAGATCGAGGCGGCGCTCACCGAGTACGTCAAGGGCCTGCGCAAGCGCTTCTTCATCGAAGAGAAGAGCTGACCGCCGTTCCGCGCTCGGCCAGCCACCCATCCAGCCAGGGGAACGCCGCGGTCAGGGCCGCCGACCGCCCGCAGAGGGCTTCGCGCAGATCTCGTCGGCCGGACGCCCAGAGCGCCTCCAGCCAGGCGCGCAGTTCGCCCGACGCTTCCGCGGGCGCCAGCGCGATCTCGACGTCGCGCCCCAGCCCCAGGACCAGCGACAGCAGAGCCACCCCCAGCAGCCCGGCCGGGCCGCCTTCGCCCGCCTCCAGCGCGGCCAGCGCGGCTTCAGGGCGGCCGGTCGCCAGAAGCGCCCTGGCCAGCGGCACGGCCGCTTCCGGGTGGTCCCGCAGGTGGCGCGCAGCGACGCCGCCGGCGTCCGTTCCGCCGAAACAGACCAGAGCCAGCAGCGCCTCGGGATCGCGCGGGGCATCGGCGGCCGCGCGGGCGGCCAGCTCCGCCGCGCCCGGGCGGTCGCCGGACCGCGCCGCCAATCGGCACAGGCCCAGCAACGGGCGCGCCGGAACCACGCCGCCCGCCCCGGCGCCGGCGCCGGCCAGCCGGTCCAGGCATGACCGGTATGCCGCGCGCGCCTCGTCAGTTCGCCCCGCCGCTTCCAGCAGCAGGCCGCGGCGAAGGTCCACGGCCGGTCCGGACTCCACGCGACGCGCCTGGCGGTCGAGCCAGCCCAGCGCGGCCGCCGGCTGCGCCGACAGCGATTGTGCGATCAGCGCCGCGAGTTCGCCGCTCCAGGCGCGGCCGGCCAGGCGCGCCCGCGGCGTCCGCTCCAGCGCGCTGCGCGCCGCGTCGACCTCGGCGGCGAACAGTTCGCGGTCGTCCCAGAAGCGGGCCAGCTCCAGCAGCTTGAACCGGCAGTAGAGATCGTCCGGATCCTCCCGCAGGGCGCGGCGCAGCAATTCCGTGTCGCGCGCCTTCTTCTGGCGGGCGGCCGCCACCGACCGCACGTAGCCGAGATGATCGACGCCGCCCGGCAGGTGGCGCAGCGCCAGGCGCTCGCGCGCGAGGTACTCCGCGACGTCGTCGGCGACGTCCTCGTGGATGCGGTGCCGGAAGCGGATCCGCGGCGTGCCCCGGAAGCAGCGCAGCAGGCGCGCCTGCCGCTGGCCGCCGTCGGGCATCGCGTTGCGCATGACCACGGTTGCGGCGCCGGCGCCCTCGTCGGCCGCCGCCAGCCGCCGCAGCGCGGCCTTCAGCTCCGCGTCCGGGCGCTCGTCCGCGTCCAGGCAGACCAGCCAGCGGCCGGTCGCGGCGGCCAGCGAGGCGTTGCGCGCCGCGGCGAAGTCGTCGCTCCAGGCGAAGTCCACCACCCGGCCGCCCGCCGCGCGCACCAGGTCCGGGCCGCCATCGCGCGAGCCGGTGTCCACCACCACCAGTTCGTCCCAGAGGCCGGCGACCGACGCCAGGAATCCGGGCAGCATGGCGGCCTCGTCGCGCACGATCATGCACAGGCTCAGGTCGATGCGGGACAAGGAACTACCTCGTGCGGGGGCCTTCGTTCGGGGCGGGCATCGCCGCGTTCGGGCACGGAACGTGCAATTCCGGGGCCGAATGGGCCGAACCGGGCCCCAACGAGCCCGAACCGCGGAGGCGTCCCCGCCGGGTCGTCCTGCGGCCGCCGCCACGCCCACGCAGGGGGAGTCGCTTGGCCAGCCGAACTTCGAACCGTCCCGCCGGGACCGCCGCCGCGCCGCCGGACGCGCGCGCGATCATCAGCTTCCACCACGTGGACCTGCAGTACGAGGACCAGAAGGCGCTCGCCGACGTGACCTTCTCGGTGGCCAACGGCGAATTCGTGTGCCTGACCGGGCCCAGCGGCGCCGGCAAGAGCAGCATCCTGCGCCTGATCGCCATGGACGCCTTCCCGACCAAGGGTCAGGTCATCGTCCGCGGCATGCCCGCTTCGCGCATGAACCGCGGCCGCATCCCCGAGCTCCGCCGCGAGATCGGGTTCGTCTTCCAGGACTTCCGCCTGCTCGAGGACCGCAGCGTGGAGGAGAACGTCGCCTTCGCGCAGCTGGTCGTGGGCCAGCCGCACCGACTGATCATGCAGAACGTCACGCGCGTGCTGACGCAGGTCGGGCTCTACGACAAGCGGCACCGGCTGCCGCGCCAGCTCTCGGGCGGCGAGCAGCAGCGCGTGGCCATGGCGCGCGCGATGGTCAACAGTCCCAAGATCCTGCTCGCGGACGAGCCCACGGGCAACCTGGACCCGGCCACCGCGCAGGAGATCATCGACCTGCTGTTCCGCGTCAACGACGCCGGCACCTGCGTGTTCTTCTCGACGCACGACCACGAGATCGTCAAGACCTTCGGCCAGCGCGTGCTGGTGGTCGAGGGCGGCCGGCTGCGCTCGGACGAGCGGCGGCGCGCCGTCGACCGCACGGCCAGCCTGGCCGACAACATGTACCGCGCGCCGGAGGTGGCGGCGGCCGCGGCCGCCCGGCCCGCGCGCAGGGAGCCCGTCCATGCTTAACCAGGCGCAGTTGCGCTATCTGGCCGCCGAGTCGCTCGCCGGCTTCCGCCGGCGGAAGCTGACCACCGGTGTCACGATCCTGATCATGGCCTCGGCCCTGCTGGTGCTGGCGGCGCTGACGCTGGTGACTCTGAACCTGGGAACCGTCCTCGAGAGCGCGCGCGGGGGGCTGGACCTGCGCGTCTACCTGCGCGACGACGTTCCGGCCGAGCAGCTGGCGGCGCTCCGCCCGCGCCTGCTGGCGATCCCCGGCGTGGACGAGGTTACCTGGATCGACAGCGAGGCGGCCCTGGCCGAGTTCCGCCAGCAGCTGGGCGACGACGCGCCCCTGCTCGAACTCTTGGACCGCAACCCCCTGCCGTCCTCCTACCACCTCACGTTCACGGCCGGCGCGCGCGATCCCGAATCGGTGCGCGCCATCAGGGACGAGGTGGCGCGCTGGGCCGAGGTCTCGGAGATCCTCTTCAACCAGGACTGGGTCGACGCGCTGGAACGCTGGACCTTCCGGTTCCAGATGGCCTCGCTGGTGGTGGGCCTGCTGGTCTTCCTGGCGGCGATCTTCGTCATCTCCAACACGGTCAAGCTGACCATCGCCTCGAGTTCGCGCATCATCCAGATCCAGAAGCTGGTCGGCGCGACCAACGCCTTCATCCGCACGCCATTCCTCTGCGAGGGCATGATCCAGGGCCTACTGGCCGGCGTCCTGGCGATGACCCTGCTGCTGGTGTGCGGGCGCCTGCTGGGCGCCAGCCTGGGCGGCATGGTCTTCTTCACCGCGGCGCAGACCGTCGGCTTCGTCGCCTTCTGCGTGCTGCTGGGACTGCTCGGGAGCTGGGCGGCGATGCGCAAGTACCTGACCCTCAGGAGCGATATCTGATGCGTCCCCGCCGCGCCGGAGCGGGAGTCCCGCTCACGTTCGCCCTGGCGGCCGTGGCGCTGCTGGCCGCGGCGTCGGCGGGCGGGGCGGGCGCGCAGCCCGCACCGGCGCCGTCGGCCGCGCCGGCCGCCCTCTCCCCGGACAACGCGCTGCAGCTCGAGAAGGTGCGCGCGGAGATCAGGCGCCAGCAGGACCTGATCCGCAGCCTCAACGCGCAGGCCGCCGAGGCGCGCCGCGACAACGACGCGATCTCGCAGGAGATCGAGGCCACCCAGCGGCTGCTGGGAGGCATGGTCCGCAAGGAGTCGCTGCTCCTGGCCGAGAGCCGCCGCCTGGAGGATGAGCTGGCGCGCCGCGTCGACACCTACGACGGCCGGCGCGCGGCTCTGGCGAGCAGCCTGCGCCGGGTCTACCTGCGCGGGCAGCGCAGCGATCTCGAACTGATCCTGACCGCCCGCAGCTTCTCGGGCCTGATGGCGTCCGTGCGCCTCGAGCGCACGCTGGCCCGGCTGAACGCGGGCCTGGTCGAGCGCACCCGCGACGAGGGGCAGGCCGTGGTGCGCGAGCGCCGCGACCTGGAAGCGGCGCTGAGCGAGATCCGCCAGACCCGCGAGGAGAATTCGCAGCAGAACCAGCGACTGCAGGGGCTGCAGGCCGAGCAGGTGGCGGCGTTGCGCCAGCTCGACGACCGCCGCCGGGGCGTCAACAACCGCCTGCTCGAACTGTCGCTCAACGAGCAGAAGCTCAACCACGTGCTGGACGACCTCGAGGACCGCCGCCGGCAGTCGCCGCCGCCTGTGCTCTCGGGCCAGACCGAGCCGCTGGCGCAGCTGGCTGGCCGCCTCGAGTGGCCCGTGCGGGGCGAGGTACTGCGTGCGTTCGGGCGCTCGGTCCATCCCCGGTTCAAGACCGTGACGCTGAACAACGGCATCAACATCAGCGCCGCGCCGGGGGCGCCCGTGGCGGCCGTCGGCGCCGGCCGCGTCGAGTTCAGCGACCATTTGCCCGGCTTCGGCCGATGCGTTATCCTGGACCACGGCGAGGGTTACTACACGCTCTACGCCTACCTGGACGGGGTCTTCGTCCCGCGCGGCGCCGAGGTGGCCCAGGGACAGGTGATCGCCGAGGTCGGCGGACCCGGCGGCGGCGACCCGTCCCAGCTCTACTTCGAGGTCCGGCACGGCCGCACGCCGCTGGATCCCGCCGACTGGCTGCGCTCCCGCTGAGCGGCTCCGGCGCGGGTCGGCGCCGGCCGGCCGCGCCGCCGGCGGGCCGGCCCGGCCGCCGCCTGACGGGAGCCCGCGTGCCGATCTCTCCGTTCATCGCCCGCGACGCGATGCTGGCCCGTCTGGTGCGCCTGCGCGACCGCGACCGCCTGGCCCAGCCGCTGCTGCTGGTGGGCCCGGAGGGCTCGGGCAAGGAGGGCACCGCGCTCGAGTTCGCGCGCCTGCTCAACTGCCGCGGCCCGCAGGCATGCCGGGACGGCGCGCCCTGCGAGAGCTGCGCGAAGGCCGCCAGCTTCCAGCACCCGGACATCCGCCTGATCGCGCCGGCGCCGGCGGCCGTGACCGAGACCGAGGCGCGGGCGCTGCTGGAGCAGAAACTCGCCGAACCCTTCGCGCGCTCGCCCGAGGCCGCGACCTCGCAGGTCAACATCGGCGACCCCGAGAATCCCGGGCCCCTGAGCGTGCGCTCGCTGATCCGCTTCACCCGCGTGCGCGCGTTCCAGGGCGCCTGGAAGGTGGCGATCGTCGTCGACGCCCACCGTCTGGGCACGGCGGCGGCCAACGCCTTCCTCAAGACCCTCGAGGAACCGCCGGCCGGCACCGTCATCATGCTCACCAGCCCCGGCACCGAGGGGATGTTGCCGACCATCCTTTCGCGCTGCCAGAAGCTGCGCTTCGAGCCGTGGCCGGAGACCGAGCTGGCGGCGCGCCTGGCCGCCCTCGGCGACGTCGACGCGCAGGCGGCGCGCTGGGCGGCCCGCCTGGCGCAAGGCAACGCGCGGCTCGCCTGGGATCTGCTGCAGCCGGAATCCCGGGCGCTGGCCGAGTGGGCGGGCCTGTTGTTCGCCTGGATCGCGGACGGCGCCCGCGGGCAGGCCGCCATCGCCGCCGACGAATTGCACCGCGGCGCCTGGTCGCACGCGCTGGCGTCCCCGCCCGCCGCCCGCGGCGCGGCCGGCGAACAGGGCGCCTCCGAGCGCCGCGCCCGCGCCATCCGCTTGTGCGAACTGCTGAACCTCCACTACAGTGACGCTCTGGCCTGCCGCGAGGCCGGCGACGGCTGGCAGCCGAGGTTTCCGGCCGCCGCCGCCACGGTCAGGCGGGTCGCCGCGGCGCAGTCGACCGCGGCGCTGCTGGCGGACATGGCGCGGATCGACGCCGCCGCCGGCGAGATCGACCGCAACCTCAACCTCGGTCTGGTGATGGCGGTGCTGTTCGAGGGGCTGCAGGACCATGAACGACGGTAACCGGCCGGCCGGACCCGCCAGCGCGGCGGCCGCCGCGCCGCCGCCGCCGGCCGACGGCGAACCCCTGGTGCTGCTGCGCTTCAAGGGGCGCCGAAAAGGCTACTACCACAACCGCCGGGGCGTGCCGCTGCGGGTCGGCGACCACTGTCTGGTCGAGGCGGACCGCGGCCGCGATCTTGGACGCGTCGTGTACATCGGCCCCGGCAGGCCGGAATGGTGGGCGGTCGCCCGGCGCCAGGGCGTCCTGCAGAAGGCGGCCGCGGAGGACCTGACGCGACTGACGGCGACGCGCGCCGAAGAGGACGCGATGTGGTCCGTCTGCGCCGATCGCATCCGCCGGCGCGGCCTGGACATGAACCTGGTGACGGTCGAGCGCCAGCACGACGGCCGCAAGATCACCTTCTACTTCACGTCCGACGGACGCGTCGATTTCCGGGAGCTGGTGCGCGACCTGGCGGCCGTCTACCGCGCGCGGATCGAGTTGCGCCAGATCGGCGTGCGCGACGAGACGCGGCTGCAGGGCGGCCTGGCGATGTGCGGCCGCGAGTACTGCTGCTCCGGCTTCCTCCACGAATTCGTGCCGGTCACGCTGAAGATGGCCAAGACGCAGCAACTGCCGCTGAACCCGGCCAAGCTGTCCGGCCCCTGCGGCCGGCTGCGCTGCTGCCTGGCCTACGAGGACTCCCAGTACCGCGAGGCGCGGCAGCGCCTGCCGCGGACCGGAACGCTCGTGCAGACGCCCGACGGCCCGGCTACGGTGCGGCAGGTGGACCTGCTGCGCGAAGCGGTGACCGTCGACGGGCGCGAGCCCGGCAGCCTGGCCGAGTGGCCGGCCGATCGCCTGCGCTGGGGCGAGTCCGCGTCCGGCGCGGCCCCGGGTGCGGGCGGTTGCCCAGGCTGCGGCGGGGGCCGGCGGTGATCGACAGCCACGTCCACCTCGACCGCAGCGAGTTCGCGGGCGCCGGGCTGGCGGCCGCCGAGCGCGCGCGCGCGGTCGGGGTCACCGGGTTCCTGAACATCGGGTACGATCCTGACTCCAGCCGCGCCTCGGTGGCGCTGGCGAACGAGTCGCCGGACATCTGGGCCTCGGTCGGCGTGCACCCGCACGACGCGCTGCTCCTGGCGGACGGGGACGGCCGCCTGCACGACGCCGGCAGGCGGGTGCTGGCGGAGCTGGGACGGCTGGCGGCCGATCCGCGCGTGGTGGCGATCGGCGAGATCGGCCTGGACTTCTACCGCGACCTCTCGCCGCGGCCGGCCCAGTTCGCGGCCCTGGCTGCCCAACTGGAACTGGCCGCGGCCGCCGGCAAGCCGGCCGTGTTCCACGTCCGCGACGCCTGGCCAGATCTGATGTCGTTCCTGGACGCCCGCGGCCTGCCGCCGCGCGGCGGCGTGCTGCACGCCTTCAGCGGCGACGAAGCGGCCCTCGACTGGGCGCTCGAACGCGGGCTGCGCCTGGGGATCGGCGGCGTGGTCACCTACCGGCAGTCGACCCTGCCGGCGATGGTCGCGCGCGCGGGCCCGGACCACCTGCTGCTGGAGACCGACGCGCCCTGGCTGCCGCCGGTGCCGCACCGGGGCGAACGGAACGAACCGGCCCGGCTGCCCCTGGTGCTTGACAAGGTGGCCGCGATCTTGCAAATGGATCCCGGCGAGGTGGAGCGCAGGACCGACGCCGGCTTCGCCGCGCTGTTCCTCGGGCCCGCGGGCGGTGCGCCTTGACCCGCAGCCAGCAGGAGCTCCTGCGGCAATACGGCATCCGGCCGGTCAAGCGGCGGGGCCAGAACTTCCTGCTGGACGGCAACCTGGCGCGCGCCATCGCCGCCGACGCGCTGGCGCTGGGCGACGAGGTCCTGGAGCTGGGGGCCGGCGGGGGGGCGCTGACCGTGCACCTGCTCGAAGGCGCGCGCTCCGTGGCCTGCGTCGAGGTGGACCGCGGCTTGTACGCGGTGCTGCAGGGGGAGTTCGGGGGCCGCCCGGGCTTCCAGGCGATCCTCGGCGACTTGACCCGGCTGGACTGGGACGGAGCCTTGGCCGCGGCCGGGGCGCGACCTGTGATCGCGGGCAATCTGCCGTACGTGCTGACCAGCCTGGTCCTGTTCAAGGCCGCCGAGCTGCGCGCGCGCATCGCCGGCGCCGTGTTCATGATCCAGAAGGAGGTCGCCGAGCGGCTGGTCGCCGCGCCGGGCGGCCGCGATTATGGCGTGCTGGCGGTCGTGCTCGGTTCCGTGTTTGCGATCCGCCAGGTGCGCACGGTGCCGGCGGACGTGTTCTGGCCGCGGCCGCAGGTGAGCTCGGCGGTGGTCAGCCTGACCCCGGCCGGGGACATGCCCGACGCCGAGTTCGCCTGGTTTCGCGAGGTGGTCAAGCGCCTGTTCGCCCAGCGGCGCAAGCAGCTGACATCTGGGCTGCGGGGGCAGTTCGGGCTGTCGCCCGAGGCGGCGGACGAGCTGGCGGCGGCCGCCGGGCTGGACCCCGGCGCGCGGCCGGAGCAGATCGCGCCGGAGGGCTACCGGCGCCTGGCCCGCCTCCTGGGGCCGAAGGATGGGGACGGATGACCGGATCCCGGCAGCCTGCACGTCGCCTTGGCGCCGCCTGCGCGGTTGCGCTGCTGTTGGGGGTGTGCCTGACGGCGGCGGCGCCGCAGGTCCGGGCGCAGTCCGCGGGCGGGGATGACGGCGAGTCCGGGCAGCAACAGTCGCCACCGCCCGGCGGCGCCCTGCGCGCGGCGCGCGAGAAGGCCGCCGCCGCGCTCGCGGCGGGCGACTCGCTCGCGGCGGCGTCCTGGGACTCCGTGGCCGCCGCCGAGGAGGCCGCGATTCCCGAGGTTCCGGGCCGGTTCCTGCAGGGGCTGACCTTCTCGCCGGTGGCCGGCGTGCGCGCGAACGTCCGCCAGTACACGTACTACTCCGACTGGACGACAACGGCGAGATTCGCCGGCGCCGCCTCGGCCAACCAGGCGCTCAACTGGAGCTGGGAGGAGTACCGCAAGCAGGACAAGACGGTCGAGAACCGCAAAGGCTCGCTCGACTACAATTTCGGCCGGCAGTTGCCGCTGGTGACCGTCATCAACGGCAACTGGAACTGGAGCGAGGACCGCACGACCAACACCGCCGGCTTCGCCAACCTGCTGAAGGTCGACAACAAGACCGTCAACCTCAACGCGACGCAGCAGAAGTTCACCGCGCTGGGATTGGTGAATTCCGTGCGCGTGGGCGGCAATTTCACCGACCAGGCCAGCCTGAACCAGGAACAGCGCAACGACTTCAGCGAGGGCACGGCGGGCGCCAACGCGCAGAGCGGGTGGCGGGCGCTGCCGGGAGTCACGGTGGTGGGGCGCCTGGCGGGGACCGCCACGGGCGGCACGCGGCTGTTGGCCGGTCTGTCGAGTCCCTCGTCGGCCTCGGGCGACAGCCTCGGCATGGGCGTCTACGTGCAGCGCGGCCTGGGGACGGCCTTCTTCGAGGTGACGCGCAGCAACTTCGAGAAGAAGTACCTGGAGTTCCGGCGCAACGCGAACGGCCTGATCGACACCGTGGGCGTGCCGGAAGCCGAAAAGGTCGTGAGCGAGCTGGAGACGCGCGACGCGGTGGCGATGAAGCTGGACTACAAGCTGGCTTACGGCGGCCTCAAGTCGGAGTTCACCGGCACGCACCTGACGGACGACCTCCAGCTGGCCACCGGCCTGGCGGGGCTGAAGCAGCGGGCCTCGGACGAGGCCAACCTCAAGGTGGGCTTCAAGGCCGGGCGCGACTCGGTGTCCGTCGCCTGGAAGTACGGCCTGAAGTGGGACGATCAGCGCATCAGGGCCGCCACCGTGAGCCGCGGCCGGCAGTACGTGCAGGAGCGCGACCTGGTGCTGAACTGGAAGCGCACCCTGTTCACCGCGACGCGGCTGGACCTGCAGTACCACGAGGGCCTCACCCAGGACATCGCCGAGGGCGGCTTCAACGCGAACGACAAGGACCGCCTGACGCGGGACTTCTCCAGCCGGCTGGAGCGCGGCTGGCGCGACCGCTTCCGCACCTCGATGGTCTTCAGCTGGCGGCAGACGCAGGACCTGTCCATCCGCGGCGCGAGCTCCTCCAACAACAACGTGAAGGACTCCTACGAGCTGACGCCCGGCTTCACCTGGAAGATCTCGCCGCTGATCGACCTGGACCAGAGCTACCGCCTCTACATCCAGTACACGGACTACGTGTATTCCTATCTCGCGGCCGTCACGCGCAAGGACGACTACAACAAGCGCGGCGACCTCGTGACCAAGGTCACCTGCCGTCCCAGCAAGCGGCTGACGGTCACGATCCGCCACGACTGGAACCGGCGCTTCAACGCCACCAAGTCCAGCGAGGACGCCGCGGGCCGCTCGCTCTACCAGCGCGACCTGGAGCAGGACATCTCGCGGATCGACCTGGACCTGGCCTACGTGGCGGCGCCCGGCATCACGCTCGAGGCGGGCACCTACCGCACGCGGGACGAGAAGACGGCCAGGGGCAGCTCGGTGACGACGCGGACCGATTCGGGCGAGATGGTCGTGGGCGGCCGCGTCGACCGGAAGCTGGGCCGGCAGCAGCGCGTCCAGGTGTCGGCGATGGTCAAGAAGATCAACGCCTACGGCCCGAGCGTGACCGCCAGCAGCTCCGATTTCTGGGAGGCCGACGCATGGCTCAAGTGGACGTTCTGAACCGGCGGCGCGGCCGTGGCGCTCCGGGCGCGACGCACGCGACGGGCGCGACCCGCGCGCGGGCCGCCCTCGTGCCGCTCGCCTGCGCGCTGCTCGCCGCGCTGGCGGGCGGCGGCTGCCTGCTGCAGCCCCGCGAGGCCGAACCCCCGCAGACGGGGGAGATCGTGCGCTATCTCGAGCAGATCGACCCGGCCAACACCTGGGACAACCTCGAGACCTCGGCCGAGGCGACGCACGCCCCCGGCTGGGAGGACGCGATCAACGCGACCGACTTCCGCTACATCCCCGACTCGGCGGCCGAGGCCCAGTTCCCGGGCGTGTTCACCAACTGGGGCACGGCGCAGGAAGTCGCGTTCATCAACGCGCTCTACAACGCCGACGTGACCATCGTGGCGACGATGCGCAACCCGGGTTTCGTCGTGCCGCCGTCCTCCGGCAGCGAGTCGATCTGGGAGAACGTCATCTACGACCTGCGCGTCACCAGCGTCGTGGACGGTTCGTCGGTGCGCTACCGGGGATCGGCCATCATCACCTTTACGCTGGTGGGCAATTTTTGGTATATTACGGAATGGCGCGACCAGCAGGGGGAGAGCGACCCCGATTCCGGTCAGCTGCTGTCGACGCTGGGGGTGCTGCGGGGCAATTTTGCTAGCAAATAATCGTCTCATATACTAAAATCGGGGGATGGCCCCCCGAGCAGGACGCGGGCTTCTTCCCATTCGAATGTCCCTGTCACCCCGGGAGAGCCCAGGCACGTGGAGGACAAGATGTTGAAAACGAAGTACTTGCTGCTGCTGCTCCTGAGCCTGGCCCTGACCGCAGGCGGCGGCTGCATCTTCTCGCCCGGCGACGACGGGTGCGAAGGGCCGGATTGCGGCGAGCAGCCCGTGGTGCGGCCGTGGCCGGACACGCCGGACAAGCTGATGGCGAACTTCCAGGCCATCTACGAGGACATGGATTTCGCGGACTTCGCGCAGATGCTGCACCCGCAGTACGTGACCATCCTGCAGGAGAGCACCTACAACCAGTTCCCGGACGTCGGCCTCACGCTGGACCTCGAGGAGGAACTGCGCATCCATGAGCGCATGTTCTCCAAGCAGGACGTGACCGACCCGGAGGGCAACCTGGTGCCGGGCGTGCAGTCCATCGATTTCCAGACGTTCCAGCGCCAGGGCGCCTGGAGCGTCTCGCCGGCCAACGACCAGATCCCGAACGCCGAGTACGCGCTCTACGACGCGGTGTTCCTGTTCGACCGCGGCGCGGGCCACACCATCCTGAAGGTGCAGGGCGCGATCAAGTTCTACGTGGTCGCGCGCGACTCGCTGGTCAACGGCGTGCCGAAGCCCTACTACCGGATGCGCGGGCAGGTGGACCTGACCGACAACTAGCCCGTCTTGACGCGGCGGAGACCGCCGTCCAGCGGCAGCGCAGCAAGGGGGAGCCGGCGGTTCCCCCTTGCGCGTGTCCGCACGCCGGACAAGCGCGGGCTGGTCGCAGCGCCGCCCCGCGCTTACCATGCGCGCATGTCCAGCGGCCACGCCATCCCAACTTCTCCGCGGCAGGGTAAGCCGCGACCCCGGCAGCGGCGGGGATCTGCGGCGCTCGTCGCGTGCGCGCTGCTCGCGCTGGCGACCCTGGCCGGCTGCGGCCGCGACGACGCCCCTGACAGGATGGACACCTCGCGCGGCGACGCTCCGCGCGCGGCGACGGATCGGGCCACCGGGCCGGAGCCGGGCTCGGCGGCGGCGCCCGCGCCCGCGCTCCCGGCGGCGCCGGCGACCGAACCGGCCGACGGCGGCGCCTCCGCCGGTCCGCGCGTGGCGCTGGTGATCGACGACCTCGGCCAGAGGCTCGGCGGGCCCGACGCCGCTCTGCTTGACCTGCCCGTGCCGCTGACGCTGGCGGTGCTGCCGGGCCGCCCGCAATCGCGCGCGATCGCCGACCGGGCGACGACGCCGCGCGGTCCGGACGACCCCGCCCGCCGCGAGCTGTTCCTGCACCTGCCGATGGAGCCCGAGGGCTACCCGAGCCCGGATCCCGGCCCGGGCGCGCTGCTGCGCGGGCAGTCGCCGGCGCAGGTGGCCGGGCTGCTGGACGGCGCCCTGGCCTCGGTGCCCGGCGCCGTGGGCGTCAACAACCACATGGGCAGCGCCGCGACCGCCGACTCGCTGCTGATGTCGGCGCTGATGGCGGCCCTCGCCGAGCGGGGACTGCGCTTCCTGGACAGCCTGACCACGCCGCGCTCGGTCGCCTGGCGCGCCGCGCGGGAGGCGGGGGTGCCGACGGCGAGGAACCGGATCTTCCTGGACGCCGAGCCCGCGGACGAAGCCACCATCGCGGCCCGGCTGGCCGAACTGGTGGCCACCGCGCGCCGGTCGGGCGCGGCGGTCGGGATCGCCCATCCGCACGCGGCGACCGCCGCGGTGCTGGCGCGCGACGTTCCGCGTTACCAGCAGGAGGGAGTGCGTTTCGTGACCGTCTCGGAACTGATGCCGCCGGCCGTGGCGGCGCTGGTCGAAGGCGGGGAGGACCATGGCCGCTGAGGTCCTGTTCTGGCCGCTGCCGGCGGGCCCGGGCGCGGACCTCGCTCCGCCCGATCCCCGGCCCGGGTTGCGCCGGCTGGTCGCGGCCGCCGGCCTCGTCGGCGCCGCGCGCCCGGGCGAGCGCTGGCTGCTGAAGGCGCCCGTGCCGGCCCCGGGCCGGCCGCCGGCCGTACCGCCGGCCTGGCTCGAGGAACTCGGCGCCTCACTGGCCGGGCGCGCGGCGCCGCCCGCGCCGGCGGCCATCCATGTCACCGACACGCTGTCGATCTCCACGCGGGGCCTCGAGACGCCGGCCGGCCTGCGCGAGGCGGCCCTGGGCCGCGGCTACGGGGCGCCCGGCGCGCTGCCGTTCGTGGTCGGCGACGACCCGGCCGGGCCGCCGGCCTGGCCGCTGGCTGACGGGCCGCAGGGACACGCGCTGGCCGGCGTTCTGGCCGCGGCGGCCGGCCTGGCCGTCGTGGCCCCGCTGCGTCCGCACCCGCACCTGGGCGCGGTCGGCGCGGTGGCCGCGCTGGGCCTGGACCTGGCCGACCGTGCTTCGCGCCTGGCCCTGCACCGGGGCATCAGGCCGCAGGTCGACACCCCGCTGTGCGCGGGCTGCGGCAGCTGCCTGGATGTGTGCCTCTACGACGCGATCGTCATCCGTGCCGGGCGCGCCGTGATCGACCACCGCCTGTGCACCGGCTGCGGGGAATGCATGGGCGTCTGCTTCATGGCCGGCATCGCCCCCGAAGCGGCCGCCGGCGTGGCGGCCTTCCGGGCCGCGGTGGCCGCGGCGGCCGCCGGGACGGCCCGGCAGCTGGCCGCAGGGCCGGCGCGGCCGCTCCTGCACCTGGTCCTTTTGCTGAAACTGGACGCCCACGGGGGCGGCGGCCGGGCTCGCCGCCGGCCGCCGGTGGCCGGGATCGGGATCCTGGCCGGGCGCGATCCGGTGGCCGTCGACAGCGCAGCCTTCGACCTGCTGGCCGGGCGGCTGGGTGAACCCCTCAGCGGGTGGAGCGGGTACGCCCAGGCCCCCGAGCCGCTGCTGGACCACGCGGCGGCGCTGGGCCTGGGCACGCGGGAATACCGGCTGCGCGAGGTCTGAGCCGCGCCCTAAATTCTGGATAATCAGGCGCCCGTGTGCTATCATGGCGGGCGCTGTTTCGCGAAGGGACAGGCCGGGAGCGGCGGGTGCCGGCCCGGTCTGCGCGCGCTTTTTTTTGTCGCGGTCGAGGATCCTCGTGCCGCCCGGGCCCGCAGCCGGGGGCAGAAGTCCCGGGAGAGCCAAGATGAACCGTTCCCTGCAGATCCGGGCAGGGCTGAGCGCCGTGGTCGTCCTGCTGTCGATCTACGGCCTGCTGCCGACCTTCAAGGCCCTGTCGATCTCGCACGCCGAGCGGGAGGCCGCCAAGGCCAACCCCGAGCGGCTGGCCGAGATCGAGGCCATCGACGCCAAGGCGATCCGCCGCGGGCTCGACCTCAAGGGCGGCATGTACCTGGTCCTCGAGGTCGACCAGACCGGCATGGACGCGGGCCAGGCCCAGGACGCCCTGCAGAGGGTCAAGGAGATCCTCTACAACCGCATCGACAAGTTCGGCGTCTCGGAGCCCGAGATCACGACCTTCGGCTCCAGCCGCATCGTCGTCAAGCTGCCCGGCCTTCAGGATCCCGAGCGCGCCAAGGCGCTGCTGGGCACCACGGCCAAGCTGGAGTTCCGGCTGGTGCGCCAGCCTGACGACCTGCAGGACGCGTTGACGCGCCTGGACCAGGCGTTCGCCGGCAGCGTGCAGGCGCCGGCGGTCGCTCCCGGGGACTCGGCGCTGGTCGACCAGGAGCAGCTGCTGGCGCAGCGCCCGTTCAGCGGCCTGGTCGTCATGCAGCAGGGCATCGCCTCGACGCCGCTGTTCGTGGCGGAGGAAAACGTCGACCGCCTGCAGGCCATGCTGGACGATCCGCGCACGAAGGCGCGCCTGCGCGGCGTCGAGTTCCAGCTGGGCATGGATCCCATGAACTTCGGCGGCGCCACCCAGATGCGGCCGCTCTACCTGGTGGACGCCGAGCCGATCATCAGCGGCGACCAGCTGACCGACGCCCTCAGCACCGCCGACAACGAGCGGCCGGGCATGTGGCAGGTCAACTTCACCCTGGGCAGCCGCGGCGCCCGCGATTTCGGCCGCGCCACGGGCGAGAACGTGGGCCGTTTCCTGGCCATCTCGCTGGACGGGCGCATCTCCTCGGCGCCGGTCATCCAGTCGCGCATCACCAGCAACGGCTCGATCACCGGCAACTTCAGCAACGCCGAGGCCAGCGACCTGGCGCTGCTGCTGCGCGCCGGCGCGCTGCCGACGGACATCACCATCGCCGAGGAGCGCACCGTGGGACCGAGCCTGGGCTCGGACTCGATCCGCATGGGCGTGAACGCCGCCCGCTGGGGCGCGCTGCTGGTGGTCGTGTTCATGCTGATCTACTACCGCGGCGTCGGGCTGGTGGCCGTCACCGCGCTGGCGGCGAACATTCTGATCGTGCTGGCCGTGCTGGCCCAGTTCGACCTGGTGCTGACGCTGCCGGGCCTGGCCGGCATCGCGCTGACGGTCGGCATGGCGGTCGACGCCAACGTGCTGATCAACGAGCGCATCCGCGAGGAGCTGCGCAAGGACAAGACGGTGCGCGCCGCGGTGGAGGCCGGCTACCAGAACGCGACGCGCACGATCATCGACGCCAACGTGACGACGCTGATCGCCGGCGGCGTGCTGCTGTGGTTCGGCACCGGTCCGGTCAAGGGTTTCGCCGTCACGATGTGCATCGGCATCCTGACGAGCATGTTCACCGCCCTGGTCCTGACCCACGCGATCATGGACCTGGTCACGCGCAACCGGAATCGGCAGACGCTGAGCATCTGACGCGGCTGCGGCCGCCACGCGAACCGCCGCGCCCCGCGCGGCCCGACAGGAGCCGGGTCCCGACCCGGGAAAGGCCAAGAGCGACATGCTGCAGTTCTTCCGGAACGCCAACTTCAATTTCGTCGGCGCCATGAAGCCGTGCTTCGTCGCCTCGGCGGCGCTGGTGGTCGTCAGCCTGGTCCTGATGCTGATCCACGGCGGACCGCGGCTGAGCATCGACTTCACCGGCGGCTCCGTGCTTCAGGTGAAGTTCGCCGCCAGCCCCGGCATCAGCCAGGTGCGCGCCGACCTCGAGGCCAAGGGCTACGCCGGCGTCCAGGTGACGGAGTTCGGCGCCGCCAACGAGTACCTGATCACGGTGGCCTCGGCGAAGAACGCCAGCGGCGAGCAGGCGGCCGACACGGCCCAGAAGCTGCTGGAAGACCTGCGCACCACCTTCCCCGCCGCCGGCGTGGAGCTGCGGCGCGTGGAGTCGGTCGGTCCGAAGATCGGCGGCGAGCTGCGCACGGCGGCCATCAACTCGATCATCGCCGGCCTGTTCATGATCATCATCTACATCTGGCTGCGCTTCGTGCTGCGTTACGGTTTCGCGGCCATCGCGGCCCTGGTCCACGACGTGACGCTGACCCTGGGCATCTTCTCGCTGCTGGACCTGGAGGTCAGCCTGCAGATCGTGGCCGCGCTGCTGACGATCGTCGGCTACTCGATCAACGACACCATCGTGGTCTTCGACCGCATCCGCGAGAACATGAAGCTGCGCCGCAAGGAGAGCTACCGCGAGGTCATCAACCGCTCGATCAACGAGACGCTCAGCCGCACCATCCTGACCTCGGCCACGACGATGGTGGTCTCGGTGATGCTGTGGACCATGGGCGGGCCGGTGATCCGGGACTTCGCCTTCGCGCTGAGCTTCGGCATCTTCATCGGCACGTACAGCTCGATCTTCATCGCCAGCCCGCTGCTGGTCTGGTGGTACGAGCGCCGGGCCGTCGATTCGAAGCGGGCGGCGCCGACGATGTAGCCGGGCAGGGGCGATCTCGCCCGTGCCTGCCGAGCCCATGCATCAAAAACGCGGCCGCGCCCTGCAGGGCGCGGCCGCTTTCGTCGGGACTGGAGCGCGGGGCGGCCCGTCCGGTCAGGGATCCAGAGGCTGGACGCCGGGGACGGTCGCGCGGTGGCATTCGAGGCAGGCCCTGCCCTGGTCGTGGTTCTGCCCGTGGCACTTGCGGCACAGCTGGCGCTGATCCGGGTCGGGGTAGGGGCTCGGCAGGGGCCAGGAGCCGGAGGCGACGCCGTCGTCGGCCAGGTGGTAGACGCGGAAGTCCCAGCGCCCGGACGCCGGCGCCGACGAGGCGTGCGCGCGGTGGCAGGTCAGGCAGTGCAGGCGCCCGGCGGTGCCCGGCCCGGCGGTGCGGTCGACCGCGGCGTCGGCGGCCTCGAAGGGGACCTCCGGCAGGTACGACGTCCCGGCCGCGCCGCCGGTGGGGTTCGCATCGCCGTCGTACATCTCGTAACGCCGCCGCACGCCGGAATCGAGCAGTTCGTCGACAGGATGCCCGAAGGCCGTCCCGCCGCTGTCGTGGTAGAAGCCGTGGCAGTTCGCGCACCAGCGCGTCATGCCCGAGACGTAGGCGCTGTGCGCCAGCCTCGACTCCACCGCCGCCGGATCGGTCACCGGGAGCCCGACGGCCACCGGCGCCGGGTAGGCGAAGTGGGCGATGCCGCCCTGCACGGGTCCAACGCCGCGCAACATCCGGAAGCCGGCGGTGCCGTGCGGGTCGTGGCAGCTGGTGCAGCCCAGCGAGGCGGACGGAAACGTGCCGCCGGGCGCGCGGGACCAGCGGCTCTCGGCGGTCAGCCCCCAGGCCGGGGAGACGATGCTGTGGCCGGCGGCCTCGCCGGGCAGGCGCGGCGCCAGGGGGTCGGTGGCGTCGTCCAGGTCGTCCTCCAGCAGGAACACGAAGTTGCCCGCGCCGAGTTCGCGCGGCGGCTGCAGCGGGTTGAGTCCCATGACGCCGTCGCCGTGGCAGGTCAGGCAGAGGTCGGTCGAGGAGGCGGCCAGCAGCAGCGGCCGCAGCCCGTCCAGCGCCACCTGTCCGGCGGCGGCGTCGTGCATCACGTGGCAGCGTTCGCAGGTGCCCACGCCGCCGTCGTGGAACGCGCCGGCCGCGGGCGGAAGGCAGGCGCCGACGGCGGCCAGCGCAACCGCGGCAGCCGCGGCGCGCGGGCGCCGGGAATCTGAGGATCGGTATGCAGGGATCGCCATGGACCGTCCGCCGGTGCGCGTGGGGGTGATCGCCGCCGCATCCGGGGCGGATCGCACGGAAAAATCATAGCACACGGGCCCGCGCGGCACCAGCGCGTCCGCCCCCGGCGGGCCGCGTGGAGCGGCAAGGCGGCGAAAGCGAGGGGCCCCGCGCGATCGCTCGCGCGGGGCCCCGGAACAGCCGTCGGTCCTGGCCCTAGTGGGTGGCGCCGGGATGGTCGTACTGATCCTTCGCGTGGCACTTGTTGCACAGCGAGCGCTGGTTGGCCACGAACGTGTAGTTGTAGTACTTGCGGTCGACGTCGGTCTGCACGAAGCCGACATCCGACGTGTTCGGGTGCGACTGCGAGATGAAGTTCACGCCCATGTCCCAGCGCGCGATGTCCGCGAACGGCGAGGCGTGCGCGCGGTGGCAGCTCAGGCACATGACTTCATCGACGCCCGTCGGGCCCTGCGTGTAGTTCGCGGGATCGGCGGTGGCCAGGTCGACGTTGACGGCCTCGAACGGCACCAGACCCCAGTACGAGGTGGCTTCGTTGCCGCTGACCAGGTCGTCCGAGCTCACGTACGCGTTGTAGGTCGCCGCGACCAGCGAGCCCATGGGCCGCGTCGGGTGCGTGAAGTCGGTCGTGTAGTCGGAGTGGAAGTCCCGGTGGCAGTTGGCGCACCAGTCGCTCATGCCGCTCTTGTAGATGGTGTGGTCGGTGTTCGTCTCCACGCCCGGCTGCGTGCCGTACGTGTTGCGCGAGTTGCCCTTGGCCAGCGGGGCCGGGTACTGGAAGCTGTACCGGGTGCCGCCGTAGATCGGGCCCATCTGGGTGCCGTAGAGCAGGCGGAAGTTCTCGTTGCCGTGCGGGTCGTGGCAGCTCGTGCAGCCGAGGCGCGAGCTGAGGAAGCTGCCGCCCGGGGCCGACGCCAGGGTGGCGTCCTGCGCGATGCCGCGCGCCGGCGAGATCACGTTGTGGCCGTGGCTGTCACCGGTGCTGTTGTACGTCGTGCCGCGCGACACCCAGGAGAAGGTGCGCGTGACCCAGTAGAAGTCGCCGCCGGGGCCGTAGCCCTCGCCGCTGCGGAACTGGCCGTAGTTGGCGTGGCAGCGCAGGCAGGTGTCCGAGGCACTGCCGGCGTTCAGCAGGTAGGCGTTGCCGTTCGGGTGAGCGGCGTCCACCGGCGCGCCGTTCTGGCTGTTGTGCATGGTATGGCAGCCGGCGCAGTAGGCGACGCCGGCGTCGTGGAACGCCAGCACCGAGCTGGCCGACAGGCCGAGCGCCAGCACCAGGGCGATCTTGATGAAAGTCTTCACGTGTGAGCCTCCGAGTGCGAGTTGACGTTTCCCGCGTGGCGGGACGCTTGCGAACTGTCGGCCGCGGGCCCGGGCTTCATCTCCCGGCGGGCCTGCGGCGCGCGATCGATCCTCCTTCAGGTCGACGCCCCTCAGACGAGCGATTCCCCGTACCAGGCCCGGTCCCGCAGGACCGGGCGCGTCTATTCAACCGTCCCGGCGGCCAGGACGCTGAACACCTGCACGCGACCGCGATAGCCCTGCGCCACGTAGAGGCGCCCGCCGGCGTCCGTCGCGATGGACACCGGATGGTAGAAGGCGCCCGGCGCGTCGCCGACCACGCCGAATTCACCGCTGAACTCCTGCCGGGCGTCGAAGGCCAGGACCTTGTGCCGCATCTGGTCCAAAACCAGCAGCGAGCCGTCCGGGCCGGCCGCCACGGCCACCGGCGCCACGAACCGGCCGGGCGAGGCGCCGAAGCGCCCGAACGACGCGCGCACGGCGCCGCCTTCCTCGACCAGCAGGATCCGGTGCAGGTTGGCGCCGGGCACCGCGTAGGTGCCGTCCGGCAGCTGGACCGGCCGCCCGAGGCCCAGTTCGAGTCCGCGGTCGCCGCTCTCGGGCTCGGCGATGACTGCCGACCACAGGACGGCGCCGGTTTCGGCGTCGTGCTTGGCCATCAGGCCGCTCGCGTCGTCGACCGTGACGTAGTTGCCGTCGCGGGCGACCAGCACGCGACCCGGGCGCCAGCCTTCGCGCGGCGCCTGGGCGGCCCAGCCGTCGGGCTCGCCGTACACGTCCAGCCGCGCGAGCGTGCGCCGGGCGCCTCCGCTGAGCGAGACGGCGACCAGGCGGCCGGCGTGGTCGATGGCGCCGTCGACCGGCTGCGACAGTTCCGCGTAGCCGGAGGTGCGGAAGGCCTCGACGCCCGCGGCGTTGAACACGTGCAGCACGCCGTGCGCGGCGTCGGTCACGACCATGCCGCCGGTGCGGTCGTCGCAGGTGACGGCCGCGGGCAGCAGGCGCCCGTCCTCGTGGCGCTGCAGTTCAAGGCTCGATTCGTAACGGAACTCGAAACGGTATCCGGCTGTCCTCGCGTCGGTTGCGGACAGGGCCGGCGCAGGGAGGGCAGATGCGAGCAGGGCCAGCGCCGCGCTTGTCAGCGCGCCAACACCCCACGGGTGTCGGTGCATGCAAACTGCGGCCAAGGTGCGGGGCATCTGTCACGCTCACGTCATGAAGCCGGGGTTTGCGGCGCCCAAGCGGGCTTTTCTTGTCACGGAGATATCATATCACATGGGCGGTGGATGTCAATCATGTCGCCAAAAAAAAAACGTGGGTTCGGTCATGCAGATGACTTTCGCTATCAAAACCTGACCGACCGTCATTCGGGAAGCCGGTCGCCATGGTGGAAAAAACGGCCCCGGCGGCGCCGCGAGGGCACCGCCGGGGCTCGCTGTCCGTGGTCCGCCGAACGGGCCGCGGGCGGCTGCGCCGCCGCTCAGCCTCCCGTCCGCAGCTTGTCGGAGTGGCAGCCGACGCAGAGCTTGCCCTCCGGATCGTCGCGCATGAACCGCGCGAACGGCGAGCCATGGGGGTCGTGGCAGCTGCCGCAGGTCATCGTCCGGCCTGTCCGGGGGTCGATCGCGTCCTCGCCGATCGGGTGGTCGGTGTGGTCGCGATAGGTGTGGCAGCTGAGGCAGACTTCCCGCTGGGTCTTGCCGTCGGCGCCGATTCCGCTCAGGTGCGGGTCGTGGCAGGCGGTGCAGTCGCGGCCGTCGACCACCGGATGCCGGTGCGCCGCGGTCCGGTTGGCGTCCGCCTCGGCCTGGTGGCAGCGGGCGCAGACCAGCGCCTGGCGGGCCGGCAGCAGCGGCGAGACCGGCGCCGTGTGCGCCGCGTGGCAGTTGGTGCAGGCATCTTCGCCGGCCAGCGCGCCGTGCAGCTTGGCGTCCTTCAGGCTGGCCGCCAGGCCGGGGTGGCAGGACAGGCACAGCGCCGGCTGGGCCTGCTTGGTCGCCACGGCCGTGCCGGCATGGCAGGCGGCGCAGTTGCCGGCCCCGAAGGGCTGGTGCACGTGTTCGTGCGGCAGGTTCGCGCGCTTGGCCGCGTGCGGAGCGTGGCAACCCGAGCAGTCGGCCTGTGCGACCGGGAAGCCGCGGTGCTTGGCCGGCAACCCTGCCGGCGCGTGGCACCTGGCGCACAAGACGCTCGGCTGGTCCAGGAGGCTCATCGCCTGATTCGTGCCGTGCGGGTCGTGGCAGCGCGTGCAGTCGCCCGAGCGCAGCGGCGCGTGCACGACCGGCCACTTCTTCTGGGCCTCGACCGCCTCGTGGCAGCTCGAGCAGAGCGCGGCGGCCGGCTTGACCAGCAGCTTCGGCTCGCTCGAGGCGTGCGCCTGGTGGCAGGCTTCGCAGCGGCCGTCCCGCACCGGCGTGTGGGCCAGCTCGGGCTTCGGGGCCAGGTCGGCCGGCGCGTGGCAGGCGGCGCAGGCGTCGCTGGTCCGCGCCGACGGCAGCAGGGCCGGGCCGCGGGCCACGTGCGGGTTGTGGCAGGAGGCGCAGTCGCCTTCGGCGAACGGCGCGTGCGTCGTCTGCCGCGGCGCCGACGGCTCCGGCAGGCCGTCGTGGCACTGCAGGCACGTCTGGCGCTGGTCGGTCACCGGCGCGGCGCCCTCGTGGCACGAGGCGCAGTCGCGGTCGCCGAACGGGGCGTGCGCGGCGGCGGCCATCAGCCCCGGCGCGGTGGAGTGGTGCGGCTCGTGGCAGCCCAGGCAGTCCATCCGCAGCGGATCGCGCCCGAGATGCTTGTCGGCGAAACCGGCGCTCTTCTCGTCGTGGCAGCCGAAGCAGAGGCCCGGGGCCGGCTCGCGCAGGAACCCGGCGCCCGCGCCGCCATGCGGCAGATGGCAGTCCAGGCAGGCGTCGCGGCTCGGGGGGTGGATGGACACCGCGCCCTTCGGCGCGGCCACGTCCTCGTGGCACAGGGCGCAGAGCTTGTCGGCGTCGGTCGCCAGCAGCGCCTTGCGCGGCGAGCGGTGCGCGTCGTGGCACGCGGTGCAGTTGCCGGCGGCCACCGGTTCGTGCCCGCGCCAGTCGCCTCCCGCCGGCGTTCCCGTGTCGTGGCAGGCGGCGCACGTCGCCCCCGGCGCCTGGCGCAGCAGGCCGCGCTCGGGTCCGCCGTGGGGCAGGTGGCAGTCCAGGCAGGCGCCCTCGGCAGCGGGCGCGTGGAGCGTCCCTCCGGCCGGCTGCTGGTCGAAGCCGGCGTGACAGCCGGCGCACAGGGCGGCCGAGGCGTTCTTGAGCAGCGCGGGCTGCGGCGCCGTGTGCGGCAGGTGGCAGGCGGTGCACTCGCCGCGCGCGGCGACCGCGTGCGGGTACGTCGCGATCGTCTCCATCTGCACCTTGGTGTGGCAGCCCAGGCAGAGCGAGCCGACGGTGTCGACCAGCAGCGTCTTGCGCTCGGAACTGTGCGGCGTATGGCAGACCGTGCAATCCCGCTTGACCAGCGGCGCGTGCACCGAGGCCGGAGCCGGCGCGGCATCGTCCGGCAGGACGCCCGCATGGCAGCCCGCGCAGAGCGTGTTGGTCGCCTCCTTCAGCAGCCCCTTGTGGTCGGAGCCGTGGGCGCCATGGCAGGTGGTGCAGTCCCCGCTGGCCACGGGTTCGTGGCGCACCGGCAGCTGGAACGGCTGCTCCTCGTGGCACTCCAGGCACAGACGCCGCTCCTCGGCGACCAGCAGCGCCGGACGCGCGCTGCCGTGCGGCGCATGGCACTGCCCGCATTCCTTCGACGCGGCGGGCTCGTGCGGCACCTTGAAGGCCGCCGACGGATCCTCGTGGCACTGCAGGCAGAGCTCGGCGGCCGGCACGGCCAGCGCGGCGCCGCCCGCCGCGTCGGCGGCATGGCACGCCGAGCAGTCGTTGTCCTGCATCGGCGCGTGGGTCACGGCGTGCAACAGGCCCTCGGAGTCCGAGCTGTGCGGGTCGTGGCAGGAGACGCAGCCGGCCAGCCCGCCCTGCCCGCCATGGTCGCGCTGGAGGCGCGCGCGGTCGGCATGGCAGCCGAAGCAGAGATCGTCGCCGGCGCGGACCAGGAGCCCCCGGTGCGCCGAGGAGTGCGGGTCGTGGCAGGCCGCGCAGCCCTCGCGGGCGAGCGGCCGGTGGACGTGGCGGCGCTTGAAGGGGGCATCCTCGTGGCAGGCCAGGCAGGACTGCCACCCGGGAGCGGACAGCAGCCCGGGGTGGCCCGAGCCGTGCGGATCGTGGCAGGCCGAGCAATCGCCCTCGCGCAGCGGCTCGTGGACGACCGCGGCGCGCGTCACGTCCTTGTAGCCCTCGTGGCAGGCCAGACACAGGTCCCGGCCCGAGGCCTGCAGGACCAGCTTGCCGATCACGCCGTGCCGCCGGTGGCAGCCCTCGCAGTTGCGCGTCGCGAACGGCTCGTGCGCGTTCTTGGTCGGCACCTGCTTGAGCGTTTCCTGATGGCAGTCGACGCAGCCCTTCGCCTTGAACGGCCCGGCGGCCAGCGCCGGCGCGGCGGCCGTCGCCGCCAGCAGCGCCAGCGCCAGCGCGGCCAGGGCGGCCCGCAGGCGCGGGCGGCGGCGGATGCGGGCGGCCGTGTGGGTTCCGGTGCGATGCATGATCAGGCCTCCTGCCGTGGGGTCACGGGTGCTGCGGCGCGTCGGCCGGCTGCTCGAACGTGGGCATCTCCTTGACGGCCTTCGCCACGACCGCCTCGGCGCCGGGCAGGATCGCCACGGGCGACTCCGCCTCGAGGCGCGCGAGGATGTCGAGCATGTGCTGGCGTCCCGCTTCCTGGCGCATCTTGAACAGGATCCGGTCGCGGCACTGCTCCAGGGGCAGCGGCTGCCCCGGCTCGACCTCGACCACCTGGGCGACGACCCAGCCCTCGGGCACCTCGTACGGCTCGGGGGCCAGGCCCACGGCCAGTTCCTCGGGCTTCAGGCCTACCTGCTCGGGCAGGATCCAGGTCTCCGGGAACGGCGAGGGGCCGGAGACCGCGCGCTTGTCGTTGGTCGACAGCCAGCGCACGGAGGCGCCCTTGAGGATCCGCTCGCGCAGCGCGACGGCGTCCGCCTGCGTCTTGGTCCGCAGGCTGGCCAGCTTCAGGCGCGGCGAGGACATGAATTCGGACTGGTGCTTGCGGTAGTAGCGCGAGACCTCGATATCGGCCGGCGCGAAATCGTGCTGCGACAGGACGCGCAGCGCCTCCTCGAGGATCGCCGCGCGCTCGAAGCGGCGCCGCAGCGTCTGCATCTGCGGCGTCTGGTCCATCTTCTGCGCCCGGATCTGGCGCGCGGTGACCGCGTCGGCCAGGTACTCGCGCATGATCTCGTCGCGCCGCTCTGCGGCGTGCGGCTTGCCGACCAGGCCGTGGAACTCGGTGAAGCGCAACTCGCGGGTGAAGTCCGCGATCGTGAACGGGCGGCCGCCCGGCAGCGTGCCGAGCACTTCGCCGCTCGTAGTCAGCCGCTTGTGCACCGCCGGGTCCGCCGAGCCGTAGTCGAGCGCGCGCAGCAGCGTCGAGTCGACTCCCGCGCCCCAGGCGCGGGCCAGGCCGTCGAGATACGACTGCACGGCGGCGCGCCGGGCGTCGCGGTAGTCCTCGCGCGACTCCGGGATCGACAGCGCGACGGAGTCGAGCAGCGCCTTCATGCATTCCTGGCGCACGACGGACCAGCCCTGGTTGCGCACGACAGCCTCCTCGTCCAGGCCCATGCGCAGGCCTTCCTGGACGATCAGCTGGTTCTGCGTGAGGCGGCGCAGGATGGCGGCGCTGTCGTCCAGCTTCAGCGGCGCGTTCTGCGAGTTGCGCGCGTTCATCAGCGCCAGCTCGATCTCCAGGTCGATCGTGGTCAGGGTGTCGGGTCCGACCACCGCGAGCGGAATCGCTTCGCGGGCTGCGGCCGGCCCCGCCGACGCGAGGAGGGCTGCGGCCACCAGGCCGGCGAGGGAGGGCAGGGCGTGTCGGGTCATGAGGTCCTCTCCCGGATGAGTTGCTGGAAACGCGACCACACCTGGTCGGCGGCGGCCCGGATCCTCTCCAGGTCGCTCGGATGCTCCACCCGGCCGAACCAGCCCTCGACCGGGCCGCCCGGCAGGCGGATCGCCGCCGTGCCGCGGATCAGACCGGTGCGCAGGTCGAGCAGGCGGACGGACAGTTCGAATTCGGACAGGTCGGCCTCGCCGGGCGAGCCGGGCTCGAGCAGCGGCGCCGGGCCGGCAGCGCGCGCGGCGGCGCCGAAGGACGCGATCTCCGGCACCACGGCCCAGGTGACGCCGAAGGCCTCCCGGAGCGCCTCGCGCCCGCGGGCGTCGAGCCGTTCCAGGTCCTGGCCCAGGCCGACGACCGCGCCGGCCACCAGCGCGGGGTCCACCGGGCGCCAACGCCCGTCCGCCAGGGCGGCCCGCAGAACGAAGGCCGTCGCGGCGCCGGCCGCCCGCGGGGCGGCCCCCATCGGGCGCGCCGGCAGGACCACGAGGGTCGGGGCCGGCGTCTCGGCCGCCAGCGGGGGCAGCGCGGCCTTGAGCGCGGTGAGCAGGGCCGGCCGCCAATCCGCCGCGTCGGCGACCGCCTGCGCCACGCCGATGCCGAGCAGGCCGCCGTCGGCGGTGGCGATGGCGCGCGCGTCCGCGCTCAGCCGGCCGCCGTCGACTTCGATGCCGACGACCAACAGCACCTCGGCGCCGGCCTCGGTCCGCGCGTCGGCCAGGAAAGCGGGCGCGAGCACGCGGCTCGTGCGCACGACATGGCGCCGCACGAGCGCTTCGGTGTGCGCGCGGTCGGCGACCAGCAGGCCCTGGGCGTTCAGCAGCGCCGACACGCCGTCGAGGACCGCCTGCCGCAGCTCCCGCGCGCCGGCCGGCAGGAGCGGGCTGGGCGCGCCCTGCAGGTGCACGATCACGGCCACTGGCGGCGCGGCGTCGGCCGCCGTCGCGGCCGCCGGCGCCGCAAGCGCCAGGACCGCGCCCGCCGCGACCAGGAGCCGCCTGCCGCGCGCGCGCATCATCAGAACAGCGTCCCGAGCGCCGCGCGTACGTTGGCGCGGGTGACCTCATAGGCGCTGGCGCTGCCGCCGCCGAAGAGCTTCCGCATCAGCGAGGTGCCGTCGGTCCGCGTCTGCGAGGACCAGACGACGCGGCCGGTCTGCGCCTCGCAGAGCTGGTAGGTGGCCGTCACGACCTGGACCTGCTCGGCGCCGCGCTCGGCGCCGTATTCCTCGACGGTTCCGAAGAAGATGCCCTCGGCCTGCAGGCGCTTGCCGAGCGCCACCACCTGTTCGGGACTCAGGATGGAGTCGGGGGGCAGCTTGAGTTCGGCGATGGCTGCGAGCATCTCGCCGCGATCGACGACCTCGACGGCGCCGCGCGCGAGCAGTTCGGTCAGGAACACCGACTGCACGCGCTGGCCGCCGAACATGTCCTGGCTCAGGTTGTAGAAGGGGTAGACCGCGACGCGCCGGACGAAGCTGAGGTCCACGTCGTCGCGGATGAACTGGCTGGCGCCCGGCCCGCAGCCGCCCGCCGCCAGGAACAGCAAGGCCGCCAGCATCGCCGCCCGCCGCGGCCACCCTCGCCTGCTTGACATCGTTCGTCCTTTCGCGCGCCCGGCCGTTCCCGGGCGAAGCTGGGATACCGCCGTCAGAATGTCCAGTATCCGCGGGCCTGAAAGCTGAGAGGCCGGCTCCGGCGCCCCTCGAACCGTTCGTAATGCTTTTCCGCGCCGGCCGACAGGAACAGCCGCGGACGCGCCTGCCAATCCACGGTGACGCCGCCGCCGCGCCGCAATTGGGCGAGGCGCGTGTCCTGGTAGTCGTTCGCCTGCAGCGTCACCAGCATGCTGCCGCCGCGCAACGGCGTCCACGCCGCGGAACTGCGCAGGATCCAGTCGCCCTCGTCGCGCTCCTGGCTCGTGAACTGGCTCCAGACCGAGAGCTGGGGGGCGATCTCCCAGTGGGCGTCGATCTGCGTCGTGTTGTAGCTGGTGAAGCCGGGACCCGCCTCGCGCCCGACCCAGCGGTTGGCGCGGTTGAGGTCGATGCGCAGGCCCGGCCGCGGCACGCTGCGGATCTCGGAGGTGGTCACCCAGCTGTCGGAGTCCCGGGCGCCGTTCTCGCTGGAACGCCAGCCGCGCGCAACCCGCTGGATGAAGGTCAGGGCGGGAGCCGCGCGCCAGGTCGCGTCGACGGTCATGGACTGGGTCGTGAAGCGGGCGTCGTAATTGTCGTCGGCCGCCCGCGACCAGGCCACGCGGGCGGTCAGGCGGTCCCGCGCCTGGCGCGCCAGGGCCACCATCTGCGAGTTCGCGCGCGTGTCCAGGCCGGACGGCGTCTCCTCGTCCGACCACTGGGCGTGCGCGCTGGCCAGCCAGGTTCCCAGCCGCCAGTTCGCGGCCGCGCCGTGGTGCAGGCGGTCCAGCGCGCCGGTGCCGGTCTGGACGCGGCGGTCCAGCAGCGCATGGTAGCGCAGCTGCAGGTTCGCGTGCGGGCGGTAGTCGGCTTCGCCCTGCAGGTGCGTGCGGTCCTGGTCGCGTCGCGATTCGGGTCCGGTCGCATCCACGGTCTGCTGGACCTCGAACTCGGTCACGAACAGGTCGGGCATCGTCGCGCCCAGCTTGCGGTCGACCAGCTTGAGCCGCCGGTGGACCAGCGAGGTCGTGAAGGTGAACTCCCAGCCCTGGTCGCCGGTCTCCAGTTCCACGTAGCGCGCGCTCCACGTGCCCGGCGGCAGCGGCTGCCCCCAGTCGCGGCTCTCGGCATCGTCGCTGACGTAGAGGTCCCACTGGATGAGGTCCGGGATGAAGGTCAGCCGCCGGTCGACGCGCAGGAAGGCGGCGTCCATGGCCACCGGCTCGCCGAAATCCAGGTAGATGTTGCGGTAGTCGCCGCCGTAGTCGCGACCGCGCGGGGCGTCGTCGCCCAGGTTGATCACCGTCGGCGTCCAGCGGTTGTTGTCGTAGAGGGCCGGCACCGTCTCGGGCTGCGGCTCGAGCGGATCCAGCAGCGACGGCGTGTCGTCGACCCAGAAGCCGCCCTCCACCGGCGGGACGTAGCGCAGACCCACCGGCCCGCTCAGGCGGTCGCGCTGCTCGAAACGGCTCTGCATGAGGTGCCACGAGACGCGGCCCCGTCCGCCGCCCAGGCCGCGGTCGCCCTGCCATGACAGCTGCGCGTTGCGGTAGGTCGTGCGCAGTCCCGCGGTGACTCCGTGGAGGTCGACGCGCGACAGGCGGGCCTGCACGTTGTCGTGCGCCGACGCCTGCCAGCGCAGGTTCGCGTTGCCGACGCTCTCGCGGTTCTCGCGGTCGACGTCGACGCCCCGCCGCCAGGAAGCGCTGCGGCTCCAGTCCAGGTCCACATCGAGCGCTCCCCGCCGGGTGCTCGACCACAGGCCGTATTCCAGGCTTTCGTCGCGCAGGCTCGGCACGCCTTCCTGCTCCTGGTCGGTGCGACCGGCGCGGCCGTGCAGGTTGAGGCGGAAGCCTTCGCTCAGCCAGGAGAGGCTTGCACCCGGCATCTGCGCGACGAGCCGATTGTCGACGCTCGAGCCGCCGACCGAACCCGTCAGCAGGTCGCGGCGCACGAGGTAGTTCACCTGGAAGGTCGAGCGTCCCCACAGCTGCCGCATCTGCTCGAGGCTGTAGAGTTCACGCCGCTCGTCGCTCTCGATCTTCTGGTCCCCGGAGCGCCCTTCCTGGTGGGCGATGCGCACGTCCGCGCGGCCGTCGAGCGCCGCCGCGGCGCCGGCCGCCAGGGCGCAGGCCAGCCAGACGGCGACCGCGCAGGTCCGCCGCAGTCGCGCGGCGCCGGCCGGGACATGGGTTGGACGCGGGGACAGCATGCTCGGGTGCAGCCTCGACCGGTGTCCTGGCGCCTTGGGCGTCGGCGCCTATGGGTTCCTGCCGTGAGGGCGCGCCGTGCGCCTAAGCCCTTGACGGCAAGGGGATTTCAAAGTCCGTGAGTTAAAAAAATAACAAACCGGACGAAAATAAGCAATCATGAACTGGAAAAACCCAGCAGCAATCGGGGAATACCGGACCTATTCGACCGGCATCATCGTCGCCATCAGGGCGCGCCGGGCCGTCGACGGCTGCGGGTTGCGCAGCTGGTGGCAGCCCAGACAGAGGTCGTACGGCTGCTCGAAGGGCACCAGCAGGTCCGGCGTCGTGGCGGTCAGGCTGTGGCAGGTGACGCACTCGAGGCGTCCGTCGAACAGGCGCAGCCGCGGGTCGATCTCCTGCCGCAGCTTGCGCTCGTCCTGGCCGCTGCCGGCGACCACTTCGATGCCCAGGGGATGGCTGGCGTGCCGGTTGAAGGTGAGCATCTGGCCGCCGGCCTGGTGCACCCAGGCCGAGCGGGTTCCGCCAGCGTGGCAGTTCAGGCAGGCCTCGCTCGGTGACTGGTCCGCCAGCCGGGACGCATCGCCGTGGTACAGGGCGGCGGCGGCGCGGTGCGCCGGCGACAGCTGGCCCAGGTCGGATCCGCCGGCGTGGCACGCGGCGCAGTGCCCGGCCGCCGCACTCGGCAGTCCGGGCCGGCCACGGCGCACATCGCCGGCCGCCGTCCTGACACGGCCGGGCTCGTGGAAGGCGTGGCAGCCGACGCAGTCGGCGGCCGGATCGGCGTGGAAGCCCAGCGCCGCGCCCATGCCGGCGCTGCGGTCGAGGCCGCGGTGGCACTCGCGGCAGGTGCGCGAGCGCGGATCCTGCCCGGCCCCGGCCGCAGCCTCGAGGGCCAGGGCCGTCGTCCGCCCGTGGCACTGCGTGCAACTGATGGCGGCGTGAGGATCGCGGGCCGTCTCGGCGCGCGCCGTGGAAGCCGCCGCGACGGCGGCGATCAGGAGCAGGGTGGCCAGCAGGGCCGGCTGCGGACGCAGGTTGCGGTTCATGGGCGAGGGGATCGACGCGTCGATCGTCGTCTTTAAACATATTTTGATGAACCATGATCTCTGCGGGACACGGATTGTCCCCTGCAGTGTGCAGCGGCAACTCCCCGGCATACAAGCGGGCAGCGCCATGGTACCATGAGAGAGCGGAAATCCCGTTGCCGCAGGCGATTGGCGACGCGCGCGGCTGCTCCGTGCGGCGGCGCGCTGGCACATGCCTTGCGTTGTGACGGGATGGAGTGTGCGGGGCCTGGGGTCAGGGGGCTGCGCCGAGGCGGCAGCCGCACGTTGAAACGGCGGCGACCGCGGGCCCGGGGGCGTGGACGGCACATGGCGGGAGCAGGGGTGCGCAGCGGAAGAAGGGCACGCGGGCGGGACACGGGAGCGACGGCGCGCATCGCCGCCGCCGGCGCGGTCGCGCTGTCCCTGGCGGTGGCCTGCCTGGCGCCGGCGTGGGCCCGTGAAGCGGATCGGTCTTCCCCCGGGCGCCAGAGCGCCGGACCGGTGTTCGCCCGTGTGGCCGCGGCCTTCGAGGACGGCGACGCCGCGGCGCTGGCCGCGCTGGTCCATCGCGACGGCCTGCGCGTGACCGGACACAACGAGCGGGCCGGCGAGTACAGCCCAGCCCAGGCCGTGTATTTCTTCCGCAACCTGTTCCAGGCCCACCGGACCCTCCTGTTCACCTTCCGCATGACCCAGGACGACGCCTCCGGGAGGTTCGCGCGCGGGATGGCCGACTGGAAGCGGCGGCGCGTCGATTCCGAGCGGATCATCGAGCAGCAGATGCTGCTGGTGCTGGCCAGGGAGGACGGCCAGTGGCGGCTGGCCGAGATCAACCTGATGCGCTAGCGGCGCCGTGCGGCGCCGGGCCGGGAGGCAACCGGTGACGTGGTCCCGGAGCCGCGCGTTCGCGGTGGCCGGCGGGCTGGGGCTCGCCGCCGAGGGCGTCCTGCTGCTGCTGATCGCCCGCGACGGGAACGCCCCGCCGCCGGCCGTGCGCTGGGGTTTTGCGACCGCGGCCGCCGTGGTGGCGTTCGCAGTGGTCGCCCGGGCGGCGGTCGCCAGCCCGGCCCCGGCGCCGGAAGCCCGCCGCCCGCGGCCGGGACCGTGGGCGGCGGCCGCGGCGCAGGTCATCCTGGCGCTCGGCCTGGCCGTCGGCGTCGGCGCGCTCGGCCTGTCCATGCCGCGCCCGGCCGCCCGTCCGCCTGCGGCGGCGGCGACGGCCGCGGCCGAACGCTACGCGCAGTTGCTGTCGCAGCTGGCAGCCGCCGGCGCCGAGGTGGCGCGCGACGTCGACACCGCGGCGGCGTCCGGCGGCGGCGCGCTCTTCCGGGCGCTCGCGCCGTGGCCGGAACGCTGGCGCAGGGCGACCGGCCCGGAGTCCCTGCCGCTGGCCGTGGGGGTCTGGCGCGACGGCCAGCGCATCGCCTGGACCGGAGATCTGGCGCCGCTGCCGGAGCCGGAACCCGCGGCCGACGGAGCCGGGCCCGCTCTGGCCGATTACCGCGGCACCTGGCGCCTGCGGCGCGCGCTGCGGACGCCGGCGGGCGACCTGCTCGAACTCCAGTTGGCCCTGCCCGGCGACGGTCGTTCCTGGTTGGGCGCCGTGGCGGAGATCGCGCCGGGATCCGCGCGGCCGACCGCCGGCGCCGGCGTGGTCGAGCATGACGGCCAGGACGCGGCGCCTGAGGTCCGCTTCCGCGCCGCGACCGAAGCGCCGCGCCCGGAGGCATGGTCGCGCGCCCGGCTGCTGTCGGCTCTCCTTCTGGGCTGGGTGGCGGCCCTGCTGAGCGCGGCCTGGCGGCTCGGGCGCGCCGACGCGCTGCTGCCGGCGCTTTGGCTGGGGCGCGCCTTCCTGGCGGCGGCGGACCTGCGGCAGGCCGTGGTCGCGTCGTTCCCCGGCATCGAGTACCCGACCGCGCCGGCCGCCTGGGCCTCGCTCATCGATCCGGCCTACTTCGCCACGCCGGTGGCGGCGGGCTGGTTCGCCAGCACGGCGGACGCGCTGTTGACCGCCGCGCTGCTGGCCGCGACGGCCTGGCGGCTGGGCGCGCGCGGTCTGCCGCCGGAAGCGGGCGGGCGCCCGGTGCCGCTGCGGCCACTTCGCGGACTGGCGGCCGCCGCCGCCGCGGGGGCCGTGGCCGGCTTCCTGCTTCCGGCGTGGCGCTCGCTGGCCATGCTCGTGGCCGAGAACGCCAACGCGCGCCTGATCGGCCCCGGCGTCTCGGTGTCGTTTCTGACCTTCTGGGGCTTGCACGTCACCCTTCTGCTGGTCGCGCTGTCGTCGCTGGGCGTGCTGGCGCTGGCGGCGAGCCGCGTGCGCAGGGCCGGCGGGAGCCGGACCCGGACCCGCGAGATGAGCGAACTGGGCATCGCGCTTGGCGCGCTCCTGCTGGCTGCCGGCCTTGGCCTCGGCCGCGGGCCGGTGGAACTCGCGGCGTCGGCCGGCATGCTGGCCATCGTCTGGATCGGCGAGGCGCTCGCGCAGAGGCGGCCGGCGCTGCGCCGGGCGGCCTGGCCCGTGCTGCTGCTGCTGGCGGTGGCGTGGAACTACGCCGCGCTGCGCGAGGTCCACGAGCGCGCGGGCCGGTCCTGGGTCGATCAGCGCCTGCGTGGGCTGACCGAGACGGACGCCGGCTGGATGCGCTACCTGGTGCAGACGGCCCTTGTCGAGATGCAGTTGGCGGACCAGAGCGCCGGCGGCGCGTCGGTCCCCGGCATGTGGCGCGACGAACCGGCCTGGCGGCTCTACCGCGACTCGGCCCTGGCCGACCTGGGCTATCCGTGCCTGGTCGAGATCCTGGGCGCCGACGAGCGCTCGCTGAGCCTGTTCGCGACCGGCTTCCTGCGCGACTTCCGCTACGAGACGCTCGGCCGCACCGAATGGGTCACGGCCGACGGCGCGGCCGCCGGACCGGACGACGCGATCGTCTTCCAGTCCGAGACGCGGCTCTACGGCGGCGGCCAGGAGGAGGTTCTGGTCGCCGAGGCGCCGCGGCGGCTCGGGCGCGGCTGGTTGCGCCTGGAAGCGCCGCTGCGGTCGTGGCGCCTGAGCACGCTGGCGGTGACCGATGGCGCGCGGGGCGCGCCCGCGGACGACCGCTATCTGCCTCGGCTGGAGGTCGACCGCCCTGTGCTCACGCTGCTGGCCGACGATGGCGGCTGGCTCGGCTCCGGCCCCGAGGGCTTCCCCGGCGCGGAGAACGACGCGCTGGTCGCGCAGCTGCGCGACGGCCGGCGCCAGTGGGCGGTGCTGCGGGTGGGGGGCGCCGGGTGGCTGTGCCGCTGGATGCCGCTGGGGCCGGCCGCCGCGCGCACCGCCGGCGAAGGCTTCGTCGTGGGGCTGCGTCAGGCCACTGCCGGCGAGATCCTGCTGGACGTGTCCCGCCTGCTGCTGGCGGACGCGCTGCTGCTGGCGGTCCTGGCGGTCGTCATGCGCCTGGTGTCGCGGCGCCGCCGCGCGGCGCGGCCGACGGGATTCCAGGAGAAGTTCCTGGCCGGATACCTGGTCCTCGGGTTGCTGCTGCTGCTGGTCGTCGGCCTGTCGGTCGACCGCGTCGGCTACCAGCGCGTGCGCGAGGAAGCGCGCCAACAGGCGCGCGAGGGCCTGGCCATGGCCCTGCAGCAGCTGGGCGGCGTGCTGGCGGACGAGGCGCGCGCGCTGGTCGCCAGCGGTCGGCTCGACGCCGCGCTGGCGGCCGCGGAGCTGCCGCCAGACGCGGATCTGCGGCGGGTTCTGCTCCTGCGCGACGACGGCACGGTCGTGTTCGACGGTTCCGGCCAGCTGCCCGGGCAGCGCGACGCCGCCGCGCTGCTCGGCGCGGTGCGCGCCGCCCCGCTGGCGCTGGCGGTCGAGGGAGCCGAACTGCAGGCCATCGTGGCGGTGCCGGTCGCGCTCGGCGACGGACGGGCGACAGGCCGGCCGCAGGACCAGGACCAACCCGGGGCGGCGGCGCCGGGTGGCGGCGGGGTCGCCGGCCCCGGCGCGCAGGTCATGGACGCCGGGGACTGGAACGCGGCTGGCGTCGATGCCGGCGCCGCCGGCGCGTTCGGCCACGGCGGCGTCGTCAACGATGGCATGCTGCTGTACCGGCAGCGCCTGGACAGCGACCTCGTCTCGGGGCTGGCCGGCATCCTGCGCGGCGAGGTCACCGTCAGCGTCGACGGGTCGCCCGTGCTGGCCAGCCATCCGGAGGGCCTGTTCGAGGGTCGGCGTCCCCCCCTGCTGGACCCGGGGCTGATGGCCACCCTGTTCGACCACCCGCTGGGCGCGGGGCTGGCCTCGCCGCCCGGCCGCCCGTTCGCCTGCGACGCGGCCCAGCCCCTGCCGGCGTTCAGCCGCGGCGCGGACGGCGGCCTGGTCCGGCGGCTGGCGCCGGCCGCGCTGGCCGTCTCGTTCCCCGGGCGCGAGCGCGAGTTCGCCGCGCAGCGGCGCGCCAACATCCTGTTCCTGGCCGGACTGGCGAACCTGATCCTGCTGACCGCGCTGCTGCTGGCGCTGCTGATGTCATGGCGCCTGTTCCGGCCGCTGCGGGTGCTGATGGGCGCCACGCAGTCGCTGGCGCGCGGGGACTTCGCGGCGCCGCTGCCGCCGGCGGGGCACGACGAGGTGGGCAGCCTGGCCGGCGCGTTCGGCGCGATGCGCGCGCAGCTGCAGGTCGCGCAGGCGGACCTGGCCGCCCGCGAGCGGTTCCTCGCCACGGTGCTCGAGCGCGTGACCGTCGGCGTGGCGGTCGCGACGCCCGGCGGCGAACTGGTGGTGGCCAACCCCGCCGGTCGCGCGATCCTGGCGCGCTTCTGGCCCGCCCTGACGCCGGAGCGCGCCGTGCAGCGCCTGCTCAGCGGACTGCAGGAAGCCGCGGCAGCGGCCGGGACGGCCGGCCCCGGCGGCGCTGCGGCGGCGGAGCTGACCGGCGAAGGGGGCCGCCTGACGCTTCGCGGCGCGCTGGCCCCGCTGGACGAGGCCGCGCCGGCGGGCGACCGCATGCTGGTCTTCGAGGACGTCAGTGAATTCCTGGCCACCAAGAAGCTCGCGCTCAACGCCGAACTGGCGCGACAGGTCGCGCACGAGATCAAGAATCCGCTGACGCCGATCCAGCTCTCGGTGCAGCTGCTGGGGCAGGCGTGGCGGGACCGCCACCCGCAGCTGGAACGGATCGTCCCGGACACGGTTGCACGGGTTCTCGAGCAGGTGGACCTGCTCAGGCGCATCGCCTCGGAGTTCAGCCTGCTCGGCCGGCCGGACGACCTTCCGCTGACGCCGGTGGAACTGCCGCGCCTGGTCGAGCGGATCGGCGCCGCCTATGGATCCGGCGGTCAGACCGGCGGTGATGGACTGCAGGTCGCGGTGGCGCCGGCGCCGGGATTGCCGGCGGTGCTCGCGCACGAGGAGTCGCTGCTGAAGATCCTGGGCAATCTGGCGCAGAACTCGCTGGACGCCGCGCGTCCGGGGACGCCGGCGCGCGTCGAGGTGTCGTGGACCTGCGCCGACGGGCGCGTGCGGCTGAACTGGCGCGACAACGGGACGGGGCTTCCGGCGGACGTGGCTGATCGCCTGTTCGAGCCGTATTTTTCCACGAAGAGCAGGGGCACCGGACTGGGGCTGGCGATCTGCCGCAGCCTGGCCGAGCGCATGGGCGGCGGCCTGTCGCTGGCCGATCGCGCGGACGGACCGGGCGCCGAGGCGGTGCTGGATCTGGCGGCGGCGACCGCAGCGGGGACGTGAACATGGCAGGGAGCGGACCGATGGCTTCGCGCGGACGGTGGACGGCGGCGGCGCTGGCCGCGCTGGCCGCGCTGGCGCACGCCGCGGAGGCGCCGGCCGCACCGGTCGAGCCGCCGGGACTGGTGCAGGTGGCGCGGCTGCAGTACGGCGGCGGCGGCGACTGGTACTGCAACCCCACGAGCCTGCCCAACTGGCTGGCTCAGTTCGAGGCGCGCACCGGCATTCCCGCCGCGCGGCGCGAGGCGATCGTGACGCTGGACAGCGAGGACCTGCACCGGTACCCGCTGCTGTACCTGTCGGGGCACGGGCGGATCGCGCTGGAGCCGCGCGAGCTGGCGGCGCTGCGCCGCTACCTGGACGCCGGCGGCTTCCTGTGGGCGGACGACAACTACGGACTGGATGCGTCGTTCCGGGCGATGATGGCGGAATTGTACCCCGACCAGCCGCTCGAGCCGCTCGGCGGCGACCACCCGCTGTACCGCTGCTACTACGAACTGCCCGGCCTGCCCAAGATCCACGAGCACGACGGCGACCCGGCCCAGGGCTTCGGTGTCTTCCGGGGCGGCAGGCTGGTCGTGTACTACACGTGGTCGGCCGACATCGGCGACGGCCTCGAGGACGCCGAGGTTCACGGCGATCCCGCCGAAACGCGTGAGGCCGCCGCGCGCATGGCGGTCAACGTGCTGACCTGGGCCCTGACGCAACCCTGAACGGCGGACGCGGATGAGCGAACGGCCGGCCATCGCCGAACTCGAACGCCTGCGGCGCGGCGCGCGCCGGCGCGCGGTGGCCGGAGGCCTGCTCGCCTGGACCGTGCTGGCGCTGCCCTGGACCGCACTCGCGGTGATCCTGGCCGGGAGCGCAGTCCTGCGCGGCGGCGGCCTGGCCGCACTCCTCAGCGCCCTGTGGCTGGCCGGGCTGGACGCGGCCGGATGGCGGTGGATCTGGCGCCCGTGGCGCCGCGACCGCGACCGCGCGGGCTTCGCGCGCCGCCTGGACGCGGGGCGGAGCCTGGGCAATCTGGTGGTGGCGATGGAGGAGGCCGCGCGGAGGCCCGAGCGCTGGCCGGCCGCCGACGCCGTCGCCCGGGAACTGGCGCTGCGCCTGGAGGCGGCGGCGCGCGCGGCGCTGGCGGGCGTGACGCCCGCCGAACTGGTCCCCCTTCGCCGGCTGCGCGCCGGCCTGGCCGGCCTGGCGGCCGGCGGCGCCGTGGCCGCCGCGCTGGTCTTCACCGATCCGGCCGCGGCGGCGCGGGGCGCGGCCCGGCTGCTGGCGCCGCTGCGCGACGACACCGCGCCCGAACCCGCGCTCGTCGCCGAGCCCGGAGCCGCCTGGGTCGCGGCCGGCGGCGCCGTCGAACTCGGCGCGCTCGACCACGCCCCGCAACCGGCGGCGACCGTGCTGGAAGTCCGCTTCGGCGACGCGGCCTGGACGCGGCTGGCGGCCGCGTCGGCTCCGCTCGAGGCGCCGCTCGAGGCGGCGGCCGATCCGGGCCCGCGGCGCCGCTGGCGGGCGACGGTGCAGGACGTGCGCGAGGACTTCGCCTGGCGGTTCCGCCGCGGCGCCGTCGTCACGCAGACCCGGCGCGTCGAGGTGCGCCAGCCGCCGCTGCTGACGAGACTCGCCGCCGTCGTGCAGCCGCCGCGCTACACCGGCCTGCCGCAGCAGGAGGTCGAACGCCTGCCGACGCTGACCGAGGTGCCTGCCGGCAGTCGCGTGCTGCTGCGCGGGGTGGCGAGCCGGGAACTGGCAGCCGGCTGGCTGGACCGCGCGGACCAGGACAGCGTGGCCCTGTCGGTCTCGGGGAACACGGTCGAGGCGGCGTTGACGGTCGAGCGCGGCGGTTCCTTCGCGGTGCGCCTGCGCGACCGCGACGGCCTGGAGTCGCGCGATCCCCTGCGCTACCGGCTGGCGGTGCTCGCGGACCAGCCCCCGGCGGCCTCGCTGGCGCGGCCGGACGACGACGGACTGCTGCCGCTGGACGGCCGCTTCACGCTGCGGGTCGAGGCGGCCGACGACTACGGGTTGCGCGACGTGCGTCTGCTGGCCGTCGTCGGCGGCGACGAGCCGGCGGCGGGCGCCGGGCCGGGCATCGCCGTGGGTCCGGGGACGCCCGAGGGCGCGCGCGAACTGGTCACGCCCGCCGGCACCCTGCGCGTGCGCGCGCTGCCGGCCGAGGGCCACGCGCCGCCCCTGAGCGCATCGCTGTTGCTGGAGGTCGAGGCCGGCGGGCTCGACCTGCTCCCGGGCGACGCGTTGGGGCTGGTCGTCGAGGCCCGCGACAACCGCGAGCCGGGCGCGGGCCAGGTCACGCGCACCGGCGTGTTGCGCCTGGTCCTGCCGGCGGCCGCCGAGGTGCTGGCCGCGCAGGCCGAGGCGGCGGAAGCCAGCCGCGGCGAATTGGCGGAGGCGCGCCGCCAGGGTCGTCGGCTGGAAGCGGACCTTGATCGACTGGCGCGCGAGCTGCTGAAGAACCCCGTGCCGGACTGGGCCCGCCGGCAGGAACTCGAGGCGGCGCTCGAACGCCAGCGTCAGCTCCAGGAGGAACTGGCGCGCGTCGCGGCCGAGCTGCAGGAGCAGATGGAACGGCTGGCCAGCGGGCAGCTCACCTCCGACCGCCAGCTCGAGCGCGCGGCTGAACTGGCCGAATTGCTGGCGCAGCCGCAGGGCCAGGAACTGGCGTCGCTGCTCGAGAAGCTCACGCAGGAGGGGTCGTCCATCCGGCCCGAGGAGGTAGGGCCCGCCCTCGAGCAGGTGACGCAGGAGCAGAAGGATCTGGCGCGCCGCCTGGACGCGGCGCTGGCGCTCACCCGCCGGATGGCCGACGAGCAGCGCCTGGAGGGGTTGTCCTCGCTGCTGGAGGACCTGATGCGCCGGCAGCAGGAGCTGGCGGACCTGAGCGAGAGCCTCGCGGAGCGGCAGCCGCAGCTGGGCGCCTCCGGCGACCGCGCCGAACAACCGGATGCCGCCGAGTTGGCGCGGCGTCAGGAGGCGCTGGCCGCCGAACTGGAGCAGTTGCAGCAGAAGCTGGAGGAAGCGCTGGCGGCCGCGGAACAGTCGCGCGGCGAAGAGGGCGACCGGGAAGAGGGGGGCCGGGATGACGCCGGCGAGCGCGCGGAGGGCGGGGAACAGACGGATTCCGGCGACGACGCGGGCAAGAGCGCCGCGGAAGATGCCCTGCGCGAGGCGCTGGAGAAGCTGAAGCAGCAGCAGGCCTCCGGCAGCATGGGGAAGGCTTCGCAGATGCTGCAGCAGATGGATCCGCAGCAGGCGGCGCAGCTGCAGCAGCAGGCGCTGCGCGATCTCGGCTCGCTCTACAGCGTGCTGCTGGCCTCGCAGCAGGCGATGCAGTCGGCCCTGAAGATGGAGCAGGTCTCCTCGCTGCGGGGGCTGGCCGCCGACCTGCTCGCGCTGTCGCGCCGGCAGGAGGAGCTGGGCGCGCGCATCCCGCCGCAGCTGCAGGACGTCCGCAACCTCGAGCTCACCCGCCAGCAGCACCGCCTGCAGAAGGCGACCCTCGGCGCGCGCGACCGGCTGGCGGAACTGCTCGAAGAGGCGCCCAACCGCATCCTCAAGCTGCTGGCGAAGGTCGACGCGCTGGTGGAGTCGATGGGCGGCTCGGTGCGCGCGCTGGAGGAAGGCCGCGCCGCGGCGGCGCGGCAGGAGGCCGGACGCAGCCTGGCCGAGGCCAACCGCATCGTGATCGGACTGTTGACCGAGGCGCAGATGGCCGGCGGCGGCGGCGGCGGCGGGCAGCAGCAGTCGGCGAGCGAACAGCTGCAGGAGTTGGCGCGGCGCCAGGCTGAACTCGGCGGCGCGACCGAAGAGCTCAGGCGCCTGCTGGCGGACCGCGGAATCAGCCAGGAACTGCGCTCGCGCATGCAGCGCCTCGGGCAGGAGCAGTCGCAGTTGGGCCGCGACCTCGGGCAGGTCGCCGAGGAGGAGCGGGGCCGGCCGGCGGAGCAGGGCGGGCGGCTGCTCGGCGACATGGCCGAACTGGGCCGGCAGATGGAACGGCTGGGCGAGGATCTCGGCGGCGGCCTGGTCGACCAGGAGACGCTCCTGCGGCAGGACCGGTTCCTGGGGCGCCTGCTCGACGCGCGCAACGCCCTGCGCCAGCGCGATTACAGCACGCGCCGCGAGAGCCGCGCCGCCGCGCGGCTGTTCGGCCCGCAGGGCGGCGGCCGCGCGGAGGACCAGCGGGGCGACGGCACAGCCGGCCGGCCGCGGCTGCAGCGGCTGGAGGACGCGCCGCTCGAGTACCGCGACCTGGTGCGGCGCTACTTCGCGGCCATCGACTCGCTGCGCCGGCGGCCGGAGGTGCTGCCGTGACGATGCGCGCGACGATGGTCCTGGCCGCGGTCCTGGCGCTGGCGATCGCCGGACCGGCCCCGGCGCAGGACGGCGGGCGCGATCCGCGCCAGCCCGCACTGCCCGAGGTGCCCGGGTTTCCCGGCGTGCGCCCGGACCGGCCCCTGTCGCCGGGCGGCCTCGACATCCTGGAGATGCGGCGGCGCCTGACGGAACTGGACCGGCTGCTGATGCTCGGCAGCGCTCCGCGCGCGGCGGCGCTGCTGGAGGAGCTGGCCCAGCACTCGGCGCTGGCGCACGAGCTGGTGCCGCGGCGCATCGAGCTGGAGCAGCTGCGCGGGGACCACGACGCGGCGGCGCGGCTGTGCCGCGAAGCCGTGGTGAGGCAGCCGCGCAACCCGGCGCTGTGGCGCGAGCTGGCGTCCTCGCTGCTGGCGCTGGACCGGCCGGACTCGGCCCGCCTGGCGCTCGACCGGTTCCTGGAGCACAGCCCCACCCTGCGCAGCTCCGGCCTGGTCGCCGTGGAGATGGTGCGCGCGGCGGGGCGGCCGGCGGCGGCGCTCGCGCTGATCGATTCGCTGCGCGGCGTGCTGGACGAGCCCCGTTACCAGGGACTCGAGCGGGCGACGACGCTGCTGGCCCTCGGGCGCGAGCGCGAGGCGGCCGACGAGGCCCACGCCGAACTCCTCACCGGGCCCTACAACCTGCCGCTGCTGCGCACGGCGCTGCTGGACGGCCCCTATGCGGACGGGACCCGCGAGGACTTCGACGCGCGCCTGCTGGAACTCGCGCGGGAACCCGGCGGGTCGCCGTCGGCGCTGGTGCTGGCGGCGAACCTGCAGGTGGCGCGGGGGCGGGCGGCCGCGGCGCTGGAACTGGCCCTGCCGCTGGCCGCGCGGCCGGACGGCGCGCTGCTGCTGCTCCAGAACGCGCTGGTCCTGCTGCGCGAGCGCTCGCAGGACGACCCGGCGGCGTCGGCCGGGCCGCACGTCCAGGCGACGATCGACTACCTGCTGGGCGCGCTGGCGGAGCTGTCGGCGCCGACCAGCGGCGTGCCCACGCTGCGGGCGCGCGCGGCCGATCTCCTGGCCGAGACCTGCGAGCTGGCCCTCGGCCGTGGCCTGCTGGGCGCGGACCCGCGCGCGGCGGCCGCGCGCTTCGACGAGCTGCTGGCCCGCGTGCGGACCGTGAATCCGCAGAGCGAATTCCTCTACTCCTCGCGCATCCGCCTGGCCGCCTACCGGCGCGATGTGCTGGGCGAGCCGCTCGAGGCGGCGCGCGGGCTCGAGCGGCTGGCGATGGACATGAACCTGCCGACCGAGGGCCTGGCGATGGTGCGGCTGACGCTGGGCGAGTGCTACCTGGCGGCCGGCGACACCGCCCGCGGCCGCCAGGTCCTGACCGCCCTCGGGCGCGACCCCGAGTTCCGGCTGGCCGGCGGTCAGGCCCACTACCACCTGGCCCGTCTGGACCTGGCCGAAGGCCACTACGCCACGGCCCGCGACCGGTTCGCCGTTATCGCCCTGGACAATCCGGCCGCGCCGTACGCCAACGACGCCCTGGACCTGGGGCTGGCGCTGGCCGAGGAGTTGGAGAACCCCGGCGGCGGCCCGACCATCCTGCAATGGTACGCGCAGGCGGTGTACGCCGACCTTACCGCGCAGCCGGCGGCTCGCCTGGCGGCCCTCGAGCGTTTCGTCCAGGAAGCGGCGGTGCGGCTGGATCCGTCCGAGCCGCAGCACCTGCTCGAACGCGGCCGCTGGGAACTGGGCCGCGCGCTGGCGGACGCCGGACGCGGCGAAGAGGCGATCGCCACGCTCGAGGCGCTCGTGGCCGCGCACCCGGCCGGCCGCTTCCCCGGCGCCGCGCTGCAGCTGGCCGGCCGCCTCCACCTGGAGGCCGGCCGCCCCGAGCGCGCCCGCGACGCCTGGCAGCGGCTGCTGGCGCAGTACCCGTCGTTCCTGTTCGGCGACGACGTGCGCGACGAACTCAGGAGGCTCCCGCGATGAAGAGGTTCGGACGCGACCGACGCCCCCTGATCGTATCCGTGATCGCGCTGCTGCTGGGGCTCGTGGCCGCCGGCGGCGCGCGCGCCGCGGACTGGCTGCTGCTGCCGATGGACCTGACGCAGCGCAATCACCTGCGCGCCTACGGCGTGGCCTTCCACGCGCTGGAAAGCGGCGACCGCGTGAACTGGCTGCTCAACTACCGCGGCGGCAGCTTCCTGGTGGCCGACAACCAGCGCGTGCGCCTGGACGCGCGCCTGCTCGGCGTGGATTTCGAGCCGGTGGGCGAGGCCGAGCTGGCGCAGATCCGCGCGACGGTGGCGCAGGAGAACATGGACGAGGTGCTGCTGGAAAAGCCGCCCCGCATCGCCGTCTACAGCCCGCCGTACATGCAGCCCTGGGATGACGCGGTGACCATGGCCCTCACCTACGCGGAGGTGCCGTTCGACGTGGTCTACGACACGGAGGTGCTGAACGGCAAGCTGCGCGACTACGACTGGCTGCACCTGCACCACGAGGACTTCACGGGCCAGTTCGGGAAGTTCTACGCGAGCTTCGGTCTGGAGCCGTGGTACCTCGAGCAGAAGCATTTCCAGGAGGAACTGGCGCGCTCGCTCGGCTACGCCACCGTCTGGCAGCAGAAGCACGCCGTGGCGCTGGCGATCCGCCAGTACGTCGAGGGCGGCGGCTTCCTGTTCGCGATGTGCTCGGCGACCGACTCGATCGACATCGCGCTGGCCTGGCTGGGCACGGACATCGTCGGCGAGCCGTACGACGGCACGCCCGTCGACCCCGCCTGGCGGCTGAAGGCGGACTTCGACGCGGCGTTCGCGTTCGAGAACTACAAGCTGACGACCAACCCGATGGTCTACGAGTACTCCGAGTTGGACACCAGCGACTACGCGCAGATGCGGGGCGCCGAGGCGGACTACTTCACGCTCTTCGCGTTCGCCGCGAAGTACGACCCCGTGCCGGCGATGCTGACGCAGAACCACGTCAACGTCATCAACGGCTTCCTGGGCCAGACCACGGGGTTCCAGCGGAAGTTCGTCAAGCGCCAGGCCGTCGTGCTGGCGGCCGTCGAGGGCACCGACGAGGTCAAGTACATCCACGGCAAGCGCGGGCAGGGCACGTTCACCTTCCTCGGCGGGCACGACCCGGAGGATTACCAGCACCGCGTTGGCGACGTGGAGACCGACCTCGATCTGTACCCGACGTCGCCCGGGTACCGGCTCATCCTGAACAACATCCTGTTCCCGGCCGCCCGCCAGAAGCCGCGCAAGACCTAGCGGCGCGGGGTTCCTGCGGCGCGCGGTGCGGCAGCGTAAATCGCGATTATGCATGCGGTTAATTTTGCTGACACAAACAGGATTATTTTGCTATGATTTCAATCGGCGCGCGCGGCAGACCCGCCGCCGGAGCCCCCGGGAGGACGTGAGGGATGGACTACCCCGAGTGCCGGAAATGCGGGCAGGGCCTGCTGCTGCCGCTCTCGGATTACGGCCGCGACGGCGCCGCGATCCACTTCAAGGCCTGGGTCTGCCACAATCCGGGCTGCGGGTTCAGCATCCGCATCGACAACGGCGAAATCAGTTTCGGCAAGGGCCTGCGGGAATCCGTGAAGTAGCGGCGCCGCCAGGCGTCACACCTGGCGCGGGCGCGCCCGCCACAGCCAGCGGCCTGTGAGCGCCAGCATCGCCAGCGAGCCCGCGGCCAGCGCCAGGTCGACGGCGGTCGGCGCCTGCGACTGCGCTCCCGCCGGGCCGGACGCCATCATCACGCCGAGCGAGATGCCGTTGTGGACCGCGTGCGCCAGCCAGCAGCAGGTCAGCGAGCGGGTCACCTCCCAGACGAAGCCCAGCAGCGCTCCGACCGCGATCAGGCCCAGCAGGTACCAGGGCTCGCCGTGCACGAACCCGAACAGCAGCGCCGAAGCGGCGATCGCCGGCCACGGGCCCCAGGTCAGGCTGAAGACGCGGTGCACCAGGCCGCGGTAGACCAGCTCCTCCGCCAGGGGGCCGGCGATGACGACCGCGACGATCGCGACGGCCACCTCCCACGGCGTTTGCGGCAGATTGGCTGCGTGATGCGCCAGCCACTTCGGGTCGGCCGGGTGCAGGCGCAGGGACAGCCAGGCCAGCAGGGAGCCGGAGGGCAGCGCCGCCAGCGCCAGCAGCACGGTGCCGATCGCCCGCGCGGGCTCCGGGCGGTCCAGCGCGAAGTCGCGTCCGGGCCGCCAGCGCCAGCGCCAGGCCAGCACCGCCAGCGGCAGCATGACGCCGCCCAGGGCTCCGGCCAGCACCGGCCCGAAGAGGCCGCCGGCGCGGTCGTACCACAGGAGCTGGCAGGCGAAGTTCGTCGCGATCAGGAGGCCCGCCAGGGCCAGCAGGCGGCCGCGGCTCCAGGACTCCCACAGGCCGGGGGCGGGCGGCGGCGCGGAGGGTTCGAGCATGCGCGTCGGCTCTTCCTGGCGGCGCCCGGCCGCGGGCGGTGAATTCCGGGCGCCGGCCGGATGTGCATTCGGCGCGCCGAAAGGTTAGTATGGCCGGCGGGATCCGCCAATGAAAGGTGCCGACGTGGCAGCGCGCGCGATCGATGCGGTGATCTTCGACCTCGACAACACGCTCACCGACTTCATGAAGGCGAAGGAGGACGCCATCGGCGCCGCCGTCGACGCCATGATCGACGCCGGACTGCCGCTGGGCCGGCGTGACGCCATCGACCGCATCTTCGCGATCTACCGCGACAAGGGCATCGAGCACCAGCGCGTGTTCAACAGCTTTCTCGAGCAGGCCGTCGGCCGCTCCGACGACCGCGTGCTCGCGGCGGCGGTCCTGGCCTACCGCCGCGCCCGCGACGCCTCGCTGGTGCTGTACCCGCACGCCAAGCTGGTGCTCAACCGCCTGCTCAAGGACGGCTACAAGCTGGCCGTGGTCAGCGACGCGCCCCGCTTCGAGGCCTGGCTGCGCCTGACGGCGCTGGGGCTGCAGCACGCCTTCGACGTCGTGCTGACGTTCGACGACACCGGCCACCGCAAGCCGGACCCGGCGGGTTTCCGCATGGCGCTCGAGCAGCTGGGCGTGTCGGCCGACCGCGCCCTGGTGATCGGCGACTGGAAGGAGCGCGACATCCTCGGCGGCCGCAACGCCGGCCTGCACACCGTCTACGCGCGCTACGGCGACCTCTACTCTCAGTACGCCGACAAGGTGGCCGGGCAGGGACCCGAGCCCGACTTCGTGGTCGACGACCTCCTGCAACTGCTGGACGTGCTGGCGCGGCTCAACGGCGCGGCGGCCGAGGGGAGGGCGCATTCATGAGGGTGTGCACCGCGGCGCAGATGGCGGCGATCGACCGCCGGACGATCGAGGGCGGCGTGCCGTCCCTGGAACTGATGGAGCGCGCCGGCGAGGCGGCGGCCGGTCACGTGCTGGAACTGCTGGCCGAGCAGCAGGAGCATGGGCACCAGCACGGTCACCACCGCCACGACGGCCACGACCATGCGGATCACGGGCACGAACACGGCGACGCGGCCTGCGAGGGCTGCGCGCCGCCCGACCCGGCGGTGCTGGTCGTGTGCGGCCGGGGCAACAACGGCGGCGACGGCCTGGTCGTCGCGCGCCATCTGGCGGAGCAGGGCGTGCCGGCGGCCGTGCTGCTGCTGGGCGCCCCGCGCGACCTGACGCCGGACGCCCGGCGCAACCTGGAGCGGCTGCCCGAGGCGGTCGAGGTCGTGCAGACGGAGCCGCGCGACTGGGCGGACGCCTTCGCGGAACTGGCCGACGGCGCGGCCGTCGTCGTCGACGCCGTGCTGGGCACCGGGACCCGGCTGCCGCTGGCTGCGGAGCTGGCGGCTCTGTTCCGCGCCATGAACGACGCCGCGGTCCCGACGCTCGCGATCGACGTGCCGTCGGGCGTCCGCGGCGACGACGGCGGCGTGGACCCGGTGGCGGTGGCCGCCGACGTGACGGTGGCGCTCGGACTGCCCAAGCTGGGGCTGCTGGTGGCGCCGGGGCGCGACTACGCCGGGCGCGTGGTGGTCGCGGACATCGGCCTGGACCCGGCCGCCTGCGAAGAACTGGCCGGACCCTGGCGCTGGCAGGAGCGGGCCGGCTACCTGGCGCTGCTGCCGCCGCGCCCGACGACGGTCCACAAGGGGGACTGCGGGCATCTGCTGCTGGTGGCCGGCTCGCGGGCCTACGGCGGCGCGGCGCACCTGGCGGGCCTGGGCGCCCTGCGCTCGGGGGTGGGCCTGCTGACGGTGGCGGCGCCCGAGCCGCTCGAGAACGCGCTGCGCGCCGGGCTGCCCGAGGCCGTGCTGCGCCCCCTGCCGGCGACGGCCGCCGGGACCCTGGCGCCGGTGAGAGACGCCGTGACGGGCGAGCTGCTGGGCCGCGCGCGGGCCGTCGCCCTGGGGCCCGGTCTGGGCGACGATTCCGCCACCGACGCCTGGGTGCGCGATTTCGCGGGCAAGGTGACGCTGCCGCTGGTCATCGACGCCGACGGCCTGAATGCGCTGGCGCGCGGCGGTCGCGAGCCGGCGTTCGCCGGCCGCGAGGTGGTGCTGACGCCGCACCCGGGCGAGTTCGCGCGGCTGGCCCGGCTGGCGACCGCGGACGTGGCGTCCCGCCGCCTCGAACTGGCGGCGTGGGCGGCCGACCGCTGGGGCGCGGTGGTCGTGCTTAAGGGCTCGCCGGCGGTGATCGGCGTTCCGGGTGAAGGCGCCTGGCTCAACGCCTCCGGCGACGACGCGCTGGCCCGCGGCGGCGCCGGCGACGTGCTGACCGGGCTGATCGGCGGCCTGCTGGCGCAGGGACTGCCGGCGCGCGACGCGGCGCTGCTGGGCTGCTACGTGCACGGCCTGGCCGGCACCGCCGCCGCGCGCGAGGTGTCCAGCCGCGGCGTGCTGGTGCGCGAGGTGGCCGCCGCGATCGGGCCGCAGTGGCTGGCGCTCGAGCGCGAGGCGAGCGGCATCGCCGGCCTTCGTGAGCGCCTGTGGCCGTCGCTGCCGGAGGCGGGACCGCGATGAAGGTGCTGGGGATCGAGACCTCGTGCGACGACACTTCCGTCGCGCTCTACGACAGCGAGGGCGGCGTCGCGGCCAACCTGCTCAGCTCGCAGGTGGACCTGCACGGCGCATTCGGCGGCGTCGTGCCCGAGCTCGCGAGCCGCGCGCACCTGGTCAACCTGCTGCCGATGGTGGACCTGCTGCTGGAGCGGCAGGGGCTGCGCCCGCGCGACCTGGACGGCGTGGCGGTGACGGCCGGTCCGGGGCTGCTGGGCGCGCTGCTGGTCGGGCTGTCGACGGCCAAGGCGATCTGCTACGCGGCGGACCTGCCCCTGGTCGGCGTGCACCACCTCGAGGGGCACATCCTGGCCAACGCGCTGACGGCCGAACTGGTGCTGCCGGCCACCGTGCTCATCGTTTCGGGAGGCCATACCGAAGTGGTCCACATGCCGGAGGTGGGCCGCTACGAGCGACTGGGCGGCACCCTGGACGACGCGGCCGGCGAGGCCTTCGACAAGACGGCCAAGCTCCTGGGCCTGCCGTATCCGGGCGGGCCGCCGGTCGATGCCGCGTCCAGGCGCGGGCAGCCCGGCCGCTTCAGCTTCCCGCGGCCGCTGCTGGCCGACCCCCGCATCGTCTTCAGCTTCAGCGGCCTGAAGACCGCCGTGCGCACCGCCGTGGAGGGCCTGCCGCGGCCGCTGGATGAGCAGACCGTCGCCGACGTCTGCCGCGAGGCCCAGGACGCCATCGTCGAGGTGCTCTGCCGCCGCCTGTTCCAGGCGGCGCGGCGGCGCCAAGCCCGGGCCGTCTACCTGGCCGGCGGTGTGGCGGCCAACGGCCAGTTGCGCGAGCGCGTGGCGCAGGAAGCGGCGCGCCGCGGCCTGCACTTCCTGCCGCCGGAGCGCGTGTACTGCACGGACAACGCCGCCATGATCGCCTACGCCGGCTGGTGCCATCTGACTGCCGGGCGGCGCGATCCGCTGACCCTCGACAGCTTCGCGCGGGCCCCCCTAGCTTCCTGGCGCTAAAGAGACCCCGTGCCCGGCCGATCTGGGGCGCAGGGACCCGTTCGGGGTTCCTGCCCGCCGGACCGCTCGGCTCCGAATCGCCTGCGTGGCATGAGCTTTGCGACCCGTTGCGGCAGCGCCGGACCCCCGCGGGGGGACCGGTGACGATTCGCCCACGAGCCCCGGGGAGCCCATGGCCGCCAAAGCCCGGATCCTCGTCGCCGACGACGAGCCGCACATCCGGAGAATCCTCCAGTTCCTGCTCGAACAGGAGGGTTTCGAGGTCCGCCTGGCCGAGGACGGCGAGGAGGCCTGGCAGGCCGTCGCCAGCTTCCGTCCGGACCTGGTCCTGCTGGACGTGATGATGCCCCGGCGGGACGGATTTTCCGTCCTGGAGATCATTCGTGCCGGGTTCGAGACCGCGCGGCTGCCGGTGATCCTGCTGACGGCCAAGAGCGACGCCGCCGACAAGGTCCAGGGCCTGCGCGGCGGCGCCAACGACTACATCGTCAAGCCGTTCAGCCACGACGAGTTGCTGCTGCGTGTGAGCAACCTGCTGGAGTCCACGCGTCGCGAGCGCGAGGCCAACCCCCTGACCGGCCTGCCCGGCAACCGGGCCATCGAACGGGAAGTCCAGGTCCGGCTCGCGCGCGGCGACGACTTCGCGCTGATGTACGTGGACATCGACCGGTTCAAGAGCTTCAACGACCACTACGGCTACGCGCGCGGCGACCGCGCGATCTCCTTCACCGCGGGCGTGCTGGTCGGCTGCGCGCAGAAGTTTGGGCCGGCGGGCGTCTTCGTCGGGCACGTCGGCGGCGACGACTTCGTGGTGGCCACCGACTCGGCCGGCAGCCAGGAGCTGGGGCGCCGCATCATCGAGGAATTCGACGCCGGTGTGCTCGCGCTGCACGACCCGGCGGACGCCGAGCGCGGCTACCTGGAGGTGGAGAACCGCGCGGGCATTCGCGAGCGGTTCCCGCTCATCGCGCTGACGGTGGCCCTGATCACCGACGTCAAGGGCCGGTTCACTCACCCGGCCGTGCTCAGCGACACGCTGGCCGAGCTGAAGAAATACGGCAAGGCCAATCCCCGCAGCGTCGTCGTCACCGAGCGGCGCTCGCCGACGGGCAACCCGGATCTCATGCTGTCCTCCGGCAGTTTCGCGGGCCAATCCGGCCCGGGACCCGGGGACGGCCAGTTGCCGACGTGAGTCGAGGCGCCATGCCGACCGCCGTGCCCAGACAGAGCGAACGCGCGCGCGAGGTGAACGCCGTCGCCGAGTTCTGGTCGCGCCTGTCGCTGGCCGGCGAGACGCCGCCGGTGCTCGAGGCGATGGAGGCGGCGCTGGCGGCGCTGCGCGTGCAGCCGGACCTGGCCGACGTGGCGGTGGCGATCGATCCCGCGGCGGCCACCGCGCTGGACACGACCTGGGATCCCGCGCGCGACTGGTGCCTGGCCGCCCGCGGGCCGGCCGGCGAGGCGGGCTGGAGCGCGCCGGCCGGGGGCTGGGCCGCGGTGCGGGCCGCTGCTGCCGGTCGCTGCGCGTGGGCGCAGGCGCCTCTGCCGGGCGCCGTGACCGTGGTGGCGGCCGGCGAGCCGCCCCTGCTGGCCCTGGCGGCCGGCGGGCCCCCGGGCGAGGAAGCGGACGCGGCGCGGCGGCGGGCCCTGGCGCCGGTCGCGGCCTCCGCGGCGGCGGCGCTCAGCACCCTGTCCGCGCTGGCGGCCCTGCAGGCGGAGGTGGTCCGGCTGGCGGGCGAGAACCACGCCCTCGGCAGGCTGGCGCGCCTGCAGGGACGCTTCGTGGCGATGGCCAGCCACGACTTCAAGGCGCCGCTGACGGCGATCAGCGCGTATACCGAGGTCCTGCTCGGCCAGGTGGGGGACGACGCCTTCCCGCACGCAGTCGAGTTCCTGGGCGTGATCAAGTCCGAAGCCGGCCGACTGCAGCGCATGGTCGACCGCGTGCTGGATTTCACGCGCGTCGAGTTCGGGCCGCAGTTGATGAAATTGGAACCCGTGTCCCTGGTCGATCTGGTGCAGGAGGCCGTGCGCGCCCTGGCCCCCGCGGCCGCGGCGCGCGGTCTGCACGTGGCGGTCGAGGCGCCGTCGTTCCTGCCGCGGGCCGAGGTCGACGCCGACCTCATCCGCCAGGTGATCGTCAATCTCCTGGGCAACGCGGTGAAGTTCACGCCCGAGGGCGGTCACATCCGCCTGGTGCTCGCCGAGGAAGGCTCGACCGTCGCGGTCAGCGTGCTCGACGACGGGCCCGGCATCCCGAGCGAGGACATCCGGCGCATCTTCCGCGAGTTCTACCGCGCCGACGGCGCCACGGCCCAGGCCGAGGGGGCCGGCCTGGGGCTGAGCATCGCCCGGCACATCGTGCACCTGCATGGCGGACACATCGAGGCGCGCCGGCTGCCCGAGGGCGGTTCGGAGTTCCGCTTCCTGGTGCCGAAGGAGATGGGTCAGCTGGCCGCCCTGCCGCGCGTGACGGGGCTGCAGGTCTCGGCCGAGAAGGCGTCGCAGGTCGTCTCCGTCGTCCTGCGCACGGTGGCTGAACTCACCGATTCGCTGGCGGTGACGCTGCTGCTGACGGACGGCAACGGGGCGCTGGTGCCGGTCGGCTCGCTGGGACAGCGCGAGGAGAGCCGCCGCCTGCAGCCGGTGATCCTGACCGAGGCCTGGCGGCGGTTCCTGCTGGACGGCCGCGCGCAGCCGGACCCGGGCGCGATCGTCGGCGATCTCGAATGGGCCCGGGGGCAGGGCCCGGGCGGGCGGCTGTTCTGCCCCCTCGCGCACGAGGACGAGCCGGTCGGACTGCTCATCGCCGGCCGCCGCGCCGCCGAGGCCGCCTACGGCGAGGCGGAGCGGCAGCAGTTGGAGGTGCTGGCGCGCATCGTCACCACCGCGCTGCGGAACTTCGAAGGCAACGAGTCGCGGGTGCTCGAGGCGCTGCAGGTGCTGCTGCACACCCGGCGCACGGGCATCCCCACCTCGACGCCCGAGGCGCTGCACCTGATCTCGCGCCTGGCGCGCAGCCTCGGCATGGGCTCGCAGGAGCAGTGGCGACTGCTGTACGCGGCCACGCTGCACGACGCCGGCATGGCCCGCGTCGAGGACGAGATCGTCCTGGGCGCGGCGCCGCTGAGCTGGGAAGAGCGCGACGAGGTCGACCGCCACGTCGAGCAGGGCTGCGAGCTGGTCGGCCCCCTGCTGCCGGATCCGGCGGTGCGGGGGCTGATCCGCCACCACCACGAGCGCATGGACGGCAGCGGCTATCCGGACGGGCTGGACGGCGACAGCATCCCGCTGGGGGCGCGGGTCCTCGCCGTGGTGGACGCCTGGTTCTCGCTCACCAAGGACCGCCCGTACCGCGCGGGGCTGCCGCCCGGGCCGGCGCTGGCGGAGATCCGGGCGCACGCCGGCACGCAGTTCGACCCGCGCGTCGTCGAGGCCCTGGCCGCACTGGTGGCGCCGGCGCCGGGTCCGGCCGACTGAACGACGGCACCGCAACGCAGACCGAGGAGCCGAGATGGCGTCGAGACCGCGCATCCTGATCGTCGACGACGAGAAGCCCATTGCGACGCTCCTGGCCCAGACCTTCGTCAACGAGGGCTTCGAGGTCGCGCACGCGCACGACGGCATCGACTGCATGAACAAGATGGCGTCCTTCCAGCCCGACGTCGTGATCATGGACATCATGATGCCGAAGCTCGACGGCATCGACGCCACGCGCCTCATCCGCCGCAACCGGCTGCAGGGTTCGACGCTGATCGTGGCCCTCTCGGCGCGGGCCGACGAGGAAACGCGCGCCCGGATGAAGGAGGCCGGCGCCGACCTGTTCATGCGCAAGCCGTTCGTGATCGCCAAGCTCGTGGACCGCGTCGGGCGCCTGCTGGCCGCGCGGTCGGGCCGGGTGTAGGCGGTCGTGTCGCCCTCTTCCGGCAGCCCGGTGCGCAAGGCGCCCCCGGCGACGGCCGCGGCGCGCGGCGCCGACGACGCCGGCCGCTGGCGCTCGCGCGCGCTCGCGCTGGAGCGCATCCTCGCGGCGTCGAACCGGCTCAACGCGACCCATGCGCGCGGTGAACTGGCCGAGCGCGTGGTGGCGACCGTGGTCGACCTCGGCGGGTTCGGGCGCGCCCTCTTGCACCTCTGGGACGAGACCGTTCATGCCTTCGTCACGCGGGCCTGCGCCGGCCTGAGCGCCTCCGAGGTGACGGCCCTGACGGCGGCGCCCGTGCTTCCGGACGCCTTCGCGGCGCTGACCGACGCCCGCCACCGCTACTCGAACTGCTTCCTCGTGCCGGCGTCCGGCGCGGCGCCCGCCGCCCAGGCCGGACCCTGGTCGCCCGGCCTGCGCCTGGTGGCGCCGCTGGTGGCGGCCTCGGGCGAGCGCTTCGGCTTCCTGACGCTGGAAGATCCGGACGACGGCCAGGTCCCGGAGCCGGAGCGCCTGCGCCTGCTGGAGTTCATCGTGCAGCAATCGGCCACCGCGCTGGAGTCGGCCGAGATCTACGAACGCCTGGCGGCCCGCAACGCCGAGCTGTCGGCAGCCTCGCGCAAGCTGGACAGCCTGGCCAAGATGAAGCGCAACTTCGTCGCCAACGTCAGCCACGAGCTGCGCACGCCGCTCACCTCGATCTCCGCCTACAGCGAACTGCTGCAGTCGAATCTCGGGACGCTGACCGGGGAGTCGCTGGCCGAGTTCCTGAAGGTCATTCACGCCGAGAGCCGGCGGCTGGGTTCGGTGATCAACGACATCCTGGAGATCGGAAACCTGGAGCAGGGGCGGCCCGCGCTCCACGCCGCGGAAGTGGACCTGCGCCAGGTGGTCCGCCGCGCCGCCGAGGCCTGGTCCGTGCGCGCCCGCGAGCGGGGGCTGGTCCTGGCGGTGGACGCGGGCGAGACGCCGCTCTGGCTGTCGGCGGACCAGGTCCTGCTGCGCCAGTTGCTGGACCACCTGCTGGACAATGCGCTGAAGTTCACCCCGGCCGGCGGACGCGTCGCCGTCTCCGTCGGCGAGGCCGGCACGGCGGCGCGCATCACCGTCGTCGACTCGGGCATCGGCATCCCCGACGACAAGCTCGGCGAGATCTTCCAGAGCTTCTTCCAGGTCGACGACTCGGCCACGCGCGCCCACAACGGCCAGGGCGTGGGCCTGGCGATCTGCCACGACATCGTGCAGCACCACGACGGGCGCATCTGGGCCGAGAACGTCGAGCCGCACGGGACGCGCTTCACGGTGCTGCTGCCGCGGCGCGCGCCGGTGGTGCTCAACCGCGACGGCGACAACGTCGGCGCCGGCGGCCTGGAGCCGGCCGAACTCCTGCAGCGGCTGCTGAACTGGGTGGGCGGCAGCCTCGGCGTGCGCACGGCCGCCCTGATGGTGGCGGACGACGACGGCCAGGCGCTGACGATCCGGGCCGCCATCGGCCTGCCCGGCGCCGTCGTCCAGGGCGTGCGCCTGCGCCGGGGCTCCGGTTTCGCCGGCCGCGTCCTGGAGACCGGGCGCACGCTGCTGATCGGCGACCTGGGCCGCGACGGCGGGGAGCCCGGCGAATCGGACGAGATCCGCTACACGACGCCGTCGCTGCTGTGCGTGCCGCTGCTGGAGGGACCGCGCTGCGTCGGCGTGCTGACGGTCAACAACAAGATCGACGGCACCGCGCTCGACGACGACGACCGCCTGCTGCTGGAAGGGCTGGCGCCGCGAGTCGCGGGACTGCTGGCTCGTCACGCCGCCTGGCGCCGCGAAGGCCTGGCCCTGCAGCAGGTGCGCCACGCCCTGCGGGCGACGACGGCGGTCGGCCAGCCGTGCCGGCAGAGCGTGCACGGCATCTGCCGGGAGATCACGCTGGCGGCGGCCCGCCGGCTCGGGCTGGACGACGGCGAACTGGCCGCGCTCGCGTTCGCGCTGCCCTGCTACGACGTGGGCCTCAGCCGCGTGCCGCCGCAATTGCTGGCGAGGGCGGGCCGCCTGGACGAGGACGAGGAGCGCCTAGTCCAGGGCCACGTGGCGGCGGGGCTGGAGATCCTGGCGCCGTTGGCGGTCGATCCGCGCGTGCGCCGCCTGGTCCGCCACCACCACGAGAACTGGGACGGCACCGGCTACCCGGCCGGCCTGTCCGGCGAGGCGATTCCCGTCGGAGCGCGCCTGCTGCGGCTGGCCGACACGTTGTCGGCGATGCTCAGCCGGCGTCCGTGGCGGGGCGTCTGGTCCCTCGACGAGGCGGTGGCCGAACTGCGCGATCACGCCGGCAGCCGCTACTGCCCCCGCCTGGTCCCGGCCTTCCTGGCCGAGGTCGAATTGCGGCGCGCGCGGATCACGGCGCTGCAGGCGGACGCCGTGGAATCGACCGAGCTGCGCCGCCCGGTGCTGGACCGGGCCGGGATGGTCTCGGTCCGGGACTGACGCCGGCCGCCGAAACAGCGCTCAGGCGCCGGCAAGGGCTGCCGAAGAGCATACGCAACCAGATGCCGCCGAGGAGGCCCCGTCCGTGCGCAGGATCCTGATCGCCGACGACGAGCACAACATCCGTCACATCCTGGACTTCAGCCTGCACGTCGAGGGCTTCGACGTGATCGTCGCCGACGACGGCGAGGAGGCCGTGGCGCTGGCGGCCAGCGAAGCGCCCGATCTCATCGTCATGGACGTCATGATGCCCGGCTGCGGCGGCATCGAGGCCTGCCGCCGCCTGAAGCAGGACGTCCGCACGCGCCAGATCCCCGTCATCCTGCTGACGGCGCGCTCGAGCCGCGAGGACCGCGAAGCGGGCCTGGCCGCCGGCGCCACCGAGTACATCACCAAGCCGTTCAGCCCGCAGAAGGTCATCGATCTCGTCCAGTCGATCCTGGGCGTCGCCCACGAGTAGGGACCGCGCCCGCGCGCCCCGATGGACGCCCCGCGCCGGCCGCGTTACCATGCCCCGTCCGGCATGGTGGGCGGCAAGTTCGGCGGCAAGGCCGGCGGCAGGGGAGGCGCGATGGCGACCGCGAGCGAGGCGGCGGCGATGCCGCGGCCGCAGCAGAGGCTGGAAGTGGCCCTGCCCGTGCCCCTGCCGCAGACGTTCACCTACCTGCACGTGCCCGGGGCGGGCAGTGAGCGCCGCGCGGCGACGGTCGGTGATCTCGTCGAGGTCGTCTTCGGCCGCCGGCGCCGCCTGGTGGGCCTGGTGGTGGCGGCGGACGAGCCCGCGCCGCCGTCCGCGAACGCGGAGCTGCCCGCGGTCGCCGAGGCCGAGCCGACGCCCCCCCGCCGCCTGCGGGACATCACCCGCGTGCTGCCGCCGGAGTACCGCCTGGACGGCGAGCGGCGGCGCCTGGCCGAGTGGCTCGCCGGCTACTACGCGCTGCCGGTCGGCGAGGTCGTCCCCCTGTTCCACCCGCCGTCGCCGGGCACCGCCGCCGGGGCCTCGCCGCGCCGGGCCGAAGTCCCGTATCCGTCCGTCGACGCCCAGGTGACGAGCCTGACGGCGGCCCAGGAGGCCGCGGTGGCCGACGGCCGCCGGCGTCTGGCCGAGGGCCGGTTCGGCGCGGTGCTGCTGCATGGGGTGACCGGCAGCGGCAAGACCGAGGTGTACCTGACGCTGATCGCCGAAGCGTTGGCGCTCGGGCGCGGAGCGCTGTTCCTGCTGCCGGAGATCGCGCTGACGCCGCAGACGCTCTCGCGCATCTCGGCGCGCTTCGGCGACGCGGCGGCGGCCGTGCACAGCGGTCTGTCGGCGGGGCGCCGCTGCCGCGTGCACGAACAGGCCGCCCGCGGCGAGCTGCGCGTCGTGGTCGGACCGCGCTCGGCGCTGTTCGCGCCCGTGCGCGACCTCGGGTTGATCGTCGTCGACGAGGAGCACGAGGCTTCGTACAAGCAGGACGAGAAGCCGCGCTACCACGCGCGGCACGCGGCGCTGGTGCGCGGGCGCGAGTGCGGGGCGCTGGTCGTGCTGGGCTCGGCGACGCCCGACCTGGAGACGCTCGCCAACGCGAACGACGGCCGCTACGGCCGGTGGGAGCTGCCGGAACGCCTGGGAGCGCCGCTGCCGGCGGTCGAGATCGTCGACGTCCGCGGCGGCGGCGCGCCGGACGGCATCTCGCCGCCGCTGGACGAGGCGCTGGCCGGCGCCCTGGACCGCGGCGAGCAGGCGATCCTCTTCTACAACCGCCGCGGTTTCGCGCGCGCGCTGCAGTGCGCCGGCTGCGGCGCTGCGGCGGCCTGCCCCGATTGCGACATCGCCGTGACCTACCACCTGCGCCCGCGCCGCCTGCTCTGCCACTACTGCGGCCACACCCGCGCGGTGCCCGCCGCCTGCGAGACGTGCGGACAGGCCGCGTTCGTGCCGGCGGGCGCGGGCACCGAGAAGGTGGAACTCCATCTTCAGGGCCGCTTCCCGCAGGCGCGCCTGCTGCGCCTGGACCGCGACACGACCACCGGCCGCGACAGCCACCACCGCATCCTCGCCGCGTTCGCGCGCGGCGAGGCCGACATCCTCCTGGGCACGCAGATGGTGGCCAAGGGTCACCACTTCCCGGGCGTCTCGCTGGTGGGGGTGCTGGCGGCCGACGACGGCCTGGGCCTGCCCGATTTCCGCGCCGCCGAGCGTTCGTTCCAATTGCTGTCGCAGGTCGCCGGGCGCGCCGGGCGGGCCGGTCGCGGCCTGGTGCTCCTGCAGGCCTGGCAGCCGGAGCACCCGGTGATCCGGGCCGCCGCCGCGCATGACTACGCGGCCTTCGCCGCGGCCGAACTCGAGGTCCGGCGCGCGCTCGGCTACCCGCCGTTCCGGCGCCTGGCCCGAATCGGTGTCGCGGCGCGCCGGCAGGCGCTGGCGGCCGAGGCGGCGGGCGCGCTCGGGCGCGCGCTGCGCGAACAGTTCCCGGCCGGCCCGGTCACGGTGCTGGGGCCGGCGCCCGCGGTCTTCGAGCGCCTGCTGGACCGCTACCGGTTCCAGGTGCTCCTGAAGGGCGACTTGAATCTGCGCCACAAGGCCTGGCTGGCTTCCTGCCTGCGGGCGCTGGCGGCGGGCTATCCCGGGGTCGAGGTCCTGCACGACATCGATCCGGTGTCGTGCTACTGAGCGCAGCCGGCCCGGCCGGACCGGCGAGTCCGGCGGTCGACGCGGGCGCCGCGCATCTGCTATCATCAAGACGATCATACCTCGACATCGCGCGGCCGGCCTCGGCCCATGCGCGTTTGTTCGCCCCCGACGTGGCTCGACCGCTGAGGACCGCACGATGCCCCCTGCACTGACCCCGCGAAAGATCCGGCGGCCGCCGGCGCCCCTGGTTCTCGCCGTCGCGGCGCTCCTGCTCCTGGTGGCCGGCGCGGGCCGCGCCGCCGATCTGGAGCAGCTGCGGCGCGAGATCGACGCCAACGGCTGGTCGTTCGCCGTGGACGACCACTTCACCGCGACGCTGACCCCGGAGCGCCGCGCCGCGCTGCGGGGCTACGCGCCGCCGGCCGGTTACGAGGAGGAACTCGCGCGCCGGCTGGTCGTGCTGCCGGTCGCGAAGTCGCTGCCGCCGAACTTCAGCTGGGTCGAGCAGGGCGGGGTCACGCCGGTCAAGGACCAGGGCAGCTGCGGCAGCTGCTGGGCCTTCGCGGCGACGGCCGAACTCGAGGCGCACATGCGCATCCGCTACGGGACGACGCTGGACCTGTCCGAACAGCAGGTCGTCTCCTGCAACAGCGTGGGGGCGGGCTGCGACGGCGGCTGGGCGTTCGCGGCCTACGACGTCTTCCGCACGCGGGGAGCGGTCCTCGAGGACTGTCATCCGTACCTGGCGGCGGACCCGCCGGCCGCGCCGTGCCGGCAGGGCGAGTTCCCCGCCTACGCCTGGATCTCGGGCTACCGTTCCATCAGCAACAACGTCGCTCAGATCAAGACGGCGCTGCTCGACGGGCCCGTCTGCACGGGGATCGACGCCAGCGACGCCTTCGAGGCCTATGCCGGCGGGTGCTTCGACCAGCCGGGAACGGTCGTCAACCACCTGGTGCTCATCGTCGGCTGGGACGACCGCTCCTGTGACGGCGCCGGCGCCTGGCTGATCAAGAACAGCTGGGGGCCCGGGTTCGGGCAGTCCGGCTACATCTGGGTGCGCTACGGGGCGGCCCTGACCGGCACGGCCGTGACGCAGCTGACCTGCTCGCCGCCGGCGTCCGGGTTCGCGTTCGCGCCCGGTCTCGGCGCCGAGCCGCTGCTGGCCGGCGCCACGGTGACCCTGAACTGGACGATGTCCGGGGCGCCGGTCGGCGCGGTCGACCTGACGCTGGGCCGGGACGGTCCCTGCGGCGACCTCGTCATCGCCCAGGGCGTCCCCAACACGGGCAGCTACGACTGGGTCGTGCCGAACCTCTCGCTGGCCGGCGCGCAGCTGATCGTGAGCGCGGCGACCGGGACGCGCGACGGCTACGCGTTTGCGCCGCACCCCCTGCGGATCATCGGGCACGCCACGCGTTACGTCAGCCCCGGCGGCGGCAACACGCCGCCGTACCTGACGCCGGCCACCGCCGCGCGCTCGATCGCCGACGCGGTGGCGGCGTGCTCCGGCCGCGACACCGTGCTGGTGGCGGGCGGCGACTACACCTCGCGCGTGACCGTCAACGGGACCGTGCGCATCCTCGGCTCCTGGGACCCCACGTTCACGGCGCAGGACCGCGCGCTGCACCCGACGCGCCTGACCTGCGGCGGTTCGGCGTTGCGGTTCAACGCGCCGGCAGGCGATTTCGCGCTGGTGGACAACTTCGTGTTCGCCGACTGCTACGGCGGCAACGGCTCGGCGCCGGTGCCCGGCCAGCACGGCGGCGCCGTGTTCGTGCAGGACGCCTCGCCGACGATCCGCCACTGCGAGTTCATCGGCAACCGGGCGGCGCTGGGCACGACGACGGGCTACGGCGGCGCCGTCTGCGTGGTCGGCGGCGCGCCGCGCCTGGAGTCGTGCCGCTTCACCGGCAACCGCGCCTCGCGCGGGGGGGCCGTCAGCGCCAGCGGCGGCGCCGTCACGCTCGTGGACTGCGAGTTCAGCGGCAACGCCTGCGCCGACAGCTCGGAATCGTTCCTCGGCGCGGCGCTGTACGGCGAGGGCGCGGTGTGGACCATCGCCGGCGGCTCGTTCGCGGGCAACGGCTCCTGCTACCGCGGCGGCGCCGCGTACCTGGACGGCGGCGCCGCCGACATCGTCGAAGCGGAGTTCGTCGGCAACCGCGCGCGCGGCGAGGGCGGCGCGCTCGGCGGCAGCGACGCCGCGCTCGCGCTCACGCGCGGGCGGCTCGAGGGCAACAGCGCGGGCCTGGGCAACGGCGGCGGCATCCAGTGGCAGGGCGGGTCGCTGACGGTGCGCAACGCCGTGGTGCGCGGGAACCGGGCGGCCGGGCTGGGGGGCGGGCTGTTCACGCTGGGGAGCGGCGGCGCGGTGGAGAACTGCCTGGTCGAGGCCAACGTCGCCGGCTCGGGCGGCGGCCTCCTGGTCGCCGGCGAGGCCCCGCTGCGGGTCCGCAACAACATCGTCAAGGGCAACGCGGGCGGCGGCCTGGCGGCCTTCGGCGCGGCCGTCGCGGCCGACTACAACCTGGTCTGGGACAATGCCGGCGGGAACTACGCCGCCGGCATGGCGCCCGGCCCGCACGACCTGGCGCTGGACCCGCGGCTGGTCGCCGCGCCGCCGGCCTGTTCCCCGGGCTTGCACTCGCCGTGCCTGGACCGCGGCGATCCCGAGCCCGCCGGCGCCGATCCGGACGGTTCGCGCGCGGACCTCGGCGTGCACGGCGGGCCCTTCGCGGTGCCCGGCGCGCCGCCGCGCGTGACCGGCGCCCGCCTGAGCGACGCCGGCGCCGGCCGCCTGCGCCTGGAGTGGGATCCGCTGGCGGCGCCGGGCGTCGCCAGCTACGTCGCCTACCGCGACTCGGCGGCGGACTTCCTGCCGTCGGCCGGCGCCGCGGTGGCGATCATGGCGCATCCGGCGGCTTCGTTCGAGGACGCCCCGCCGCCCGGCTCCTGGTACTACGTCCTGGCGGCGGTCGACGCCGAGGGGCGCGCCGGCGGCTTCAGCGAACGGGTCCGGCCGGGCGGCGCGGCAGCGGCGCCGGAGCTGCCCGCGGCCGCGCTGGCGATCATTGGCATCGCGCCCAACCCGTTCAACCCGCGGACGGCGGTGGCCTTCACCGTGCCGGCGGCCGGGCCGGTGTCGCTCGGCATCTACGACGTGCGCGGGCGACTGGTGCGGACGCTGATCTCGGCTCCGCTGGCGGCCGGGCGGCACGAAGCCCTGTGGGACGGGACCGACGGCGCGGGCCGGTCGGTCGCCGCCGGCGCGTACCTGGCCCGGCTCGCGCACGGGGACAAGGCGGCCGTCGCGAAACTGGTGCTCGCCAGGTAACGGCAGGCGGCCGTCGCGCTCAATCGAGCCACCGCAGGAGCTCGGCGGTGTCGACAGCGCCGTCGAGCTCCAGCTGCCGCAGCCCCCGTGGCAGCACCCAGCGCACGCGCCCGCCGCGCCGCTTCTTGTCCGCGTGCAGCAGGCGCTCGAGCTCCGCGGCCGGCGGCGCCGGGCAGCGCGTGGGCAGGCCGCAGGCGTCCAACAGCTCGATGACGCGCACCGCCAGGGTCAGCGGGCACAGGCCGCGCTCGGCGGCCACGCGGAAGACGACGGCCATGCCGATGGCCACGGCCTGGCCGTGCGACAGCGCGGCGGGCGTGCCCGCGGTGTGCGCTTCCAGCGCGTGCCCGAGGGTGTGCCCCAGGTTCAGGACGCGTCGCGGTCCCTGCTCCAGGAAGTCGCGGTCCACGATGGCCGCCTTGACGGCGGCGGCCCGGCCCACCCAGTCGCGCCAGGGCAGCGCGCCGAGCACGCCCGGCACCGGCTCGCCGTCGGGCCCCGCCGCGGCGCCGAAGAGCGCCTGCAGTTCCGCGCGCGAGGCCTCGAGGTCGGAGAACAGCGACGCGTCGCCCACCACCGCGGCCTTGACCATCTCGGCCAGCCCGTCGCGCCACCCGGACCGCGGCAGCGTCAGCAGGAAGCCGCAGTCCACCATGATCCCCGCCGCGGGGTGGAAGGCGCCCACCTGGTTCTTGAGTCCGGCGACGTTGATGGCCGTCTTGCCGCCGATCGCCGCGTCGATCATCGCCAGCAGCGTCGTCGGCACGCTCACCCAGCCGATGCCGCGCTGCCAGGTGGCGGCCGCGAAGCCCGCCACGTCCAGCAGCGCGCCGCCGCCGATGCCCACGATTGTGTCGTCGCGCGCCACCCCGCGCCCGGCCAGCCAGGCGTAGATCGCCGCCAGCTGCTCGAGCCTCTTGACGCCCTCGCCGCCGGGCACGACCAGCGTCCCGGAGCGGTCCGGGTCGCAGCCGGCCTGCAGCTGCTCGAGCCACGCCGGCTGGAGGCGCTCGACGGCCTCGTCCACGATGTACACCGGCGGCGGCCGCAGGATGAACCGCGACAGCTCGAGCGCGGCCAGAGGTCCCACGACGACGCGGCTCTGCCGTCCGCCCAGCCGCATGTCGATGACGAGGGAACGGTGACTCATCGCCCGCCTGTCCGCCCCGCGAGCGCCGGACGCCGGGGGCCGTAAATCCTTGTTTTGATTGTTATTATCAGAATCGGCAGCGCCGGACGAACGGCGTTTTGGTTTGTTTAGGCGGCACCCCGACACTAACTTTGCCGCGTCCGCCGGTCGAATCTACCACGGATGCCGCGCGATCGCCAACGCGGCCCGTCGCCGGCGCCCGGCACGAATGCCTCCGGCACGAATGCCTGCACGCGACAAGGATGCACAGACGCAAGGAGTAGGCGCATGTCTGGAAAGATGGTCGAAATCCGCTGGCATGCCCGCGGCGGCCAGGGCGCCAAGACCGCGGCCATGTTCCTGGCCGAGGCGGTCCTGATGAAGGGCAAGTACGGTCAGGGTTTCCCCGAGTACGGTCCCGAGCGGCGCGGCGCGCCCATGCGCGGCTTCACCCGCATCGCCGACGCGCCCATCCGGCGGCACTGCATGATCGAGAACCCGAACATCGTGATCGTGCTGGATTCGACGCTGCTGGACAGTCCCGCCGCCGGCGTGACTGCGGGCACCTCGAAGGACACGGTGTTCCTGGTCAATACGACCGAGGCCCCCGGCGCGGTGGCGAAGAAGCTGAACGTCAAGGGCGCGAAGGTGCACACGATCGATGCCACCGGCATCGCTCTGGAGACCATCGGCCGCCCGATCCCGAACATGCCGATGGTGGGCGCCCTGCTCGCCGTCGACGACATGCTGACGGTCGAGGAGCTCAAGGGCGCCCTCGTCGAGCAGCTGGGCAGCAAGTTCTCCCAGGTGGTCATCGACGGCAACCTCGCCGCCGTGGACCGCGCCAACAAGGAGCTGGTGTCGGCATGAGCATGATCAACACGAAGGACCTGCACGAAGGCGGCATCATCCGCGACGCCGGCAACGCCGCCGGCTACAAGACCGGCGACTGGCGCACGTTCGTGCCGAAGTTCGTCGCGGAGAACTGCATCCACTGCATGTTCTGCTGGATCTACTGCCCGGACTCGGCGATCGAGATCGACGCGTCCGGCCCCAAGCCGCTGATGAAGGGCATCATCCTGGACCATTGCAAGGGCTGCGGCATCTGCGCCCACGAGTGCCCGCCCGTCAAGAAGGGCAAGGCGGCGCTGGTGATGGTCCGCGAAGAGAAATAGGCAACCGCCGGAAAGGAACCGAGGCATGGAGCAGAAACTCGTCGCGCTGTCCGGCAATGAAGCGGTCGCCTATGCGTTCAAGCAGGCCCGTCCGCACGTCGCCGCGGCGTTTCCCATCACTCCGCAGACGGAGATGATGCACAAGTACGCGGAGTTCGTCGCCAACGGCGAGTCCACCACGGAGATGATCCTGGTCGAGAGCGAGCATTCGGCGATGAGCGCCGCCGTCGGCGCGGCCGCCGCCGGCGCCCGCACCTTCACGGCCACCAGCAGCGCCGGCTTCGCCCTGATGTGGGAGGTCGTCTACATCGCCGCCTCGCTGCGGCTGCCGATCTGCATGGCGCTCGTCAACCGCGCGCTGAGCGGCAACATCAACATCCACTGCGACCACTCCGACAGCATGGGCGGCCGCGACGCCGGCTGGATTCACCTGTTCAGCGAAAACGCCCAGGAGTCGTACGACAACGGCATCATGGCCTGGCGCATCGCCGAGCACATGGACGTGCGCCTGCCGGTGATGGTGAACTACGACGGCTTCATCATCAGCCACACCGCCGACGCCCTCTACATGCTGCCGGACGACGCGGCGTGGAAGTTCATCGGCAAGTACAACCCGGCCTACACGCTGCTGAACCCGGAGAAGCCGATCACGGTCGGCCCGCTGGACCTGACCGACTACTACTTCGAGCACAAGACCAGCCAGCTGACGGCCTACGAGAAGGCGCCGGCGATCATCCAGCAGGTGAGCGACGAGTACGCCGAGCTGACCGGCCGCCGCTACGGCTTCGCCGAGGAGTACCGGCTGGACGACGCGGACCTCGTGATGGTGCTGCTGGGCTCGAGCGCCGGCACCTGCAAGGACGTCATCGACCAGTATCGCGAGAAGGGCGTCAAGGTGGGTCTGCTCAAGGTGCGCACCTTCCGGCCGTTCCCGTACGCGTATCTGGCGAAGATCCTGGCCGGCCGCAAGGCCGTCTGCGTCCTCGACCGCTCGGCCAGCTTCGGCGGCCAGGGCGGGCCGCTCTTCATCGAGACCCGCTCGGCGATGTACGGCCTGCAGGTGCCGGTGCACGGCTACATCTACGGCCTGGGCGGCCGCGACTTCGACCTGAAGCAGGCGGCGACCGTCATCGAGAACCTGCAGAAGGTGGCCGCCGGCGGCGAGGTCAAGGACATCAACCTGCTGGGCGTCAGGCTCTAGGAAGGGAGGCACGACATGGCTGTCAATCTCAAGCAGTTGACCCAGAACGAGGACCTCCTGGCCGGGGGCCACCGCGCCTGCGCGGGCTGCACGGGCTCCAACATCCTGCGTCAGATCATGCTGACCGCGGGCAAGGACACCGTCGTCGGCGGCGCCACCGGCTGCATGGAGGTCGTCACCACGATCTTCCCCTACACGGCGTGGAAGACGTCGTTCATCCACAGCGCGTTCGAGAACTGCGCGGCGACGATCAGCGGCGTCGAGACCGCCTTCCGTTCGCTCAAGAAGCACGGCGAGCTGCCGGTGGCCCGCGAGAAGATGAACTTCATCGCCTTCGGCGGCGACGGCGGCACCTACGACATCGGCCTGCAGTCGCTGTCCGGCGCCATGGAGCGCGGGCACAACATGCTGTACGTCTGCTACGACAACGAGGCGTACATGAACACCGGCATCCAGCGCTCGAGCGCGACGCCCATGGGCGCCCACACCTCGACCGCGCCCGCCGGCACGGTCAAGCAGGGCAAGGAGCAGAAC
>CAYNPY010000002.1:0-10121 GCA_964399195.1 uncultured Fibrobacteraceae bacterium
CCCGCCGTTCCTGCGCGCGATGGTCGAGCGCGGCCTGCTGGGCCGCAAGACCGGCGGCGGCTTCTTCAGGCTGCTGAAGGAGCCGCAGAAGAAGCTGCTGACGCTGGACCTGGACACGCTGGAGTACCGCGACCAGGCCAAGGCGCAGTTCCCGGAGATCGAGTCCGCGAAGTCGGTCGAGGACCTGCCGGAGCGCCTGCGCCAGCTGGCGTTCGGGACCGGCCGCGCCGGCCAAGCCATCTGGCGCATGCTGGCCGCGAGCTTCTCCTACAGCGCCCTGCGCGTGGGCGAGATCTCCGACAGCGCCGCGCAGATCGACCAGGCCGTCCGCTGGGGCTTCAACTGGAAGCTGGGCCCGTTCGAGACCTGGGACGCCCTCGGGTTCCGTGCCGTCACCGAGCGGCTGCGCGCCGACGGCCTCCCGCTGCCGGCCTGGATCGAGGCGCTGTACCAGGGCGGCGCCGAATCGCTGTACCGCGAGATCGACGGCGTGCGCTGCAGCCCGTCCGCGGAGCCCGGCCGGTTCCTGCCGGTGCCCGGCGATGCGCGCGTCTACGACTTCGAGGTGCTGCGCCGCGCCGGGCGCGAGGTGCGCCGCAACCCCGGCGCCAGCCTGTTGGACCTGGGCGACGGCGTGCTCTGCCTGGAGTTCCACTCGAAGATGAACGCCATCGGGCAGGATCACCTGGGCATGATCATGACCGCCTGCACGGAGGCTGAGAGGAACTGGCAGGCGCTGGTCGTGGCCAACCCGGCGGAGAACTTCTGCGCCGGCGCCAACCTCATGATGCTGATGATGGAGGCCGCCGAGGGCAACTGGGAGGACATCGACCTGATCGTCCGCGCCTTCCAGGCGGCCTGCGGGCGACTCGAGCACTGCGGCGTGCCGGTGGTCACGGCGCCGGCCGGCCTGGCGCTGGGCGGCGGCTGCGAGATCACCATGGCCGGCAACGCCGTGCGCGCGGCGGCCGAGTCGTACATCGGCCTGGTCGAGCTGGGCGCCGGCGTGATCCCCGCCGGCGGCGGCTGCCTGCGCCTGTACCTGCGCAATCTGGCGCTGCAGACCGACCCGCGCGACCTGCAGCCGGCGTTCCGCCGCGCGTTCGAGACGATCGGCACGGCGAAGGTCGCCACCAGCGCCGAAGAGGCCCGCGAGCTGGGCTTCCTGCGCCCGGGCGACACCTGGTCCATGAACCGCGACCACGTGGCCGCCGACGCCAAGGAGCTGGCGCTGGCCATGGCGCGCAGCGGCTTCGAGCCGCCCGTCGAACGCGCGGCCATCCCCGTCATGGGCACCGCCGGCATCGCGCTGGCCGAATCAGTCCTCTACAACATGGAGCAGGCCGGTTACGCCACCGCGCACGACCGCCGGCTGGGCCGGGTGCTGGCCGATGTCCTGAGCGGCGGCCCGGTGCCGCCGGGCTCCACCATCACCGAGCAGGAGATGCTCGCGCTGGAGCGCGAGGGATTCATGCGGCTGATCGGCGAGCCCAAGACGCTGGCCCGCATGGAGAGCCTGCTGAAGACCGGCAAGCCGCTGCGGAACTAGACGCCGCTGCGGAGCCAGGAGGCAAGCGCGATGCAGGATGTCTTCGTCATCTCCGCGCGCCGCACCGCGGTCGGCCGCGCGCTCAAGGGCACGCTGCGCCACACGCGGCCCGACGACCTGGGTGCGGCCGTGGTCCGGCAGCTGGTGGCCGACCAGCCGGCACTCGACCCGGCGCGCCTGGGCGACGTGATCATGGGCTGCGCCATGCCCGAGGGCGAGCAGGGCATGAACGTCGGCCGCAACATCGCCCTCATGGCCGGCCTGCCGGTCACGGTGCCGGGGATGACGGTCAACCGCTTCTGTTCGTCGGGACTGGAGACCGTCAACTACGCGGCGCTGAAGATCGCGGCCGGCCAGTGCGAGGCGGCGATCGCCGGCGGCGTCGAGACCATGACCATGGTGCCGATGGGCGGCCTGCGCTACCTGCCCAGCCCGGCCCTGGCGAGCGGGCATCCCGAGCACCTGACCAACATGGGCCTGACGGCGGAGAACCTGGTCGCCCGTGACGGCATCACGCGCGCCGAGCAGGACGCGTTCGCCTGCGAGAGCCACCGCAAGGCTGTCGCCGCGATCGCCGCCGGCCGCTTCGCGCCTGAGATCGTGCCCGTCCTGGCCGCGCTGCCCGGGCGCGATGCGAGGGGCCGGCCGGCGCAGCAGCTGGTCGAGTTCAAGGTCGACGAGGGTCCGCGAGCCGACACCACCGTCGAGGCGCTGGCCAAGCTGAAGCCGGCGTTCAAGGTGGACGGCACGGTGACCGCCGGCAACGCCAGCCAGATGAGCGACGGCGCGGCGGCCGCCCTGCTGGGCACGCGCGCGTTCGCCGACTCCATCGGCGCACAGCCCCTGGCCCGCTTCGTGACCTACGCCGTGGCCGGCGTCGCGCCGGAGATCATGGGCATCGGCCCGGTCGAAGCGGTGCCGCGCGCGCTGGCCCAGGCCGGCCTGACGCTGGAGCAGATGGACGTGATCGAGCTGAACGAGGCCTTCGCCGCGCAGAGCCTGGCCGTCTGCAAGGGGCTGGGCCTGCGGCCGGACGATCCGCGCCTGAACCCCAACGGCGGCGCCATCGCGCTGGGCCATCCGCTCGGCTGCACGGGCGCCAAGCTGCTGGCCACCGCGCTGCACGAGCTGCGGCGCCGCGGCGGGCGCTACGCGCTGGTGACCATGTGCATCGGCACCGGCATGGGCGCGGCGGGCATCTTCGAGGCCGTCTAGGCGGCCCGGACCACGAACGGCGGCCCGCCCCGGCGGCGCCGCGCAAGGAGCGCACGCGATGGCGACCAGGACCTACCCCACCGGCGGCGAATACCTGCTGCGCGAGACGGCGCCCGCCGACTGCTTCACGCCGGAGGACTTCGACGAGAACCAGCGCATGATCGCCGCCACGGTGGCGGACTTCGTCGAGCGCCACATCGCTCCCGTGCGCGACGAGCTGGAGATGAAGGGCGACACGATGATCGGCCGCGACCTGCTCAAGGCGGCCGGACCGATGGGTCTGCTCATGGCCGACATTCCCGAGGCCTACGGCGGCCTGGGCGCGGACAAGGCCACGATCATGATCGTCTCCGAAGGCGTGGCCTGGGGCGGCAGCTTCGCCGTCACGCACGGCGCGCAGGCCGGCATCGGCACGTTGCCCATCGTCTACTACGGGACGCCGGAGCAGAAATCGCAGTGGCTGCCGAGGCTGGCCACCGGCGAGGTGCTCAGCTGCTACGCGCTGACCGAAACCGGCAGCGGCTCGGACGCGCTGGCCGCCGCCACGACCGCCAGTCTGACGCCCGACGGGCAGCACTACGTGCTGAACGGCGCCAAGCAGTTCATCACCAACGCCGGCTACGCGGACATCTGCATCGTGTTCGCGAAGGTCGACGGCGAGAAGTTCACGGCCTTCATCGTCGACCTGAGATCCCCCGGGGTGACCATCGGCCCCGAGGAGCACAAGATGGGCATCAAGGGCTCGAGCACCTGCCCCATCGTGCTGGAGGACGTGAAGGTGCCGGTCGGCAACGTTCTGGGCGAGATCGGCAAGGGCCACCACATCGCCTTCAACATCCTGAACGTGGGCCGCTTCAAGCTGGGCGCCAGCACCATGGGCGGCATCAAGATGGCGCTCAGGCACGCCGTGCCGTACACGAAGCAGCGCCACCAGTTCGGGCAGCCGCTGTGCAGTTTCGGGCTGATTCGCCGCAAGATCGCCGACGTGATGGCCCGCGGCTTCATGGCCGAATCGATGGTCTACCGCACGGCCGGCCTGATGGACGCCGCCCTCTCGACGCGCGACAAGGCCGCCCCCGACTACGAACTGCAGGGCGTGCGCATGGTCGAGGAGTTCTCCATCGAATGCTCGATGATCAAGGTCTTCGCCTCCGAGGCCCTGGCCCTGGCCACCGAGGAGGGCGTGCAGATGCTGGGCGGCTACGGCTACTGCAGCGAGTACCCGCTGGAGCGCTTCTACCGCGACGAGCGCATCAACCGCATCTTCGAGGGCACCAACGAGATCAACCGCCTGCTGGTGCCCGGCATGATCATGAAGAAGGCCATGAAGGGCGAGTTGGCGTTCTTCGCCGCGGCAAAGGCCGTGGCCGACGAACTGACCGGCATGCCCGCGTTCGCGGAGCCGCACGAGCCCGGCTTCCTCGAGCCCGAGGCGCAGCAGACGGCAGCGATGAAGAAGGCCGTGCTGGCCACGCTGGGCCTGGCGGCGCAGAAGTTCGGGATGTCGCTCAAGGACCAGCAGGGCGTGCTGGCGGACGTGGCGGACATCGCGATGGAGGCCTACGCCTGCGAGAGCGGCCTGCTGCGCGCGCTCAAGAAGGCCGCCCGCGACGGGCAGCCGGCCGCCGAGCCGATGGCCGACATGGTGCGGCTCTACACCCACGACGCGATGGAGCGCGTGTCGACGCTCGCGCGCAACGTGCTCGGCGCCTGCTGCGAAGGCGACGAGCTGCGCGTGATGCTGGCCGCGCTGCGGCGGCTGGGCAAGCACGAGGCGCTGAACCGGGCGCGGCTGCACGACCGGATCGCGGAGCGGGTGATCGCGGCGGAGGGGTGGACGGTGGGGTAGGCGGCGGTTGCGGACCGACGAGCGCCGCAAGGTCTCACCCGCCCGAACGCCTTACGGTCCACCCCCGCGCCTGCAGCAGCGCCACGACACGGTCGCGGTGCTCGCCCTGGATCTCGATCACGCCGTCCTTGAGCGTGCCGCCCGAACCGCAGGCGCGCTTGAGATCGCCGGCCAGCGCCTTCAGTTCCGCGCCGTCCAGGGGCACGCCCGTCACGACGGTCACGCCGGCGCCCTTGCGCCCCTTCGTCTCGCGGCCGACGCGGACCACGCCGTCGCCGCCGCGGGCGGCGCCGTCTCCACCGCCCCCGCGGCAGCCGCAGGCGTCCGCGTGCTCGCCGCAAACCGGGCACAGGCGTCCGCCGTCGCTCGAATACACGAGGGTGCGATCACGGCTCATCGTTGTGTCCCGCGCATGGTGTCGTCCTGTCCATCGTCCCGACTCCGGATACGGTGTTCCAGCGGGCCGGCCGACTCGCCGCTCATCGGCTCGACCAACGAGCGCCCGAAGCCCTCGCTCCTAACGTAACACAAGCCGCGTGCGCGGGCCGCGCTGGCAGTGGGATCCGCGCCGAACACGGGGGCCGGCGCCTCCCCGCCGGCCCCCGCCCAGCCGGGGCTGCGTCCGCCGCATCAGTTCATCGTTCCGCTCGGCCCCGTCTGACCGGCTGCGCCGCCCGGGCTGCCGCCCATGCCGCCGGTGCCGCCGGCGCCGATGGTGTACGTGTTGTCGGCAGTCGTGGGCATGGTGCCGACCCACCGGATGCCGTAGCTCGGGCCGCCCCAGCCGCCGGCGCCGCCGCCGCCCTGGCCGCCGTTGCCGCCACGGCCGCCGTTGCCGCCGGCGCCGATCTCGCTCAGGCAGGCGGTGGCCCCGTAGCCGCCCTGGCCGCCCGGACCGCCGGTGCCACCACCGCCGCCGTAGCCGCCCTGGCCGCCCTGGCCGGTGACGATCTCGCAGCCGAGCACGCGCAGCGCCGAGTTGATCGCCAGCACGCCGAACGAGGCGCCGCCGCTCTGGCCGCCCATGCCGCCGGCGCCGCCGTAGCCGCCGCCGCCGCCGCCGCCGCCGCTGTTGCCGACCCCGTCGATGTAGAATGCGCCGGTCTGGCCGCCGCCGCCGCCGCCGCCGCCGCCGCTGCTGCCGTTGGCGCCGGCGCTGCCGCTGCCGCCTTGCGAGGTCTGCCACTGGTCGCCGACGACAGTGCCCGGGGAGCCGACGGCCGCCCCTCCGTTGCCGATGGCGCCGGAGCCGCCGTTGCCGCCCGGCGAGCCGTTGGTACCGTCGGAACTCGTCGTCCCGCCTGGACCCGGGTAGCCGGGCTGGGGGCCGCTGCCCGTGGCGCCCGAATAGCCATTGCCGCCGTTGCCGTCCCAGTTGCCGCCGGCGCCGCCGGCTCCGCCCGGATTGCTGGTGGCGCCGCCGCTGCCGCCGGGATTCCAGTAATAGTCGTCGCAGGCGCCTGCGTGGCCGTTCTGGCCCGTCGCGCCGGCGGCGCCGCTGCCGCCGAATGCGCCCGCGTCCCCGGCGGCGCCGTTACCGGCGGTGATCCGGCAGCCGGTGATGGTCAGCGCGCTGGTGCAGTTGTACGCCGTGATAGCCACCGACGAATCGCCGGACAGGGCCGCGCCGGTCGCCAGCACGTGGAAGCCGGTCACGGTCGTCGCCGCCGTGATGCCGGCCGCGCGCAGGGGGCGCGAGCTGCCGGTGATCTCGGAGTAGACGCCCGGCTGCTCGTCCCAGGTCTCGGGGTGACGCCCGCCGTAGAGGCTGACGCCGTTGACCAGCGTCACCACCTCGGCGTAGGTGCCCGCGGCGACGTACACCGCGTGCACGTCGTATTCCATCGCGCGCTGCAAGCCTCGCGCGATGGTGAGCACCGGCGCCGCCGACGAGGTGCCTGCGTTCGCGTCGTCGCCCGCCGGGCTGACATAGGTCGCCGTCGGCAGCGGCTCCAGCACCGTCACCGACACCACCGCCAGCGCCAGGCCGCCGTCGTTGTCGGTCACGCGCAGCTTGGCCGTGTAGGCGCCCTGCGCGGGGTAGACGAAGGTCGTCGCGGCGCCGGTCCCGCCGGACCAGTCGAAGACGCCGTCGCCGTCGAAATCCCACTCGTAGCGCGAGACGGTGCCGTCCGCGTCCGAGGCGCTGCCGCTCAGGGAGGTGGCGATCCCCTCGTGTTCGGTCGTGGCGCCGATGGAGTCGATCACCGGCGGGATGTTCGAAGTCAGCCGCAGCAACAGCGGCGACAGCGTGACGCTGTCGCCGGCGGCGGCCAGCGTGCCTTCGGTCGCGTCGTCGCGGTAGCCCGCGTGCATGGCGCGCGCGGGCCAGGCGCCCACCGGCACGCCCGCCAGGCTGTAATGACCGGCGGCGTCCGTGACCGCCACGTAAGAGGTGCCCTCCAGGTAGACGATCGTGCCGCGGTGGTCGGTCCCGTTCTCGAGCGTGGCGCCGCCCAGGAACGTCCCGGTCGGCACCAGTCGGATGTCCACGAACGTGGTCTCTGCGTCAGCCGCGGCGCCCGGCAGGATGGTCAGTTGCCGCGCGTCGCCGGCGTGGTCGCGCAGCGACGAGGTGAGCAGGTAATCCCCCGCGGCCAGACCCGCGAAAGTGAAGCCGCCCGCCGCGTCGCTGACGGCGCTGCGCACGCCGGCCTTGTCGGCCGCGACGTCGCCTTCACGCAGCGCGCGGCCGACCGTGGCCGACAGGCCTCCGCCGAACGGCTCGAGCGCCAGCACCGCGTCGGCCGCGGGCCTGCCCCCGGTGTCCAGGACCGTGCCGCGCAGGACGGCGCCGCCTCCCGGCAGGGGTTCGGTCGGCACTCGATCGCCCGAACAGCCCCACAAAGCCCCGACCAGCGCGATGGCCAGCCCCAGGGCGATCAGCAGTCGTTGTTTGTTCATGACCGCATCCTTTCGCGCGTCACCGCGCCAGCACGAGTCCGCGCACGACCGTCGCGTCCCCGCTGCGGGCCCGGACCAGGTACAGGCCGGACGGGAGCGGGCGGCCGTCGGGGCCGCGGCCGTCCCAGGTGAATTCGATGCCTTCAGCCGGCGCCGCGGCCGTCGCCCACGCGCGCAGCCGGCGCCCGCGCGCGTCGTAGACGCCCACCTCGACCGGCGCCTGCTGCCGCAAGACCACCTTGAGCGTCGCCTCGCCGGCGGCGGGGTTGGGCCAGGGCGGCAACAGGCGCAGCGCCGGCAGGTCCGCCGCCAGCGGGACGTCGGTGATGTCGTCGGCGACTTCCACTCCCGTCCGCCAGCAGACCAGGTAGTCGTCCACGCGGACCTCGAGCGTGTAGGTGCCGGCGAACAGGCCGCCCAGGCAGAAGCGGCCCTCGTCATCGGTTGCGGTGTGGTCGCCGGTGTAGGCGCCGGCCGCGTCGCGTAGGAAGACGCCGGCTCGCGCCACGGGCGCGGCGGTTCGGTCGTCGGTGACGGTCCCGCAGATGGATGCGGCCAGGGTCGGCGCGGCAAGGAGCAGGATCAGGAGTGTTGGGTAGTGGAGCGGGAACGATCTCGCGAAGGGGACGTGACAAGGGTGGGCAATGTGCATGGCGGTACCCCCTGGGTTGGGAGGCGACCTGCGGGCGAGTGGCTCCTTTCCGGGACTGATCGGGAACCCCCACAAGAAAACGGCGCGCCCGCGGGCCCGCCAGCCGCCGAATCGCGCCTGAGATCCGTCCATCGCGCCTGCCGACATGCGGTCTCGCGTCCCGAGTGCGCGTCTCCCCGCCCCGCAGGCCGCCCAGCCCCCCGACGACGGACGGCACCCCCGACCGTGGAACCGGCACCAAGAGCCCGGGGTGCCGGCCGAACCCACCTTCGACGACCGCACGGTGGTGAACAGGCTTCACGCCGCCGCCGATCGCCGGTCGGGCATGGCCCGCCACCGCGTGGCGATGTTCGCGGCGGTCCCGCCCTCTGCGCCGCCTTCAACAACCACCCGGGCAGCGAGGGCTGGACAACATGTGCATGAGGCTGCTTCTCGGGCTCGGCTCCACTGCGGGTGGAGATCCTCGAGGCACTTCGAGCGCCTGACTGTCGGCCGCATTACCGAGGGCTTCGGGATGACCGAATCGTCGTCGAGCCCACACGCCAGCCCGCTGCTCGGCTTGTGCAAGCCGGGCACGTTCGGCTTTCCGGTGTGGAGACCGACGGGAAGATGCTCGAAATCGAGACCTGCGCGCGCTCGGGGCCTCGGCGAAAATGACTACAGTGCAATCGTCGGTCGCAGGAAGGACAGGTCGATGACATCCTGCTGGCGCATCCCGTCGTGATCGAGGCAGCAGGTGTTGGCATGCCAGTCGCGCGCCGCGGCGAGATCCTGCACTCGTTCGTCGCGCTGCGGACGAACGCATCCGCGACGATGGACGAACTGCCCGAGTGCTGCCGCCGCGAATCGGTTCCCTCGAAGGTGGGCGCCGGATCAACTTCGCCGCCGCCATGCCCAGGCGCAGCATGATGAAGGCGCTGCGACGGGAGCTGCGCGCCGGTGCGATGTCGGATCAGGCCGCTGTCACCGGTACAGGCTCTTGACCGCGCCCCACGGCGCGTTCTCGCGCACGTGCCAGTTCCCGAACCAGAACACGGGCCGGTCGAAAGCGCCGCTCGCGGGCATCATCCCCACCAGATCGTCGCCCGTGTCCTCGGCGTCGACGTAGGCCATCAGGCCGGGCAACGAGGGCGGCGACGCGGTGGCCAGCAGGTAGCCTTCGCGGTTGTCGCCGAACGACAGCACGCGCACCGTCGCCAGCATCGCCGCCCGGGCGCTCGAGACGGGCACCGCGCCGGCGAAGCCGACGATCAGGTTGTCCGCGCTGCCGACGTTCACGGCCGGCAGGGGGAAGTCGACGCCCAGGAGGAAGTCGCCGGTGGGCGGGTCGATGCCGCACTCGAAGCCCGAGACGAAGCGGACGTCGCGCGTCGAGGACCCGCCGTACTCCTCGTTCACGGGATTCAGCAGGACCAGGTACAGCATGTGCTGCGAGTTGGCGCCGATGGAGATCTCGTTGATCGTCGCCTCGGCGTCGTAGAACAGGCCCAGCAGGTTGGCTCCGTCGCCGCCGGCCGCGCCGGTCGGCACCAGCAGGGCCAGGGTGGCGAGGATGACGGGAACGGCGGCGAACGGCCGCGCGGTCTGTTGGCGTCTGGCGGGCATGGCGCACCCCGGAATCGACGGACGCGGTTGCGGACCCCGACTCCACTCCACCGTTGCGCGGGCCCGGTCCGGGGCCCGGTCAGGCGGGCTGGCGCGTCCCGCCCCGTCGTCCATCCGGGAGACGCGCTGAACGTACGGAACCGGACGGCGGCGCACAAATAGACGCGCCCGCAAGCGGCGCCCCGGTTGACCGGTCGGCGCGGCGCCGCCTATACTCGCCGGCGTGGCGAACGGCACCCGGCCGGCGCCCCGGACCGCGCCAGGAGCACCGCCATGACCCGTCCCCACGGCAGCCGCCGGCAACCACCGGCGCCTTCCTCCTCGAGCAGGCGGCTGCGCCCGCCGGC
>CAYNPY010000002.1:10221-102252 GCA_964399195.1 uncultured Fibrobacteraceae bacterium
ACCTCGACGCCGCCGGGGGCGGCGGTGTACCTGAACGGGCAGGACACCGGCCAGGTGACGCCGTGCACGCTCGCCGGCGTGACGCCGTCGCGCCACGTGGTCCGCGTGGAGCTGGCGGACTGGGAGGCGGAGCCCGGCAGCATCACGGTCGACCTGGCGCCGCTGGAGGCGGCGACCGTCGACTTCCTGCTCTTCCAGACCGGCCTGCGCGTGACGAGCGAGCCCGCCGGCGCGCGCATCCTGCTCGGCGGCGTCGACACCGGCAAGGTGACGCCCGCGGTCGTGGCCGGACTGTCCCCGGGCGCCTATGACGTCTCGCTGGCGCTGGACACGTGGCTGTGCGTGCCGGCCAGCCTTGCCGTCGAGGTGGTCGACGGCGCCGTGGCCGAGGTGACGGCCGCGGACCTGCGGCTGCGCTCGCGGCGGACGGTCCTGCTCGAGAGCTTCGGCAACGTGAACTGCCCGACGTGCCCGCAGGCGGCCGCCACCCTCCTGGACGTGATCGGCCGCCCGGGCTTCGGGCCCGACCGCGCGCTGTTCCTGGAGTTCAGCGTCAACTGGCCCAGCCCCGTCGACCCGTTCTACCTGGCCAATCCGACCGAGAACGCGGACCGGTTCATGCACTACTTCGTGCTCGGGGCGCCGGCGATCTACGTCAACGGGCGCCTGCAGAGCTTCCCGCTGCTCGCCGACTCGACGGCCGCCGCGACGGCCGGCCGCTGGGCCACCGACCCGGGCTTCCTGATCGACGTCGAGGCCGACCTGGGCGCGGGCGCGAACGTGCCCGTGACCGTGACCCTGACGCCGCTGGTCGACGTCGACCTGACCGGCTGCGTGCTCTACGTCGCGCTCTATGAGAACGAGATCGCCCTCGCCTCGCCGCCGGGCAACAACGGCCAGACCGTGTTCCATCACATGTTCCGCGACCGCGTCGACACGCTGCCGGTCCTCGGCCCGCTCGTGGCGGGGCAGGCCGCCGCCTGGAACCTGGCGCTGAGCCGCGGCGCGGTGGCGCCCGGCAACGGGACGGTGGTGGCGTTCGTGCAGCGCAGCGCCGACCGCGTCGTGCTCCAGGCCGGCTCCAGCGTGGGCCCGGTGCCGGTGACCGCGCCGCGCGCCGCAGAACCCGGGAGTCGCCCATGACCCGACTGCGCCCGCGGCGACCGCGCCTGGCGATCACCGCTGTCGGCGCGCTGCTCGCGCTGGCGGCGGCGCCGGGATTGGCCGCCCCCGACTGGACCCTGGAGACTCCTGCCGGCGCGCGCGTCTCGTTCGCCGACGAATTGGCGAAGGGACCGGTGGTCGTCTCGTTCTGGGCCACCTGGTGCAAGCCCTGCCTCAAGGAGCTTCCGCACCTGGAGGCGATGGCCGCCCATTACGCCGGGCGCGTGACGATTCTGGCCGTCAGCACCGACGACTCGAAGAGCATCGCCAAGGTCGAGCCGCTGGTGCGCTCGCGCGGCTGGACGCACCTGAAGGTCCTGGTGGACCCCGCAGCCGCGGTTCAGCAGCTGCTGCAGGTCGAGTCGATGCCGCACGTCATCCTCTACGATCGCGACGGCCGCGAGGCGTACCGGCATACGGGCTACGCCGAGGGCGACGAGGAGCGGCTGCGGGCGGCGATCGAGGCGCTGCTGGCCGCGCCGCCCGCGCCGGCGGGCGCCGCGATGGCCGCCGGCGCCGGCGAGCTGTCGGTCAGCGACCGCTTCGAGTATTCGTACGCCACGGGGACGCGTCGCGAGATCGTCGAGAACTGGCTGGACGCGACCTGGGCCCGCGGTCCGGTGCGCGCGGGGCTGACGCTCAACTCGCAGGCCCCGGGCGAGGAGCGCCGCCGGCGCAACGAGGTCACCCACCGCTGGTTCGAGCTGAAGCAGGGCGATGTCACCGTCCGCGCCGGCCATTTCCTGGGCCTGTTCGGGCGCGGCCTGCTGTTCAACGCCTGGCAGGACCGCGACCTGCGCATCGACACGCATCTGGACGGCGTGACCGCCTCCGCGCGTCGCGGCCGCCTGGCCGCCACGGTGTTCTCGGGCGCGCCGTCACGGCGCGAACTGGACGTGCGCGGGGCGGACCTCGAATGGGCGCTCGGCCGCGGCCTGGTCGGCGGCGCCTCGGGCCTGACCTGGCATAATTCGAGCGACGAGGGCACGGACGCCGTGGACCGCGAGTGGGCGGCGGCGTTCCGGCTGCGTCAAAACCTCGCCCACGCGGACTGGTACGCGGAGGTGGGCGGGCGCAACCGCTTCTCGCTGGACGCCCTCGACGGCGGGAACGCCGGCGATCCGCGCGAGGGCTGGGCGCTCTACGGCAACGTCAACCTCTACGGCGGCCCGTTCACGGTCTCCTGGGAGGGCAGCGACTACAGCGATTTCGAGTTGATCTCGCAGGCCGACGGCGTGACGGCGCTCAACCGGCCGCCGGCGCTCACCCGCGAATACACGTGGACGCTCTTCAACCGCGCCCCCCACTCGCTGAACGCGAACGACGAGAAGGGGCACAACCTGGACGTGACCTGGCGCGGCCCCGGCGAGCTGGCGCTGCAGGCCAGCGCGGTCCGGCTGCGGCTGCACGACGGGCGCACGGTCCACGAGGCGGCGAGTCTGGCGGCCGAATTGGGGCATTGGCGCGGCGTGGCCTGGCACGTCGCCCTCGGCTGCCAGGACGGCGAGGGCCTGCGCCGGACCGCCGCCGCCGAGGCCGCCTGGACGGGCCCGGCGGCCAGCGCCTGGTCGCTGCAGGCCGAGCACCAGCACGTGCGCATGGGCGGCGGCCTCGGTTTCGACCTTGGCGCCTACGAGCAGCAGTGGTTCAAGCTGGAGTGCGCGCTGCGCGCGGGCTGGAAGGTGGCGGCCGTCGCCGAGACCAACAACAAGTACCCCGAGCAGCGCGCGCCGCGCGAGGACGCCGGCCCCTTCCTGGCGCTGCAGGCCGTGCGCACGCTGACCCAGGGCGGCACGCTCACGCTGTGGGCGGGTCGCCGACAGGAGGGCTACCTCTGCTCCGGCGGCGTCTGCAAGTACGAGCCCGCGTTCAGCGGCCTCGAGTTCTACGGCACGCTGCGCTGGTGACGGCGCTCAACCGTCGATCCGCAGCCGCGTGAACGCCTCGTTGAGCGCGCCGACGGTCGCCGCGTCGCGCCCTTCCATGTAGTAGCGGAGCACCGCGTCGGTGCCCGAGGCGCGCAGCTCGAACCAGAGCCCGGCGAACTCGATCAGCGTGCCGTCCCCCGCGCGGTAGGCGCGCTGGACCGGCGGCAGCGCGACCCCGTCGGGCAGCGCCGCCCGCAGCGCAGCCGCCACGTCGCCCGGGTCGCGGTCTTCCAGCGCCGCGAAGAACGCCACCGTGGCCTCCTTGCGCGCGTTGCCGGCGGCCTGCGCCGCGGCGCGCTCGGCGCCCTTGAGCGACTCGTCGAACAGCGTCAGGTCGCGCCGCTCGTAGAACCGGAACGCGGCCTCGCAGCGATCCAGCGCCGCCAGGTACCAGCCGGCGAAGCTCTCCCCGGCCCGGTACAGCCGCGCCGCCAGGCAGAGCGCCAGGACGCCGATCTGCATGGCGTCCTTCTCCTTGGGCGCCAGGCTGCGCCGCGCGCCATGGCGACTGGCCACCGGCTCGGCGTAGCCCAGCGCGGCGCCGCCGCTCTCCTCCGCCATGATCAGCAGGCGCGGGCGCGGCCCGAAGGCGACCTCGCGGCCGGTCGCGTCGCGCGCGGTCGTCGTCGGCGCGCCGGCGGCCGTCTGGCGCTCGAGGCTGCCGACCAGCTCGGCGAAGTACTTGAAGCCGACCGGCACCTGGTAGACGGGCAGGTTCGCGCCCGTCCGCCGGGCCACGGCCGCGGCCGCCTCGCCGATGCTGCGGCTGGTCGGGAACGTCGTGGCCGTGATCCAGTCGTGGGCGCCGAGGGAGCCGTCCGCCTGCAGCCCTTCGAGCCTGAGCGCCGTGAGCATGAAGTAGATCTGGTTCGGCTTGAAGAAGACCAGGCAGCGGTCCTCATCCAGCGGATCGACCTCCAGGCCGGCCGCCGCCGCCGCCGCCGCCAGCGCCGCCGGCGCGGTGGTCACCATGTTGAAGCGGTCGCCGTCCGGGTCCCAGATGAAGAAGACGTCGCACCGCCGCCGCCGCAGCAGGTCCTGCGCCCCGACGTGCTTGTAGACCTGCCACTTGCCGGGGTCCACGCCGTGGTTGACGCCGTCCAGCTGGCCGATGCCGTGGTAGTCGCTGTGCTCCTGCTCGTGCGTGAAGAAGACGGCGCCCTCAGCCTCCGGGTCCGCGGCGCAGTCGATCCCCAGCCCGGCGAAGACGCGGCGCGCCGCCGCCGCCATCGAGCCGCCCTCAGTGCAGAACGCGGCGCGGAAGCCGCCCGTCGCCGCGGCCGGCACCGCCGCCAGCAGGGCCTGCGGCACCACCTGCCGCAGCACGCCGACGTAGGGCTCGACGGGGTCGAAGTCGCGCCTGATCAGGGGGTCGTCGGCCGCGGCCAACTCGATCGCGACGACGCCGGCCGCCGCCGCGGCCACCAGCGCGCGCACGCCGTCCTCGATCAGGGGCGCCAGCTCGATCAACTGACCGCCGTGGCCGTCCATCGGCTTCCAGCCGCCCTTGTAGCTCTGGCTGTGCGAGGCCGTGAAGTTCTCCCCCCCGTCCAGCTCCTCGCAGAAGACCCCGAACGACGACAGCCAGATCGGGGTGGTGCGCATCCCCGCCGGCCGCAGGTGAACGCGCAGCCCGTGAGCGGCGTAGATGCGGGCCGCCAGATCGATCAACTCCTGCGTGTGGGGGCGCACTTCGCCGCCCACGTGCAGGGCCCGCAGTCCGCGCGCCACCGCCAGCTGCGCGCGAGCCTCCAGGAAGACGGCGCAGGTCAGCGCGTTGAACGGAACGCCGGTGTTGAAGAAGTCGTCCGGATCCAGCAGGTCGCGGTACCCGGCCGTGCCCAGCTTGAATTGCGCGGCCCAGGACGGCAGGTTCGCCTCGGCGCAGAGCGCCGCATCCAGACGGATCGACTCGCGACGCTGCGCGAACGGCGTGAACAGGGCGCTGGACATGGTTCGGACTCCCGGCGTGGAACGGTCGCGATGAGGGGAAGCTCGGCGCGGCGGACGCCGCAGGCGGCGCGCCGAATATAGCGGCGCGGCGGCGCGCCACCAAGCGCCCGGCGCTGCCGCCTCGGGGAGTCTGCGGGGTCTCCGGGTCCGGCGTGGGCGGTCAGCGGGACAGGCGGCGCGGGGACGTCGCCTCTCGGTCGGCGGGCGACCCGGCCAGCGGCAGCTCCACGTGGAAGTGGAAGGCGGCCCCGCGGCCGTGGACGCTGGACACGCCCAACCCGCCGCCCATCAGGCGCGCCAGCCTCTGGCTGACGCACAACCCCAGCCCGGCGCCCTCGTGCGCGAGGGTCCGGCTGCCGTCCGCCTGCGCGAACAGCGCGAAGATGCGCTCGAGGTCTTCCGGCCGCATGCCCGGGCCCGTGTCGCGCACGCTGACCGTCAGCTCGCAGGTCCCGCCGGGGCGCGGACGGGCGTGCAGAAAGACGCTGACCGCTCCCGCGCTGGTGAACTTCACGGCGTTGCCGACCAGGTGCCCCACGACCTGACAGAAGCGCAGCCGGTCGCCCTCGACCACGAGCGGCGGTCCTTCGCCTCCCTGCACGGACAGCTCCAGTCCCTTGGCGGCGGCGGCGGTGGCGAACCGCGACACCGTCTCGGCCAGGCCCGCGCGGACGTCGAACGGCAGGCTCTTCAGTTCGAGCCGGCCGGCGTCCAGCAGACCGGCGTCCTGGCGGGCGGTCGTCTCCCGCGCGGGGGATGCCTCGAGTTCCGCCAGACGCGCCGTCAACTGGGCATCGCGATCCATGGGCGTCGACCTCGCCGGCTGCAGGGGCTGTCTCGGGACCGCGCGGCTCCGCCTGCGGGCGGACGCCGCGCGCGCCGCGAAGCGTAGTGTAAAGATCGACCGTAGGCAAACAGATATGAGTGAAATCTTTAGTCCACGAACGAGACGTCCACCGCCCGCCGCACGGAGGCCTTCTCGACCTCGAAGAACTCGACCGCCTTGAAGCCGGCCGAGGCGGCCACGAGGTTGCTCGGGAACACCTCCACGCGCGTGTTGAGGTCCCGCACGTTCGCGTTGAAGAACCTGCGGGCGGCCTGGATCCGGTCCTCGGTGTCGGCCAGCTCGTGCTGCAGCTGCAGGAAGTGCGCGCTGGCCTTCAGGTCGGGATAGGCCTCTGCCACGGCCAGCAGGCGGTCGACGCCGGCAGTCAGCTCGCGCTCCTGCGCCGCCTGCTCGCCCGGCGTGCCGCCGAAGGCCGCGGCCCGGTCGCGCGCCACGACGACGTTCTCCAGCACCCGGCTCTCGTGCGCGGCGTAGCCCTTGACGACGTCGACCAGGTTGGGGATCAGGTCGTAGCGCCGGCGCAGCTCGGTGTCGATGCCGGACCACGATTCATCCACCTGCTGGCGCAGCCGCACCAGCGCGTTGTAGGTCAGGACGAACCAGCCGATCAGCAGGGCCGGCGGGATCAGGAACACCCAGGCGCTCATGGCGATTCGCCCCTCTGTTGGCGGATGACGAATTCGGGGATGCGTTCGCGCACGCCGTTCAGAAGCCTCAGGGCCTGTTCGTGCTCGGTTACGCCCGGGTAGCCGCGCCGGTAGACGGCGATCTCGTGGCTGCCCATCTCCAGCGCGAACCCCGCGGGCGCGCCCAGCAGGAACTCCATCATCCGCGGATGGATGACGTCGTACGCCCACTTGCGGTCCGCAGCCGCGACGTGGAATCGCGCGCTGAACTCGGCCGATTCGAAGTCGATGTCGTCGGCGCCGAAGAACTCGCCCACCTTGTCGAAGGCGTGCTCCGGCCGCACGCGCAGCGGACGCACCGGGAACGGCAGGTCCAGCACCGCCACGCCGTAGCGGTGCGTCGCGCGGTTCTTCCCGTGGCCGGTCACGTAGCGGTAGTCGAACAACGCCACCGCCTGGCCGTCCAGTTCACCGCGCACCAGGCAGCCGCAGCGCCGCGAATGGCCGCGCTCCAGCAGGCTCAGCCCCGGGTGTTCGTGCAGGGGGCCGCCCTCGCCGCCGGGCCAGGCGCGCCAGCCGCGCGCCAGCGCCCAGGCCCGAATCGCCTCCTGGCGCTTCTGGTCCTTCTGCCAGGTCCAGACGCCGAAGGCGGCCAGCCCGGCCAGCACGACCAGGAGAAACCACGGCTGCTCGGCCATCGCGCTCCTCAGTCCAGCCCGCGCAGCAGCGACGACGGCACGGGCACTTCCATCTGCAGCAGCGCCTGGCTGAGCGTCTTGCCCTGCGGGTCGACCAGCAGGCTCGTCGTCCCGCCGCCGCCGAGCGCCCCCTCGAGCAGGAAATTGAATCCCTCGAGGTTGTCCAGCCGGTGGCGCGTGACCGGCCCCTTGACCATCGGGCCGAAGAACCGCTTCACGCGCGCGGCGGTCAGATACCCGGCCAGCCACTCGTAGATGCCGGGCGAGCGCGCCAGCACGCCGATGTTCGAAGTGTCGCCCTTGTCGCCGCTGCGCGCGTAGGCCAGGCGCCGCAGCGGGACCAGTCGCGGGGCGCCCTTCGGTTTCGCGCGCGGCAGCGGGCGCGGGCGGATGCCGCTGCGCGCGGGTTCGCCGCCGTCGCCGCGCACCGGGAAGGCGATGCGGCGCCGCGTCTCGGCGCCGTCGGGCCCGAGCGCGATGACCTCCGCCTCGACGCGATCCCGCCTCAGCAGCGCCGGCCAGTAGGCCACCACCTGCTGCGCGCGCGGACGGCCGCGCGTGGAGACCGCCATGCCCGACGGACCGGCCAGGATCAGCGCCGGCAGGGCCTTGGCGAAGTCCTCCAGCTTGGCCGGGTCGGGATCGCAGGCCCCGAAGCGCAGGTAGATGCCGTCCGGCTCGCCGCCGGCCAGTTGCGGCGGCCAGATGCCGCCCGCTCCGACCAGCGCCGTGTGGGTCTTCGCGAAGCGGTGCCCGGCCTTCCGCCAGAACACGTCGCCGACCACCTTCGCCTTCGCCCGCACGTCCGGGCCGCTCAAGAGCACCTCGCCCTCGGCCTTCCAGCCGTCCTCATACGCCATCGAGACCTTGAAGCGCTCGGGCGCCGGACCGCCGCGCACCCCGCTGACCGCCACGCGGTCGCGGCCCAGCTCCCGCACCGTGATCGTGTCGAAGAACGCGACGCCGTCGGGCGAGATGTACTGGCCCGGATCGCCCATCTCGTACACGAGCTGCTCCTTGACGGTCTTCCCGCTGACCATCCCGCCGGTGCGCTTGTGTTTGGTGACGACGAAGGACCCGTCGGCGGACATCTCGATGATCGGATAGCCGATGTCGCGGAAGCTGCGCACCTCGCGCCAGTCGGTCAGGTTGCCGCCGGAGGCCTGCGCGCCGCACTCGATGATGTGCCCGGCCACGATGCCGGCGGCCAGGCGGTCCCAGTCGTCCATGGCCCAGCCGAACTCGTGGATCATCGGCGCCAGGGTGATGCCGGTGTCGGTGACCCGCCCGGTCACCACGATGTCGCAGCCGGCGGCCAGCGCGGCCACGACCGGCTCGGCGCCCAGATAGACGTTGGCGGCGATGACGCGGTCCCTGACCGGGGCGAACGGCGCGCCGGTCTCCATGTTCGTGAACGCCTCGCCGGCGGCGCCCAGCTCGTCCAGCCGGCCGGCGATGTCGTCGCCCTGCACGACGCCCACCTTCAGCGACAGCCCGCGCTCGCGGACCATGTCGCGAATGCGCCGCCCGAGGCCCTCCGGGTTGATGCCCCCGGCGTTGGTGATGACCTTGACGCCCGTCTCGGCGATGATCGGCAGGCAGGTCTCCAGCTGCGTCACGAAGTCGCGCGCGTAGCCCAGCCGCGGGTCCTTCAGCTGCTGCTTGCGCAGGATGGACATCGTGATCTCGGCCAGGAAGTCCATCGTCACGTAGTCCAGCGGGCCGCCGGTCAGCTGCCGCCGCAGGGCGTCCAGGTCGTCTCCCCAGTAGCCGCCGGCATTGCCGATGCGGATCATCTTCTTCAACGGTGCTCCTTCGGGGTCGCGCGGCCGAAAGGGGCGCGCCGCCTTGCAGACCGGGCTTGTCATTTCACGGGCCGTCCTGATAATGGGTGCGGCCCGCCGCCCGAGGCAAGCAGGAAAGGCTCACGCGACGCCATGGCACCCGACCCCGCTCCGCCGCCGCGCCACGACTGGTTCGTGTTCGCGTTTCCGCTCTCGGTCGAGGCCTGGGACCGCTTCGCCGTCGAATCGCTGCTGCCGCCCGGACTGCCGGGGATTCCGGCCGATCCAGCCTGGGAGATCCGTCGCCTGGCCGACCGCCTGACCCGCCAGCGGCCGGCGGGCCCGCCCGCCGAGGTGCTGCTGGCGCTGCGCACGCTCAACCAGGTGTTGCGGCACGTCGCGGTCCGCTACTTCGAGGTCGAGAACCCGGGCAGCCTGGACCGCGGGCGCGCCTGGGCCGCGCGCCGCCTGGGCGAGGACGGCGTCGAGGGCGTGCTGCGCGCGTTCACCGATCTCTACCCGCCGCTGGACGTGCGCGCGGGCCGCCGCAACGCCGTCCAGTACCTGGCGCTCGGCGCCGGTCCGCTGGGCGGGCGCGACCGGGCGACGGTCGAGTTGCTGCTGCTGCACCTGAACGTCGGCAACCCGGCCGCCACCGAGGCTTCGCCGCTGTTCGCCGACGACACGCTTCGCGAGCGCGTCTCCTACGTCCCGTTCGTGACCGGCTTCGAGGCCTACCTGGCGGAGCACGAGGCGCCCGGCGGCGAGGGCGTGCCTCTGCTGCAGCTGCTGCGGGCGCCGCTGCTGGCCAGCCCGGACTCCCTTTACGGCCAGCTGGCCTGGATCCGCGAGCGCTGGGCCCACCTGCTGCCGGACGACCTGCTGCGCGGCCTGCAGCTGGCGCTGGACGTGCTCAAGGAGATCGACCTGCGCCGCGCGCCCGGCCCGGGCGGGCCGGCGCCGGTGCTCGAGTTCGGCCCCGGCCGCGCCGGCTGGCAGGGCGGCCTGCCGGAGCCCGAGGCCTTCAGCCGCGACGCCGAATGGATGGCCAACGTCGTGCTCATCGCCAAGTCGGTGCACGTGTGGCTGGACCAGCTCTCCCGGCGCCACGGCCGCGCCATCGCGCGGCTGGACCAGATCCCGGACCAGGAGCTGGACCGTCTGGCCGCCTGGGGCGTCAACGGGCTGTGGCTGATCGGCCTGTGGGAGCGCTCGCGCGCCTCGGCCCGCATCAAGCAGTACATGGGCAACCCGGAGGCCGCCGCCAGCGCCTACGCCCTGCACGACTACCGCATCGCCGACGAGTTGGGCGGCGAGGACGCCTGGCGCGATTTGAGCGAGCGCGCCGGACGGCGCGGCATCCGCCTGGCCAGCGACATGGTGCCCAACCACATGGGCATCGACAGCCGCTGGGTGGTCGAGCACCCCGAGTACTTCCTGCAACTGCCGCAGCCGCCCTACCCGGCCTACCGTTTCACCGGCGGCGACCTCTGCGACGCGCCGGGCGTGGCCGTGCGCATCGAGGAGGGCTACTGGAACCGCACGGACGCCGCGGTGGTGTTCCAGCGCGTCGACGAGGGCACGGGCCAGGCGCGCTACATCTACCACGGCAACGACGGCACCAGCATGCCGTGGAACGACACCGCCCAGCTCGACTTCCTGCGCGCGGACGTGCGCGAAGCGGTCATCCGCGTCATCCTGGACGTGGCGCGGCGCTTCCCGATCATCCGCTTCGACGCGGCGATGACGCTGGCCAAGAAGCACTACCAGCGCCTGTGGTTTCCCGCGCCCGGCGACGCCGGCGCCATCCCCTCGCGCGCCGAGCACGGCCTGACGCGCGAGCAGTTCGACGCCGCCATGCCGGTGGAGTTCTGGCGCGAGGTCGTCGACCGCGTGGCCAGGGAGGCGCCCGACACCCTGCTGCTGGCCGAGGCCTTCTGGCTCATGGAAGGCTACTTCGTGCGCACGCTCGGCATGCACCGCGTCTACAACAGCGCCTTCATGAACATGCTCAAGATGGAGGACAACCAGAAGTACCGGCAGACGCTCAAGAACGTGCTCGAGTTCAGCCCCGCGGTCCTGCAGCGCTTCGTGAACTTCATGAACAACCCGGACGAGCGCACCGCCATCGAGCAGTTCGGCAAGGGCGACAAGTACTTCGGCTGCATGCTGCTGATGGTGACGCTGCCCGGCCTGCCGATGATCGGCCACGGCCAGATCGAGGGTTTCACGGAGAAGTACGGCATGGAGTACCGGCGCGCCTACTGGGACGAGCAGGCGGACGAAGACCTCATCAGGCGCCACGAACGCGACATCTTCCCGCTGATGCGGCGGCGCGGCATCTTTTCCGGCGCCGAGAACTTCGCGCTGTTCGATCTGGAGAGCGACGGCGGCTGGGTGGACGAAAACGTCTTCGCCTACGCCAACCGCGGCGCCGCCGGCAAGGCGCTGATCGTCTACAACAACTGTTACGAAGGAACCAGCGGGCGCCTGCGCCTGGCGGCGGCCGTCAACATCGGCAGCGCCGAGCAGCCCCACCTGGTGCGCCGCTCGCTGGCCGAGGCGCTGGACCTCGACGCCGCGCCCGGCATCTGGCACGTGTTCCGCGACCACCTGGACGGCTGCGAGTACCTGCGCACCGGCGAGGAGCTGATCCAGGGCGGCCTGCACGTCTCGCTGCGCGGCTACCAGTCGCGCGCGCTGGTCGACTGGCGCCGCGTCCACGACACCGACGGCACCTGGGCGCGGCTGGCCGCCCAGCTCGGCGGCGGCGGCACGCCGGACCTCGGCCGCGCGCGGCGCCGGCTGCAGCTGGAGGGCGAACTGGCCGAGGTGCGGGCCTGGTTCCCGCCCGCGTTGCTGTCGTGGCTGGAAACGGCTGCCGTGCCCGCCGCGCCCGCGAGCGGGGATCCCGGCGCGGACTCCCGTGCGGCGACCGCTCCGCCCGCCGGCCCGCCCCGCCTGCCCGAGGATCTGCCCCGGCTGCCCCAGGGCCTGGCGGCCCTGGCGCGCTCCCTCGGCGCGCTGCCGGCTGCCCTGGCCGACTTGGCTGCGGATGCGAGCCTCGGCGCCCGCACGCGCCGGGACCTGGCGGCCTGGGCCGGCGACCTGCCCGGCAGCCGGACGCTGGAGGTCGTCTACCTGGCGGCCGTCCTGCGGCGGGTCCGCGACCCGGGAGGCGCCGGCGCGGCCACGCGCTCGCCGGTGCCCGCGGGAGACGCCGACCTGGTGGCCGAAGACATGGCGCGGACACTGCGCGACTGGTCCGGCCACGCCTATCAGGCCGAGCGCGACGCCGCCCTGGCCTGGGCGCTGGCCCAGGCGGACGACGCGGTGCGCGCCCTGGCCGTCGGCCGCGCCGACTGGCTGCCCGACGCCCTGGCGCGCCCTGACTTCGCCCGCGCCGCCGGCGTAAACGTCCACGACGGCGTGGCGTGGTTCGGCAAGGAAGAGCTCGAATCGATCCTGCAGGCGATGCTGGTCGAGGCCCTGGCGACCACCCCCACCCCGCAGGCGCCGGGCAGCGCTCGCCCGCAGGCGGACCGACCTGCCGCAGCGCCGCTCCTGGTCACGCTGCTGGACGCCCGCGCCCTGGCCCTGGAGGCGGCCGCCCGGGCCGGCTACCGGTTGGACCGGCTGGATGCTGAACTGTCCGGCCGGTGACCGCAGCCGGGACGTCGCCGCCGGGACACCGCCCCCCTGGCTCTTGTGGTTTGGGCATATCTGTGGTATGATCAGACAAAGCAGCGGCGGCCGGCGCGCCGCCTGTCCCCTGTGCCGCATATCAGCCAGCCCACCCGGGTGAGACATGCACCGGCCTCTGCCGCGACCGAAGCGACCGCTCCCGGCCCTGCCGTCCTGCAGCCGGCTCCTGCCGGCGCTGGCCCTGCTGCTGGTGGCCGGCCCTGGCGCGGCCGCCGTCGGCATCGGCACCAGCCCGCCGGCCATCGTCGATACCGTCGCGCCGGACCTGGCCCTGGAGCCCCTGCCGCCCCACCTGCTGCTGCGGGGTGGCGAAAGCGTGACGTTCCGGTGGACGACGGCCGACAGCCACCCCGGGACGACGGCCGCCGATTTCACGGCGCAGGTGAACGACGGCGAAACGCCGCTGGCGACGATCGACTATCTGGCCTCCTACGCCGACGCCGCCTGGACCTGGGAGGCGCCGGAGATGTCGTCGGGCCACCTGAACGCGCGGGTCACCTGCCGCGACGCGTTCGGCAATACGGCCACCGCGCGCACGGACGACTTTTCGGTGATCCTCTCGACCAGCGGCGCGCCGCTGCCGGGCCTGCCCGCCGGCGTGGTGCTGGAGGGCGCCCGTCCCAACCCCTGCAACCCGCGCACGGTGATCCGCTTCAGCCTGCCGGCGGCCGGACCGGTGGCGCTGGACCTGCACGACGCGGGCGGCGCGCGCCTGCGCCGGCTGGCCGACGGCCACTTCGCCGCCGGCGCGCACGAACTGGCCTGGGACGGTCGGGACGATCTGGGCCGCGAGGCGGCGTCCGGCACCTATCTGCTGCGCCTGGTCTCCGGCGAAGCCGTGCGGACGGCCAAGGTGTCGCTGGTGCGCTGAGGGCGCGGGCCCCGGCGACTCAGCGCGCCGCCACCAGGATCTCGGTCGCCAGCCATGGCCAGCGCGCGCGGTCGGCGCGGAAGATCGTCGCGCGCAGCGCCCGGCGGAGCGCGCCGTCCGGCAGCACGTCCAGCGGCGCGGTCAACCGCGCGGTGCCTTCGCTGACGAACCCGCACTCCCGCAGCAAGGCCACGATCTCGCGCCGCCGGTAGATCCGCGCGCGCGCCCAGCGGTCGTGCAGGCGCCGGGGCCACCAGCTGACCAGCGGCACGCGGTTCCAGGGCAGGAGCGGCAGGTCGCAGCCGTGGGTCTCGAACAGCCACCAGCGGTTCGGCACCGTGACCACCAGCAGGCCGCCCGGCTTCAGCACCCGGCGCAGTTCGCGCAGCGCCCGGCGCTCGTCCGCGACGTGCTCCAGCACCGTGAACGAGGTGACCACGTCGGCGCAGGCGTCGGGCAGCGGCAGGGTCGCGCCCTCGGCGAGCACGCCGCGCACCCTGTCCTGGACGCCCAGCCTCGCGCACTCGTGCGCGAACGCCGCCAGTTCCGCCGGCGCGATGTCGATGCCGGTGATCTCGTCGAACCGCTCCCGGAAGCGCAGGGTCTGCGCCCCGTTGCCGCACCCGAAATCGACCAGGTGGCCGGCCCGCGGCGGCAGCAGCGGCAGCACCAGGCGCGCGCGGCGCTCGAGCACGAATTGCCCCGGGTCGGCGGGCTTGCCGGTGGCCAGGTGGGCGGGAACGGCGGCGTCCATCAGCGCGTCTTCACGAACACCGCGTGGCCGTTCAGGTTCTGCACGCAGACGCGATCGGGCGCGGCTTCCGCCTCGTGGACCAGGGTCGCGATGCCGCGCGTGCTGGCGAACCCGAAATCGTCGAAGACGACGACGCCGCCGATCTCCATTCGCGGCCACACCCACTCCAGCACGTCCTTGCCCGACTGGTACACGTCGACGTCGATGTGGCAGAGCCGGAAGCGCCGTTCGGCGACGCGGGCGCCGGTGTCCTCGGGGAAGATGCCGCGCAGGATCGACAGGTTGGCCAGGCCGAGCCGCGTCGCGCATTCCTCCACGACGGGGATGGAGGTGTCGGCGTGCTCGCCGCCGCGGTAGCTGTCCGCGGCCCCGGTCTTGACCACGCCCGCGAAGGTGTCGCACAGGAAGATCGTGGCCGGCAGACCCAACTGCGCGGCGCGGCGCCCGAGCAGGCACCCCGTGCCGCCGCGCCACGTGCCGACCTCCAGGACGTCGCCGCCGAGGTGCCGCGTCTGCCCGAGCAGGTGCCAGAGCTCCCAGCAGCGATAGAGGTCGACCAGCGTGTAGTCGCGGATCACGGCGTGGCAGGCCTGGAAGTCCTCGTCTCGCAGCCAGGGACTGTAGGTCGCCCAGGAGAGCAGCACCGAGTCGCGTGAGGGGTCCAGCTGCTTCTCGACCAGGGCCTTGCGCACCGCGAAGAGCGCCCGCTCGACTGCCTTCTTGCCGGACCTGGCGACGATCTTCCTGTTCATGCCTCAGCTTCCCGGGCCTTTGGTGGACGCGGAACATAGCGCAGCCCCGACGGCCGGGCAACGGCTATCGGGGCTGACTATCGCGGCGGACTTGCCATCGGGGCCGGCCAGGCCGGCAACGGCAGGGCGCCCTCAGCGGAAGGTGCACTTGAGCCGGCCCCAGCTCGCCCCCTCGGTGCCGATCGGGCCGCAGGTGCAGCCCTCGCCGAAGGCGCCCCTGGCGCCGCAGCCGCCGTCGTCGATCAGGGCCGGGGACCCGGAGCAGAGCTGAAGGTTGTCGGCGGCGGCATCGCAGTACAGCGGATCGGCCACCACTTCGCCCGCGCCCAGCGGCTGGCTGACCGCGCCGGCGTGGTTGTCGTGATAGAGATTGCAGGTGTGCGACGTGTAGGCGACGGTCTGCAGGCCGAAACCGCGCAGCTCGCCGCTGATGATGTTGTGGGTGAAGAACGTGTAGTCCGAAAGCCGCACGGTGCCGCCGGAGCCGGAATTGGCGTGGAACGTGTTCTCGCTCACGATGCCGTTGCAGTATTCCAGGGTCAGGGCGCCGACCGATCCGCCGGTGTTGCGCAGGAAGAGGCAGCGCTGGATCTCGACATGGGCGCTCTGCGCGTTCATCGCCCCGTGGCCGGTGTTCGACTTGTTCTCCTGGAACAGGCAATCCTCCACGTACAGGCTCGCCCCCATCGACGCGCTCAGGGCGCCGCTGTGGACCTCGGCGCGGTTGCCCACGAAATCGCACTTGCTCAGCCGCAGGCTGGTGTTGGGATGGCGCGCGTGCACGGCATTGGAGCCCATGGCGCGGTTGTCGGCGAAGACGCAGTCCTCGACCACGACGCGCGCCTGCTGCCAGACCAGCAGCGCCGCCCCCTCGTCCGCCCCGGCCCGCGTGAAGGTGAAGCCGCGGAACGACACCTGGACGGCGCCCTGCACCACGAACAGGCGCTGCGCGTTGAGCCCGTCGAGCAGCGTGACGGCCGCCCCGCCCTCCCCCTCGAAGTCCACCGAACGCGTCACGGTCAGGTACTCGGAGTACGTGCCGGGCCCGACCAGGATCACGTCGCCGCCCGCGGCGGCGGCCAGCGCGGCCCCGATGGTGGAGTAATCACCGGTGCCGTCCTGGCGGACGGTCAGCGTGGCGGCGTCGGCGGCGGCCCACGTCAGCATCGCCAGGAGAACTGCGGAAAGTGCGTGACGGAACATGCAATGACCCCCCAGAGGCATTCGGCATCCAGAAGCGGAATCATGGCGACCGCAGGCGGCGGGGACCGATCGATGGCCATGCGTCAGGATCTCCGGATGAGCATAGCGGATGTGAGCGCGCAGAACAAGCGGATCGGGCGCGCGCGGCCGGCTGATTCGCCGAAACGACCCGCAATCGCTCCCGTATCCGGGCGAACTGCGCGAGCGGCGTGGCCGCGATCCGGTCTTCGGTTCAATCGATCGCGAGCCAGCCGACGCCGCGCAGCAGCTCGCGCGCGGTGGTCGCCGCGGCACCCTCGGCGCTCCCTGGGGCCGGCGGCCCGGACACCAGCCACCCCTCCCGTCCCCGCGCCTCCCACGCCGCCGCCTCGGTGTACAGCCGCGGCTTGACCTGCCAGGGCGCGCCGCGCTCGGGGCAGAAGGTGGTGCAGTTGCCGCACTCGTTGCACAGCTCCGCCAGCACCAGGTACTGCCAGCGCGACTTCAGCGGCGGCCGCGCGCCGGTCGGCACGGCCAGGAAGGCGTTGTTCGGGCACACCGTCACGCAATTGCCGCAGGCCAGGCAGTCGAACATCTCCAGCTCGTGGTCGACCGCGCGCAGCGGCTCCTGCACCGCCTCGCGGCCGTAGCGCACGCTGCCTTCGCTGGTGGCCAGCCGCGCCGCGGCCGCGGCGACGGCGCCGGCGTGGCCGCCCGCGGTGGCCTCGCGTTCGCAGCGCGCGCGCCAGGCGGCCAGGTCGCGCGCCTTGGCGGTCTTCATCCGCCTGGCCAGCGCCCGCAGCCCCTGCGCCAGGCGCCCGTAGCCGCCCGGCCGCAGCAGGTCGCTGCACACGGTCACCGGCAGCAGGCCCAGCCCCACGGTCTCGGCCAGGTTGTCCTTGTCCACGCCGGCGCTGAAGGCCACGGGGATCCCGTCCTCGCGCGTCCCCAGCCGCAGGCGGCCGGGCAGCGCGGCGTCGAGCCGCGCGAGCAACGTCACGGCCAGCACGTGCAGCGGGGCGCCGCTGAGGTACATGCGCTCGCCGGGCATCACGCCGCGGTGGTTGCGCACGACCAGCGTGTTGGTCAGCTTCAGGCCGAACTCGCGGCCCTCGCGCCGCCCCACCGCCTGCAGGCGGTCGATCATCGCCAGCGCGCGCTCCCACTGCAGGTCGCCGGCGAAGGCCTCGGCAGCCAACGGGACTTCGCGATAGCCCAGTCGCTCGTGCAGGATGTCCGCCACGGTCTCGCGTCCCAGCAGCGTCGGGTTGAGCTTGACCGTCACGTCCAGGCCGTGGCGGGTCATGAGGTGCTCGACGATGCCTTCGATCTCGTCGGGCGGGCAGCCGTGGAACGTGCTGAGCGTCGCCGCGCGCACGATCCTCGGGTCCGCCACGACGTCGCGCAGGTGCGCGAACGGCCCGCCGATCCCCGCGCGCAGCGCGTCCAGTCGCGGACCCGCGTCCATCAGGCCGTCGATGAACGCCGCCATGCGCTCGTGCCGCAGGCCGGCCAGGTCGTAGCCCACCGACAGCTCGAAGGCGTGGTCGCCCGGCTCGCCGATCGCCGCGCGCAGAGGCTCCCACTCGCGCAGCACCGCCAGCAGCAGCCAGCCCTTGACGTACTCGTCCAGCGACTGCGGCAGCGTCAGCTCCTGGCTCCACTCGACGTTGTAGCCCTCGTGTTCCATGTCGATGCACGGGCGCGGGATGTCCAGCTGGTCGAGGATCTGCACCGTCTTCAGCTCGAACGTGCGCGCGCCGGACAGCCAGCCCAGGGCGAGGTTCTGCGCCAGTTGCGTGTGCGGCCCCGCGGCCGGCCCCACCGGCGTGGCCACGCGGCGGCCCGCGACGGTGCACGAGAGGTCCAGCCCGGGCTCGGCCTTCCAGAACCGCCGTCCGGCCAGGCTGAAGATCGCCTTGTCGCGCGCCCACTCCTGCGCGACGCGGCCGAGCAGCCGCTCGAGCGGCCACGGGTGCAGAGGCGGGATCCGGTCGGTCATGGCTCGCCCTCCGGCAAAGAGTCGGCCGCGTCCGCGTACAGCGCCGCCAGTTCCAGCGGCGCCTCGAGCAGGTGGTCCGGCGCCAGGGCGCGCAGGTCCGCCGCGGGCGCCAGTCCCCAGGCGCAGCCCACGGCCACGGCGCCGAGAGCCCGCGCGGCCAGGATGTCGTTGGGGCTGTCGCCGACCACGACGACCGCGCCGGGCGCCACGTCCAGCCCCGCCAGGCAGGCCCGCAGGTGCGCGGGGTCCGGTTTGCGCCGGGGCGCCTCGTCGCCGCCGACCACGCAGCGGAAGCGACCGGCCAGCCCCAGCCCGGCCAGGATCGCGCGGCTGAAGCCGCCCGGCTTGTTGGTGGCGACCGCCAGCGGCACGCGCGGCAGGCGCGCCAGCATCTGCGCCACGCCCTCGTAGGGCCGCGTGTGGTCCAGCAGGTGCCGGCCGTAGTGGTCCAGGTAGGCGGCGAGCGCCGGCGCCAGGCGAGGATCGCCTTCATCGGCGAGCGCGCCGGGTCCCGCGTCGTGGCCCAGGGCGCGACGCAGCAGCAGGGCCACGCCGTCGCCGACGTAGCCGCGCAGCACGGGCTCGGACAGCGGACCGAGGCCGACCGCCGCGCGCGCCACGTTGGCGGCCGCCGCGATGTCCTGCCGCGAGTCGACGAGCGTCCCGTCGAGGTCGAAGATGAACGCCCCGGGCCGGGGCGCGCCGCCGTTGCGTGGTGCCATGTCCCTGTCCTGCGTGGCGGGTCCGCTCCGTGCGGGGCCTCCCGGTGGAGGATACCTGCCGGCGCGGGCGGCGGCAAGGACGCCGGACGCGGGCCCGCGCCTTGCAGGCGTCCCGTCGCCGGCGGCGGTTCGGGGCGGAACGCCCCCCGCAGGTAAGGTGTTGATCGCCGGACGCGGCCGGTCTAGGATTCGCGGGCCCCGGGGGTCGGCCCCGCCGGTCAGCGCTCCGGAAAGGATGCTGGAGTCATGACGACCGAATCCGCCGAGAAGAAGCCCACCGTCCGCCGTCGCAGACGCGCCCCGCGGAACGGCAAGGGCGGCATGCCCCGCATCATGTGGCTGGCCATCCTCGTCTGCATCGCCGGCGCCGTCGCGCTGTTCCGGTCCGGCGGCGGCGGACCGATGCCCACCGGTCTGGGCGAGAACCGCACCGTGGTCACGGCGCCGGAAGCGGGCGGCGAGCCGGTCTCCGGCGACGTCGAGATCGCGAGCGAAGGCCTGCAACTCACGCCGGAGCAGCCGGTGGCCGGCGGGGACCTGGGCGGCGCCGACAACGCGCCGCTTGAGCTCACCGTGTCGCGGCCCCTGGCCGACGACGGCGCCGGCGGCGAGGCCGGACAGGCCGCAGCCGAGAGACCCGCGTCCGCAACGCCGGCGACGCCCGCCCCGGAACCGACGCGCGAGACCACAGCCAAGGCCGGGGTCGAGGCCGAAGAGCCCGCCCGCCCCGAGCCGTCCGGCGCCCTGCCGCCGCGCGTGGTTCCCCAGGCGCGCGGCCCCTATCTGGTCCAGGCCGGCTCGTTCGGCGACACCGAGAACGCGCAGAAGGAGGCCGACCGCCTGCGGGGCTTCGGCTGGGAGGCCACGGTGCGCGTCGGCAACACGGCCAGCGGCGGTCTGACCTATCGCGTGCAGATCGGCTACTTCGCCACGCGCGAGGACGCCCAGACCTTCATCGACCAGAACCGCGTCCGCCTGCCCGGGGCCATCCCCGCGCACCGGTAGCCGCGTGACGCGCGCGGCCGTCATCGGCGCCGGCTTCTGGGTGCCCCCGCAGGTCGTCACCAACGACGACCTGGCGGCGCGCATCGACACGTCCGACGCCTGGATCACCGAGCGCAGCGGCATCCGCGAGCGCCGCTGGCTGGCAAGGGACGCCGAAGGCAACACCGAGATCACGGGCGCCGAGATGGGCGCCCGCGCCGCGCGCGAGGCCATCGTCGCGGCGGGCCTCGCGCCGCGCGAGATCGAACAGGTGATCTACGCGACGCTCAATCCGGACCTGTTCTTCCCCGGCAACGGAGTCTTCCTGGAGCACCTGCTGGACCTGGGCACCGCGGGCGCCCTGGACGTCCGCAACCAGTGCACCGGTTTCGTCTACGGCCTGGCCGTCGCCGACGGCTACATCCGCTCGGGGCTGGCGCGCACGGTCCTGCTGGTCGGCGGCGAGATCCAGTCGACGGCCCTGGACGTGACCGACCGCGGGCGCGACGTGGCCGTGCTGTTCGGCGACGGCGCCGGCGCGGTCGTGCTGCAGGCCACCGAACAGGAGCGCGGCATCCTGGCCAGCGTCCTGCGCAGCCAGGGCCGCCACGCGCGCGAGCTGTGCGTCGAGGCGCCGGTGGCCACGGCGACCGGGCGCATCACGCCGGCGATGATCGCCGCCGGGCGCCACTTCCCGCACATGAACGGCAAGCTGGTGTTCCAGCACGCCACGCGCCGGTTCAGCGAGGCGATCGACGAGGTCCTGCGCAAGGGCGGCGTCAGGCCGGACGACGTGGCGCTGTACGTCCCGCATCAGGCGAACCAGCGGATCACCGACGCCGTGACCGCGCGCCTGGGCGTGCCGCCCGAGCGGGTCTACAGCAACATCGCCCGCTACGGCAACACGACGGCGGCCTCCATCCCCATCGCCCTCGCCGAGGCGGTGCGCGAGGGGCGCCTGTCCCGCGGCGACCTGGTGGTCACCGTCGCCTTCGGTTCGGGCTTCACCTGGGGAGCCAACCTGATCCGCTGGTAGCGGGCCGGCCTCAGGGCCGCGCCAGGCGGGCGAGCGCCGCGCGCAGCTTCGGGTGCCGGTCGAACCGCGCCACGAATTCGCGCTCGCTGCGGCCGCCCTTGGCGCGGACCACGGCCGCCAGCGCCCGCTTCTCGGCGGCGGTCCACCGCCCCAGACCCGGCAGCAGCAGCACCAGCGGTCCCCAGCGCTCCCAGGCCAGCCGTTCGCCCGCCGCGCGCGGGGCCGCCCCCGGCTGCCCGAGCCGCAGCCGCGCCTCCCTGGCGCAGACCGGCCCGGCCAGATCGCGCCGCGCCCCGAAGCGCCGCGCCAGATAGGCCGACACCTTCAGGCCCGCCTCGGCCAGCGCCAGCCGCCCGATGATGTCCTCGCGCGGGGCGCCGCGGTCGTAGTACACGTTGCCCTCGACCAGACGGCGGAGCACGGACGGACGGGTGCGGTGGCCGGGCCGCCGCTTCATCAGCGCCAGCTCGGCGCGCATCAGCTTCAGGATGGCCCGGTCGCGCGAGCGGAAGCCCAGCTTCTGGTAGAACCACCAGGCGCCGGTGCGCAGGCCCTCGTCGTTGCCGTCGCCGCCCAGCTGGTACGGGTAGACGGTGAAGGTGTCCGCCGCGAACACGCGCAGGAGTCCCGCGAGCAGCCGCGCGTAGAGGCGGCCGGCCTCGGCGCCGCGGAACGTCTCGAACAGGTTGAAGGCCACCTCGATGGAGCCGTACAGCGCGCTGACCACGCCGTAGCCCACGGGCACGCCGTTGCGCAGGATGAGGTAGCCGTACACCGCCTCCAGCAGCAGCCGGCGCTCGGGCGTCATCCCGATCAGCGCGAACTGCAGCCCCTCGCCGTCGTCGATGAGCAGAACGTCGCGCGGGTCGGCCCAGGCGAAGGCGTCCAGGTCGCGGCTGCGCGTGATCATCGCTTCGCGCGCCAGGTCAACCACCGCGCGGCCGACCGCCGGGCCGGCGGCGCGCACGGCCCGCGGCGGCCGGTCCAGCTCCAGGGCCAGGTCGGGACGCCGACCGTCCGGCGGCGTCGCCTGCCAGTGGACCGGCGAGCCCGCCAGGCGCGCCAGCGTCCGCGACGGACCGCCGACGCCGCCCTCGAGCGTCAGCCACAGGTCCAGCCGCTCGTAGAGGTACTCGTGCGCGAACGTGCCCAGCCCCAGGCGGCCCAGGCGCTCGGCGACGAAGGCCCCGTCGGCCTCGCGCGGCCCCTTCAGCCGTTCCAGCCACTCGCGGGCGCCGAAGCCCAGTTCATCCAGGGCCGGAGTTTCGCTCCACGTGGCCAGCAGCGGCAGCACGCCCTCCACCTGGGCAGGGTCGCAGGCTTCCCAGTCGATTCGCAGCCGATCGGGCCAGCGCGCCGCGGCCCAGCGCGCCATCGCGGCGTAGAACCGGTACTGGATGTCGGCGCCGGCCACGCCCGTGTCGGCCAGCTCGGCGCGGAGCCGGCCGAGATCCTCGCGGCGGGCGAAGCCGCGCAGCAGCCTCTCGACCAGCACCAGGACGCCCGCATCGTCGGGGTAGGCGCGGCTGAAGCAGAGCAGTTCGTGGAACCGCAGCAGGTCGCCCGCGCGGCGCCAGGAGACGCGGCCGGCCTCCCGCAGCAGCCGACGGCGCCGGCGGGCGGGTTCGGGGCCGAACTGCAGACGCAGCGCCTCGAGCTGGCGGAGCAGGCTGGCGGGCGTGGCGGACATGGGCTGCCTCCGGGTTGCGGACGGGTCGCGGCGCGGGCGATTGTAGGGTCGGCGCGGGCCGGCTGGCCACGCCCAAGTGCACAACGTCCAAGCGCGCCAAGCCCGGGTGGGGCCGCGGCGGTGAACGCCGCACGCGCCCGGCAACCCGGCAGCCTTCCGCGACGTAGCACCGCGGTCACGCGCACCACCCAACTGGACGGAGAGTCGCCTCGTGCCCATCCCGCGCCGCCCTCGCCCCCTGTACGCCGCCGCCGCCGATGCGGCGCGCACCCCGGTCCTGGTCGCCCTGGCGGCCGCCGTTCTGGCGTTCGCGGGGGTCGCCCCGGCGCCCGCAGCGCCGCCGGCGGGCCCCTGGCAGCCCGAGCGGCACCCGCGCCTGGAGACCCGCCGCGCCGCGGGTCCCATCGCGGTGGACGGGCTGCTGGACGATGCCGGCTGGCGGGACCTGCCGCGGGCGACGAACTTCGTCGAGCACTCGCCCGGCGACCAGATCCAGCCGCCGCACCCGACAGAGGCGATGCTGACCTGGGACGACGAGCACCTCTACGCGGCCTTCATCTGCTGGGCCGATCCCGAACAGGTGCGCGCCTCCTTCAGCGAGCGCGACCGCATCTGGGACGACGACTACGTCATCCTGGCCCTCGACACCTTCGGCGACCAGGCCTGGGCCTTCGAGCTGGCCTCCAACCCGCACGGAGTGCAGGGAGACCTGCTGTGGTCCGCCGGCAACGGCGAGGACATCACCTACGACGTGCTGTTCCACTCCGCCGGCCGCATCACCGACGAGGGCTGGCAGGTCGAGATGGCCATCCCCTGGAGCAGCCTGCGCTTCCCCGACCGCGAGCACCAGGAGTGGCGCGTCGACTTCTGGCGCAACGACCACCGGCAGGTGCGCGGCCAGTATTCGTGGGGCATCTACGACCGCGACCAGGACTGTTGGCCCTGCCAGTGGGGCACGGTCACCGGCATTTCCGGCGTGCGCCCCGGCACGGGGCTGACGCTGCTGCCGGCGCTCGTCGCCTCGCAGGTCGGCGGCCGCGAAGCCGGTCCCGGCGGCGAAGCCGGCCCCTGGAGCAACGGCAAGATCATGGGCGAGCCGTCGCTCGGGGTGGCCTACGGCGTCACGCCGTCAGTCACCGTCGAGGCGACGCTCAACCCCGATTTCTCGCAGGTCGAGAGCGACGCCGCGCAGATCGACGTCAATTCCGCGTTCGCCCTCTCCTACCCCGAGAAGCGCCCGTTCTTCCAGGAGGGCAGCGACCTCTGGAACACGAACTTCGCCGCGGTCTACACGCGCGCCCTGAACCGGCCGTTCTTCGCCGCCAAGCTCACCGGCCGGCCGGGCCGCACCAACTTCGCCGCCCTGGTCGCGCAGGACGACGCCACGCCGTTCCTGCTGCCGTTCGCCGAGGGCAGCGCGCTGCTGGAAGGCGGCCGCAGCTGGTCGTTCCTGTCGCGCGTGCGCCACACCCTTGGCAGGCAGTCGCACGTCGGGCTCATCTCGACCGCGCGCTGGCACGAAGGCGGCGGCTACGGCGCGGTGCAGGGCGTCGATACGCGGCTGAACCTGTCGGACCAGTGGCGGGTGGAGTCGCAGGCCGTGCTGAGCACCACCGCCGAGCCCGACGACCCGGCCCTGACCGCCGGCTTGGGCGACCGGACCTTCGACGGCGGCCGCCACACCGCGGCCTTCGACGGCGAGTACTTCACGGGGCACGGCCTGTATGCCAGTCTCGAGCGCAGCGGCCGCCACTGGAACCTGGACGCGGACTACTGGCAGCGCAGCCCCACCTTCCGCGCGGAATCCGGCTTCGAGCCCCGCAACGACCAGCGCACGTTCAACGGCTGGACCGGCTACACCTTCTACCGGGAGGCGGGCCTGCTCGAGCGCCTGCAGCCGACGCTGGCGGCGGGGCGCGTCTGGGACTTCGACGACGTGCGCAAGGACGAGTGGCTGATGGGCAGCCTGCGGGCCTGGCTGCGCGCGGCGCAGACCCAGGTCTGGGTCGAGGCGATGCAGAGCAACGAGCTCTACCACGGCATCCAGTTCGACGGCATCAGCAGCCGCGAGGCGGGCATCCAGGCGCGCCCGTCCGAGCAGTTCGTCGGCGGCGCCGAGGTGAGCTACGGCCACCGCATCGCCCGCTTCGCCGACGTCATGGGCCGCCAGCTCAACCGGAGCTTCTGGTTCAACCTGAAGCCCTGGCAGCGACTGCTGGTGGAGCAGAGCTACAACGACACGCGCAGCGACGACCTGGGCGGAAACGGGCGCCTGTTCGAGGGCTGGATCGCGCGCACGCGCCTGAACCTGCAGCTGTCCCGCGAATGGTCGGTCCGGCTGGTCGTCCAGTACGACGACTTCCGCCGCGCCTGGGACGCCGACCCGCTGGTGACGTTCCGGCTGAACCCGTTCTCGATCTTCTACGTGGGGTCCACGCGCAGCTACGCCGAGTACGCCGCGCAGCCCGCCCCGGGCGGGCAGGAGGAATGGCGCCTGGGCGCGCGCACCTACTTCCTGAAGCTGCAATACCTCTGGCAGATCTGACGGCGCCTATTCCGCCCCGCAGTCGCCCTCGAGGATGCACTTGACCTTGAAGCTGAGCGCCATGATGCCCACGGCCAGGCGCTCGTTGCGCACGGCCACCGTGCCGGGCACCTTCAGGTCGGTCGGCGCGAAGTTGACGATGCCGACGATGCCCGCCTTCACCAGCCGGTCGGTCACCGCCTGCGCGTGCTGCGCCGGCACGGTCAGGATCGCGATGCGGATGCCCTCGCCGGCGACGACCGCCTCCAGTTCGTCCATGTCCCGCACGGGCTGGCCGCGGATCTCCAGGCCCGCCAGCCGCGGGTTGGCGTCGAAGATCCCCCGCACGGGGAAGCCCTGCACCTCGAGGTTGCCGTAGTTGGCCAGCGCCTGGCCCAGGTGGCCGGCGCCGACGATCGCCACCGCCTGCGGCTCGGCCACGCCGATGATCTTCTCCAGCGCCGGCACCAGCTTGCCCACCTGGTACGGGCGGCCGGGCCGGCTGAACCCGCCGAAGTAGTGGAAGTCGTGCCTGAGCTGGCTGGCCTTGATGTCCAGCGACTCGGCCAGCTGCCGGCTGGAGACATCCTCGACGCCCATCGCCTGCAGCAGCTTGAGCTTCTCCAGGTAGCGCGGGAGCCGGTGGATGGTCGCCTCGGGAACCTCGGAATGCCGCCTGATCTTGCGCACTGACCGCCTCCCGGCTGTCTCCGTAAACGCATCGGCGCCGGCACGGCCCCGAATCCGGCCATCCCGGCGGCTTGTTACCTGTTTGACGATTCACCATATTCGGAATCTAATCACGTGTCAACCGGTTGACAGGCGTCCGGTTTCGGGGCCCGCCGCGGGCCCCGCGCCTGCCTGCCGGGCGCCAGAGCAGCCGCAGGAAGGTGGGCCCCCTTGTCCCTGTCCAGCCGCTACCGACTGTCCGACCCCTGGCTCCTGCAGCCGCTGCCCGCCTGGGGCACGCTGGGCGACGACGACTACCACGCCCTGGGCTTCCGCTGCGGGCTGGAGATCCACCAGCAGCTGCTGACCGCGCGCAAGCTCTTCTGCCGCTGCCCGGCCGGCCGCTACCACCGCGACCGGCACGACGCCGAGATCCTGCGGCACATGCGCCCCACGCTGTCGGAGATGGGCGAGTACGACGGCACCGCGCTGATGGAGTTCAAGACGCGCAAGGAGATCGTCTACCTGCTGGACCGCGAGACGGTGTGCACCTACGAGATGGACGACGCCCCGCCGTTCGAGATGGACGACGTCGCCCTGGACGGCAGCCTGCTGATGGCGATGCTCCTGGGCTGCAACGTCGTCAGCGAGGTGCACATCACGCGCAAGCAGTACCTGGACGGCAGCATCCCGACCGGCTTCCAGCGCACGGCCATCGTCGGCACCGACGGCCGCATCCCCTTCGGCGCGCGCAGCGTGCGCATCCGCCAGATCAGCCTCGAGGAGGACAGCTGCCGCGAGGTCAGCGACAAGGGCCACCGCCGCATCTACCGCACCGACCGCCTGGGCATGCCGCTGATCGAGACCGTGACCGACCCGGACATGCGCACCCCGCACGAGGCGATGGCCGTCGGCCAGCTCCTGCGCTGGCTCGCGCGCAGCGGCGGCATGGTGCGCACGGGCGCCGGCGCCGCCAGGCAGGACGTGAACGTCAGTGTCGAGGGCGGCACGCGCATCGAGATCAAGGGCGTGCCCAGCCTGCGCGAGGTGGGCCGCCTGACGCACAACGAGGCCCTGCGCCAGCGTTCGCTGCTGGGCATCCGCGGCGAGCTGGCGCGGCGCGGCGTCACCGCCGAGTCGATCGGCGACCGGATGGTGGACGTCACGCCGCAGGTGAGGGGCACGGCCTGCGGCTACATCGCGCAGGCGGTGGCGCAGGGCGCCGTGGTGGGCGCCGTGGCGCTGCCGGGGTTCCAGGGCCTGCTCGAGGCGCCGACCCAGCCGCGCACGTCGTTCCTCAAGGAGATCAGCGACCGCGTGCGCGTGATCGCCTGCCTGGACGACCTGCCCAACCTGGTGGCCTCCTCGCAGAACGCGCCGTCGCTCTCCAGCGGCGAGTGGGAGCGCGTGACCAAGGCCGTCGGCGCCGAGGCGGACGTGCCGGTGATCGTGGTCTGGGGAGCGCGCGCCGACGTCGAGACGGCCGCGCGCGAAGTGGTCCTGCGCGCCCGCGACGCCGTGCGCGGCGTGCCCAACGAGACGCGCCAGGCCCTGGACGACGGCACCAACGGCTTCGAGCGCATCCTGCCCGGCGCCGACCGCATGTACCCGGACACCGACCTGCCGCCCATCCGCCTGGAGGACGTCCGGATCGACGGCATCGCCGCGCGCCTGCCGCTGCGTCCCTGGGAGCGGCGGGAGCGCCTGCGCGACCTCGGCGTGGGCGAGGATCTGGCGTCGCGGCTGGCCCGCCACCGGGCCTGGGACCTGTTCGAGCATCTGGCGGCCCTGCTGCCGGACGGCTGCGCGTTCGGACCCCACAGGCTGGCCTCGCTGCTGCTGGACCGCGAGTGCCCGCGCCCGGCCAGCCTGCGGGCGGCCGGCCCCTGGTGGGAGGCGCTGGTGCGCGACCTGGCCGCCGGCGCCGTCATCCCCGAGGGCGCCTGGACCGCCGAGGACGAGGTGCCGCGCCGCGCGGACGACGCCCAGGCGCGCCGGCTGTTCGCCGCCGCCTGGGCGGACGCGCTGGCCGACGGGGGCGCCGGGCTGCCGGACGAGGCCGCGAGGCGCGAACACGCGCTGATGGGCCGGGTCATGCCGCGGCTGCGCGGCCGCGTGCCGGGCCGCCGGGTCCGCGAATGGGTCGCCGCGGCGGCGAAGGAGGCGCACCGATGAGCAACGTCAGCGACAACGGCGAGTTCAAGGGCTACCGCCCCCCCACGCTGGACCTGCTGCGCGCCCAGGGGGCGCCGGTCTGGAGCGAAGCCACGCTGCACACCTCGCGCGGCGACTTCACCGGGTTGATCCTGCCGCGCAGCGAGACGGCCGACGCCGACCACATCGTGCTGAAGCTGGAGACCGGCTACAACATCGGCGTCCGCCACGACACCGTGCGCCGCATCACCGTGCACGGCCGCAAGGAGGCGCGCTACCAGATCCCGGAGCGCCAGTTCCCCCACGACCCCGGCAAGCCGCGCGTGAAGCTGCTGGGCACCGGCGGCACCATCGCCAGCCGGCTGGACTACCGCACCGGCGCGGTGATCCCCGCCTTCAGCCCCGGCGAGCTGTACGGCTCGGTGCCGGAGCTGGCCGACATCTGCAACATGGAGACCGAGAAGCTCTACGGCGTCTTCTCGGAGAACATGGGACCCGAGCAGTGGATGGGGACGGCGCGCGCCATCGCCGCCGAGGTGGAGAAGGGCGTCGCCGGCATCGTGGTCGGGCACGGCACCGACACCATGCACCACACCGCGGCGGCGCTCAGCTTCATGCTGCAGGACCTGCCGGTGCCCGTGGTCATGGTCGGCAGCCAGCGCAGCAGCGACCGGCCCAGCTCCGACGCCGCCATCAACCTGATGAACGCCACGCGCACCGCCGCCACCTCCGACATCGCCGAGGTGATGGTCTGCATGTTCGGCCCCACCAGCGACGAATACGGCCTGCTGCACCGCGGCACGCGCGTGCGCAAGATGCACAGCAGCTACCGGTCCACGTTCCGCACGCTCAGCGACATCCCGCTGGCCAAGGTCGACGCCGGCGGCGTCACGCCGCTGCGCGACGACTACCGCCGGCGCACCGTGGCCCGCAAGGTGGACCTGAAGGCCGTCTTCGACGACCGCGTCTCGCTGGTCTACTACTACCCGAACATGAAGCGCGACATCATCGACTCGCTGATCGACAACGGCTACAAGGGCATCGTCATCGCGGGCACGGGACTGGGCCACGTGAACAAGCCGCTGTACCCGACGCTGGACCGCGCGCGCGCCGCCGGCGTGCACGTCTACATGACCGTGCAGACGCTGTGGGGCTACGTGCAGATGTACGTCTATGAGACGGGGCGCGAGCTGATGGAACTGGGCGTGATCCCCGCGGCCAACATGCTGCCGGAGGTCGCGTACGTGAAGCTGGGCTGGGCGCTGGGCCAGTCGGACGATGCGGCCGAAGTCCGGCGCCTGATGCTGACGCCCGTCAACGGCGAGATCACCGACCGCGAGCCGCACGACGGCTACCTGGTGCTGCAGGGAGGCAGCCCGGAGGTGTCGGACTTCATCTCTTCCCACTGGAAGTAGGCGCGGCGAAGCCGCTGGTCAGCGGACCACCGTGAACTTGCGCACCGAGCGGCGGCCGCCCAGTTCCAGCGTCGCCCAGTACACGCCCGACGCCACGCGCGCCCCGCGGGCGTCGCGCACGTCCCAGCCGACCTCGTTCAGCCCGGCCTGGCCGGACGGCAGGTCGCGCGCGAAGACCGTCGCGCCGCGGGCGTCGAGGATCGCCAGCCGGCCGGGCCGCGCCGTCTCCAGCCAGTAGCGCAGCACGATCCAGCCGCCCCGCGAGGGGTTCGGGAAGGCCGACTGCAGGCCCTCGGCGAGCAGACCCTCGCCCAGCGGCGTCCACAGCAGCCAGCGGTCGGGATCCAGTTCGGCCCCGCTGACCGCCGACTCGAACTCGAACGTCGCGGCGGCCGCGGCGCCTGCCAGGCGCAGCGAGACGTCCCGGGGGCCCTGCGCGGTCGCCACGCGGATGGGGTACACGTTGGCGAAGAGCGGCTGCTGGTGCTGCGACAGCGACACCCGCAGGCGCGTGCCGGGCCCGGCGTCGCCGTCCTCGACCGCAAAGCGGGCGGCGATCCGGGGCAGTTCCGTGCTTTCCAGGTACGGCCAGAGGAACGGGCCCAGGTCCTCCCCCGCCAGCGTCGAGGCCAGGGCCAGGAACTCCGTCGTCGTCACGTTGCCGCCGGGGCGCCCGCCGCCGTCCGCCCATTGCCGGACCAGGTCGAAGAAGACGGCGTCGCCCAGGCGACCGCGCAGCATGTGCACGATCCAGGCGCCCTTGTCGTAGATCACGCGCCCCGGGAACACCGGCACCGGGTCGTGGACGGGGCCCTGCTGCTCCCACTCGGCCTCGTTGCGCGCTTCGGCCATGAACGCGTGGTAGGCCGCGACCCCGCCGGTGTGCTCGGCCCAGAGGGCCTCGCTGTAGGTGGCGAACCCCTCGTTCAGCCAGATGTCGGCCCAGGTGGCCGGCGTCAGGCTGTCGCCGAACCACTGGTGCGCCAGCTCGTGCATCACGAGCCAGGCGCCCGAGCCGTCGCCGTCCAGCGCCACCGAGCCGATCGAGGTGACCGTCTGGTGCTCCATGGCGCCGGGCCAGATGAACTCGGCGTGGCCGTACTTCTCGCCGGCGAAGGGGTAGGGGCCGAAACGCGTCTCGGCCACGTCCATCATCTCGCACAGCGGCGCGAATTCGACCGCGGCGTCGGCCGCGTCCTCGGGGAACACCCAGTTGCGCAGCGGCACCGCGGTGCCGCCCGAGGTGAGGCACTCCGACTGCAGCAGCACGTGGTTGCCGACGACCACCGACACCAGGTAGGACGCGATCGGGTACGCCTCGCGCCAGCGCCAGCGGTTGCGACCGGCGCCCGCCGCCTCGACGCCCAGGAGCGCGCCGTTGGAGACGGCGACCAGCGTGTCGGGCACGGTGAGCGCCAGCGAGACCAGGAACTTGTCGCCGGGCTTGTCCTTGCAGGGCCACCACGACTGCGCGTACGCCGGCTGGCTCATGCTGGCGATCAGCGGCACGGTCTCCTGCGGCCTGTTGATGTCGGGCACGCGGTCGCGGAACATCAGCCCGCGGTTGAGCGCCGGCAACAGCGGGCGGCCGCCGTAGCGGACGGTGAACGAGTCGACCTGGCCGTCGGCCAGCGCCGCCGGCAGCGTCACCGTCAGCGTGTCGCCGGCGTGCGCGAACGGCAGGCTGCCGGAAGCATGGTCGACGCCCGCCACCGTGAGCGTCGTGCGCAGGTCGCAGGTGATGTCGCGCAGGCCGGCGCGCCTGGCTGAGAAGACCATCGCCACGGCGCCGTCGACGGTCCGCTCCGCGGGATCCAGCGCCAGGTCCAGGTCGCAGCGCAGCATGTCGTAGAAGTCGCTGTTGGCCGCGGCGTCGCCGAAGGCGCCGTTGTGGCCCTCGTCCGCGGCGCCCGCGACCGGCTCGATCAGGGACTTGGCGGCCTGGAATTCCGCGCGCGTCAACCCCGGGTGCACGGGCGCGCGGCGGTCCGGCGCGGCGTCCGCCGCCGTCGCGGTCGCCAGGACCAGCAACAGGGTCCGTGCCTGCGTGAGGAGCGATGACGGGCGGCAGCGGGTCGGCAGCAGGTTCATCATCGTCCGATCCTATCACGCCCGCGGGGCGCCGTCACTCGACGATGCGCGCGCCCGCCGGCACCGAGGCGGTGATCCAGGCCCCGCCGCCGATCACCGCGCCGGCGCCGATCTGCGTGGCGCCGCCGAGGATGGTGGCGTTCGCGTAGATGGTGACGCCGTCGCCGATCGTCGGGTGCCGCCGGCCGCCCTTGACCAGCGAGCCGTCGGGATTGCGCGGGAAGCTCAGCGCGCCCAGCGTGACGCCCTGGTAGACCTTGACCCCGGCGCCGATGCGCGTGGTCTCGCCGATCACGACGCCGGTGCCGTGGTCGATGAAGAAGGCCGGCCCGATCACGGCCCCCGGATGGATGTCGATGCCGGTCTGCCGGTGGGCCCACTCGCTGAGCATGCGCGGCAGCAGGGGCACGCCCAGCCCGTGCAGCGGGTGGGCCAGGCGGTGGACGGCCACCGCCAGCAGACCGGGATAGCAGAGGATCACTTCCTCGCGGGAGCGCGCCGCCGGGTCACCCTCGAACGCCGCCTGCACGTCGCCGGCGGCCAGCTCCCGCACGGCGGGCAGCTGCCGCAGGTAGTCCAGGGCCAGCCGGCGGGCGGCCGCCGCGTAGCGGTCGCTGTCCGGCCCGTCGTCCGCCGCCAGTTCCGGCGGGGGGTTCCAGAGCTCCTCGCACCGGCTGCCCCGGCGGTGGCAGAAGCGGAAGATGTCCGCCATGACGCCCGCCAGGGTCCGGCTCACGTCGTCCAGGCGCCCGCCCAGCTGCAGCTCCAGATCCGCTCCCGGCGGCACCGGGGCGCCGTGGTAGCCCGGGAACACCAGGGCCAGCAGGTCCCCGAGAAGCCGCTCGATGACCGCCGGCGACGGCAGATCCTCCCGCCCGGCGCGGTTCAGGACCTCCAGGCGGCGATAGCTGTCGGCCAGCGCCCCGGCCAGCTCCCGCAGGCGCCCGCCCCGTTCCGCTTCGGTCACGCGATCCCCTCCTGCCGCGCCCGGATGGTCGCGGCGCGGCCGGCAAGATACGTCCGCCGGGCGCCCCCCTGCCAGCGGCGCCCGCCCGCGGCGCCCCGTGGCCCGGCCGCCCGCCGGGGCTTGCCAGCGCCCGTGTTCGGTCGCATCCTGTCGGGACGGTTTCCGCCGGAACCCGCCCGGCCCGACCGGGGTATGCACCGGGTCCGCCGCCCGTCAGGCGAGCGGCCGGTCCCACCCATCCAACCGGAGAGTTCGCGCATGCGCCGCCTGCTGCCGATCCTGTTCCTGCTGGCCGCCCTGGTCGCGGCCGGCGCGGCCACGGCCCAGTCGATCAAGCTCGAGCCGACGTTCCTCGACTTCGGCAAGATGAAGCAGATGGAGACCCGCACCACGAAGGTGAAGATCACCAACGTCGGCGCCGGGCTGCTGGTCATCGAGAACGTGCAGGCGGACTGCGGCTGCACGGTGCCCGAACTCCAGGTCAAGGCGCTGAAAGCCGGCGAGTCGACCGACCTGACCGTCCACTTCGACAGCAAGACGTTCAGCGGCCCGGTCCACAAGCTGGTCAAGATCACATCCAACGATCCGGACCGCCGCCTGGTCGAGCTGCCCCTGTCGGCGGAGGTCCGCGCCGTGCTCCTGATCGATCCCGTCAGCGAGCGCGTCGGCTTCAGCAGCGGGTTCCTGGGCGAAGTGGCGTCGCGCACGGTGACCTTCACGGCCCCGGACGTGGCGCTCAAGCTGCAGGCCGACAAGACGCAGAAGGGCCTGTTCGACGTGAAGGTGACCAATGGCGTGGGCGGGGATCCGCACAAGTCGCAGTTGGAGATCATTCGCCCGGCGCGCATGAAGGTGGGCCAGCACGACGACGTGGTGCGGGTCGCGACCAACGTCCCGGAACGTCCCACGATCGACATCAGCATGCGCGCGGCGGTCACCGCCGAACTCAGCGCGACTCCCGAGGTGGTCAGCTTCCTCTACCGGCCGACGTTCGACCAGAGCGTGAAGGTCTTCGCGGCCAAGCCGCCATTCGATTTCAAGGTCACCAAGGCGGAGATCGACCTGCCCGAGATCAAGCTCGAGGTCGTCGAGACCGTGCCTCGCCAGGAGACGCACATCAAGCTCACGGGCAAGCCCATCCCCGCTTCCGATCCGCGGGTCGCCGCCGCCAAGGGACGCATCACCGGCACCCTGCGCATCCATACGAACCTGAAGTCCGTGCCCCTCATCGAGGTGCCGGTCTCCTACATGGTCCGGATGTAGCCGATGGCCCGCCCCTGGTCCGGCGCCGCCAGCCCCGCCGCGCCGCCGCCCCTGCGGGTGGCCGCGCGCCAAGCGCTCGTCCTGCTGCTGCTGGCGGTCGCGCTGGCGGGCGCGCGCTGGGCCGCCTGGCCGCCCCGGCTGCCGCTGGCGGCGGACGCCGCCGACTACGAGCTGGACCTGAGCGCGCCGCTGGTCGAGGTGGCCCAGGCGCAGCGCTACTTCGAGGAAGGCGCGCACCTGTTCATCGACACGCGCGACTACGGACCCGCCGCGTCCGAGGCCGTGCCGGGCGCCTTCACGCTGCGGCCGGAAGCGTTCGACGACGACCTGCTGGCGCTGCTCGACATCGTCGGCCCGCAGGAGCGGCTGGTGCTCTACGGCGACGGCAACCTGGCGCTGGCGAACAACGTCGCCGCCCGCCTCAAGCAGCGCGGTTACGAGAACGTGGAACTGCTCAAGGGCGGGCTGGACGCGTGGCGCGCGGGCGGGGGACCGGTCTCGCCGCGCCAGCCGGCCGCGGAAGCGGAGGCCCCGTGATGCGTTGGGTGTCGCTGGCCTGCCGCCTGCTGGTCGGCGGCGTCTTCATCTGGGCCTCGCTGGACAAGCTGGCCCACCCCGCCGAGTTCGCCAAGGCGATCCACCACTACCGGCTGGTGCCGTACGCGCTGCTGCACCCGTCCGCGCTGCTCCTGCCGGCGCTCGAGCTGGTGGCGGGACTCGCGCTGGTGGCCGGCTGGCGGCGCCGGGGCGCCGCGCTGCTGTGCGCGGTCATGCTGGTGGTGTTCATCGCCGCGATCGCCAGCGCGCTGGTGCGCGGGCTGGACATCAGCTGCGGCTGCTTCGACACCGACGGCGGCCATGCCGTGGGCCTGGACCTGCTGTGGCGCGACGTGCTGCTGCTGGTGGCCTGCCTGCCGCCGCTGCTGGGGCGGCGCTGCGGCCCGGGACTGGACCGCGAGCGCTGAGGAGAATCCGCACCGATTCGCGGCCGATTCGCATAATCGGTTGCAAACGCTGGGCTTGAGCCGGCAATTGAGAACCAAGGTCAATTTGACAGAGCAGGTTCAAGGCGTCATTATTCCCGCGTAAACCGCCGCCCCCCGGGTGCGGCGCCGGAAACGTCCCCCAGGAGGATGAGCGATGCCCGCCATTGTCGATAAGAGCCTCTGCAACGCGTGCGAATCCTGCATCGAAGCCTGCCCGACCGAAGTGATCTCGATGGTCGACGGCAAGGCCTGGGTCAACCCCGAGGAGTGCATCGACTGCGAGGCGTGCATCGATGCCTGCCCCGAGGACGCCATCAGCATGGTGGACGCCTGAGCGGCGCCTGCGCCCGCATCTGAGCGATCGTGAAGAGGGCGCCCCCGCGGGGCGCCCTCTTTCGCTTCCGGACCGCGGTCGCTCCGGGCGGCCGTCAGATGTCCTCGATCACGACGGCGGTGCCGTAGGCCAGCAGCTCGGCGGCGTGCTCCATCATCTCGGCCGAGGCGAAGCGCATCCCGACCACCGCGTTGGCCCCGTTGGCCTGCGCCTGCGCGATCATGCGGTCGAGCGCCTCCTCGCGGCACTCGGCGATCATCTTCGTGTACTCGGAGATCTCGCCTCCGACCAGGTTCTTCAGCCCGGCCAGGATGTCGCGCCCCACCGAGCGGGACCGGATGGTGTTGCCGCGCACCAGGCCGATGGTCCGGACGATGCGCTTGCCAGCGACCTGCTCGGTCGTCGTGACGATGATGGGATCCCGCACGGACGCCTCCTCAACGGACGATATCGTCGTATCGCGTGTGTCGACGCGCGAACAGCCGTTCGCGCAGCACCGAGACCAGCAGCACGGTCAGTCCCGCCGCCCCGGCCGCCAGGGCCAGCTTGACCAGCAGCGGCAGTTCTGCGGCAAGGATCGCGCGGCCGGCCTGCCAGAGCGCCCAGCCGCCGACGACCGCGATGCCGGCGACCATCAGCACCCAGCCCACGGAGCGCTCGGTGCGGTTGTAGGCGCCTTCCCAGAACGCTTCCCAGTCCTCCGGCGGCGCCTCGCGCAGGCGCAGTCCGGCCGCGGCGCGGTTGAACGCGCGCAGGCGCTCCACCTCGCGGCGGGCCTCGGCGCTGGCGGCCAGGTGGGCCTCGACGCGGGCGAGGTCGTCGCCCTCCAGTTCGCCGTCGACGTAGGCGGACAGCAGGGGCGCGTCGCGCTCGGGATCGAAGGGCCGGCCGCTCATGGCGCCTCCTCCAGGCCGAGCGCCGGGCGCAGCCGCTGCCGCGCCGCGTGCAGGCGCGACATCACGGTGCCCAGCGGGATGCCCATCGCCGCGGCGATCTCGCGGTACTTGCGGCCCTGGAAGTGGTACATCATGAACACCGTGCGCATCTCGGGCGGCAGCTCCGCCAGCGCGCGGCCGAGCCGCTCGCGCAGATCGTTGGCCTCGGTCGTCGCCAAGGCGTCGGGCGCGCCGTCCGGGCGCTCGACGAATTCGAGCGGAACATCGCCCCGGTGGCGCTGCTCGTCGCGGCGCTGGTTGAGCGCCGTGTTGCGGACGATGCGGTAGAGCCAGGGGAAGAACGGCTCTTCGAGCCGGAAGCGGGGCAGCGAACGGTGGACGCGCAGGAACGACTTCTGGACGGCGTCCATCGCGTCGTCGTGGTTGCCGGTCAGGCCCAGCGCGATGCCGTAGGCCGGCTGCCGGTAGCGATTCATCAGCTGCTCGAATCCGTCCGTGTCGCCCGCCAGGAAGCGTTCGATGTCGGCGCGGTCCCGGCGGCGCTCCTCGGCCCACGGATCGACGGCCGGCGCCCCCGGGACGCCCGGTGACGCGGTCCCTACCCGGGCCTTGGCCCGGTTATTCGAGCGGGCGCCGCCGAACGCCGCCGGCAGCACTCAGGCGTCCTTCCCCGCCCGCCAGGGCACGTCCGCGACGCCGGCGGCGAGGTTGGCCGCCCGGGCGGCCGTGAACAGGTAGTCGCTCAGGCGGTTGAGGAAGATCAGGGCGCCGGCCGGCACCGGCTCGGAACCGGACAGGGCCACCGCGGCCCGCTCGGCCCGGCGGCAGATCGTCCGGGCCAGGTGCAGGTGCGCGGCCGCCGCCGTGCCGCCGGGCAGGATGAACTGGCGCAGCGGAGGCAGACGGGTGTCGTGGGCGTCGATCAGGCGCTCCAGCGCGGCCGCCTCGAAGGGGTCGCCCGGGGCGCCGGGCGCGCAGAGTTCGGCCGAGCGCCGGGGGTCGGCCAGCACCGTGCCGAGGTCGAACAGGCGGCTTTGCAGGGCCGTCAGTTCGGCGGCCAGATCGCGCTCGCCGGCGGCGCCACTCGCCAGCAGGGCCACGCAGCAGCCCAGCGCGCTGTTGAGCTCGTCGATGTCGCCGTAGGCGCCGACCCGCCCGCTGGTCTTGGGCACGCGGGCGCCGTCGCCCAGAGACGTCTCGCCGCGGTCGCCGCCGCGGGTGTAGATGCGGATCATGGGGCGGTCTCCTTGCTGGCGCGGGTCCCAAGGCCGGAGTGGTCTCGGCCGGCGCGGTCCCGGCAGGCGGCGTCCCGGCGGCGCCCATTGTGGGCGACGAACCCGGGCCGGGAAAGGGAAATCACGCCGCCGGCCGGCGCCGGCGCAACCAGCCGAACCGCAGCAGCCGGCCCGCCGCGGCGAAGCCGTCCTCGGTCAGCGCGGCCAGGGTCGGCAGCAGCACCGTCGTCAGGAAGGCGCTGACCAGCAGCCCCCCCATGATGACCAGCGCCATCGAATAGTAGTAGACGCCGCCCAGCGAGGGGCGCTGCACGACGATCGGCACCAGGCCGATCAGGGTGGTCAGCGCGGTCATGATGATGGGGCGCAGGCGTTCACGGCCGCCCAGCAGCATCGCCGCCTCGCGCGCCATGCCGCGGCGGCGGTACTGGTTGATGTGCTCGAGCATGACGATGCCGTTGTTGACCACGATGCCGATCAGCAGCAGCAGGCCGATGGCCGCGGGCTGGTCGAAGCCGGTGCCGGTCAGGTGGAGCGTCCAGAAGGCGCCCGCCAGGGCGAACGGCAGGGCGACCATCAGCGCCACGGCCTGGCGCGCCGACTCGAACAGGCCGGCCATCACCGCGTAGACCAGGAGCAGGGCCAGCGCCAGGTTGACGCCGAATTCGCGCGACTGCTCGCGCTGGCGGTTCTGCCAGGCCCCGAAAGTCCAGCGGTAGCCGTAGGGGAACTCCATGCCGGCCAGCGCGGCCTCGATGCGCGGCATGAACTCCTCGCGCGTGCCGCCCTCGTAGCGCGCGTTCACCCAGACGCTGGTCAGCCGGTTGTCGCGTTCGATGTGCTCGCGGCCCGGGCGCTCGACGAAGTCGGCCACCGCGCCCAGGGGCACGCGGCCGCCCGCCGCCGGCCACAACGGCAGCTGCGCCAGCTGCTCGACGCTCTCCTCGGCGCGCTCGTCCAGCGTCAGTCGCATCTCGCGCTCGCCGTCGGGGGTGCGGAAGCGGCGCAGGCGCTGGCCGCGGTAGGTCAGGCCGACCACCTCGGCCACCTCGGTGGCGGGCAGCCCGAAACGAGCCGCCAGGTCGCGGTCGGGCTCGATATGCAGCTCCTGCCGGGCCTCGGCCCGCCGGGCCTGCGGCTCGACCAGCCCGGGCACCGCCTCCAGCCGCTCGACGGCCTCGTCGGCCAGCCGCATCAGGACCTCGGTGTCCTCGCCCACGATCTGGAAGGCCACGAAGTTGCCGCCGCCCCGCCCCCCGCGCCAGCCCTGGCGACCTTCCTCGACCTGCAGCCGCACGCCGGCGACCTGAGGCAGCACCTCGCGCAGGCGCCGGCGCACCAGCGCGATGTTGTCCTCGCTGGCCTGGCCCTCCTTGAGGTAGACCCGCGTCATCACCCAGTTGTCGTTCCAGAAGCTGTAGAGCGACCGGGCCAGCAGGTGCTCGCGGTGGGGCTCCAGCGCCGCCTCCACCTTCGAGACCAGTTCCTGCTTGCGCTCGAGGCTCAGCTCCTCGCTGATGTCGTAGCGCAGCTGGACGAAGAGTTCGCTTTCGCTGGTGTCGAAATTCTTGTCCACCTTCTGGAACGGGTAGACGGCCGAGACGACCACGACCAGGCCGGCCACCAGCGCCGCCCAGCGGCGGCGCAGGCTCCAGCCCAGCAGCCGCTCGTAGCGGGTCTCGAGCGCCGTGAGCCAGCGCTCGCGCGGCCGCGGCGCCGACCGGATGTAGCGCGACGTGGCCAGCGGAATGAGCGTCTGGCTGATGAACAGGGAGGCCAGCAGCGTCAGGCAGACCGTGACGCCCAGCTCCTTCAGGTAGATGTTCATCTCGCTGGGCTTGTTGAAGATCAGGGGCAGGAAGACGATCACCGAGGTCAGCGTGGCGGCCGTCACCGCCACGGCCACCTCGCGCGAGCCCTCGCGGGCGGCGGTGGCCGGGTCGGCGCCCAGCTCGCGGTGGCGGAAGATGTTCTCCATCACCACCACAGCGTTGTCCACCAGCATGCCGATGCCGACGATCAGCCCCAGCAGCGTCAGCGTGTTCAGGGAATGTCCCTGCGCCCAGACGACGCCGCAGGTGACCACCAGCGAGAAGGGGATGCACGCGACGGCGACCATGGTCGTGGATAGTCGCCGCAGGAAGAAGAACAGGACGACCGTGGCCAACACCGCGCCGAAGACGCCGGTGAAGGCCAGGTCGCGCAGGGTCTTGCGGATCTCGTCGCCCTGGCTGAACCAGACCAGGAAGTTGACTCCCTCCAGTTCGGGATCGTCCGCCATGCCGGCGATCACGCGCTGCAGCTCGTCGCAGACGGCCACGGTGTTGGCGCGTGCTTCCTGCGCCACGGTGACGCCCACCGCGAAGTCGCCGTCCAGGTGGCGGCCGTATTCCAGCGGCGGCTCCTCGTAGACGACTTCCGCGACGTCGCCCACGCGCAGGCCGTCCGCGCGCAGGGGCAGGCTGCGGATCGCCTCCACGTCGCCCAGGGTGCCCACCGTGCGGAGGGTCCAGCGCGCGTCGCCGCCGGACACGCGGCCCAGGGACTGGTCGAAGTTGCCGGCGCGCAGGGCGCGCGCCACCTCGCGCACGTCCACCCGGTGCCGCTCCAGGTCGTCCGTGCGCAGGTTCACCCGCACCTCGCGCGGGTTCACGCCGTCCAGGCGCACCTGCGCCACGCCCGGCACGCGCTCGAGCGGCCTGATGATCTTTCGCTCGAGCAGGTCGTAGCTCTCGCTCAGGTCCCGCGGCGAGCTGAGCCGCCCCTCCAGCACCGGCATGTCGGCGTCGCGGGCGTCCCAGTTGGTGGACACCTGGATGTCGCCCAGGTCGTCCGGCAGCTCGCCGCGGATGCGGTCGAGCCGCTCCCAGACCTCGACTCTCGCCAGCTGCATGTCGGTGGCCCAGTCGAACTCCAGGCGCAGGCGCCCGCCGTCGGTGCCGCAGCTGGACCACAGGCTGCGCAGGCCGCGCACCGAGCCGACCGCGTCCTCGACCGGCCGCACCACCATGCGCTCGACCTGCTCGGGCGAGGCGCTGTCCCAGGGCAGGTGGATGAACAGCTGCGGCTGCTCGACCTCCGGCATGAAGGCCAGCGGCAGGCGGGTCAGCGCCACCGCGCCTAGGACGACCAGGCTGACCAGGACCGTCAGCGCCGTCACCGGGCGCCGGATGGCCAGTTCGGGCAGGCTGAAGCCGCGCCGCTCGTCCATGCTCAGCCCCCCGCCTCGTCGTCGCGCCCCGGCAGGAGCGCGTACACGGCCGGGATCACGATCAGGGTCAGCAGCGTGCTGAGCGACAGCCCGCAGGCCACCGTGATCGCCAGCGGCGCCCGCAGTTCGGCGCCCTCGCCCGCGGCCACGGCCATCGGCAGCAGGCCCAGCACCGTGGTCAGCGTGGTCATCAGGATCGGGCGCAGGCGCAGGTGCCCCGCGCGGACCAGCGCCGCCTCGCGCGGCAGGCCCTCCTCGCGGCGCAGGCGGTTGACCGTGTCGATCAGCACGATCGCGTTGTTGACGACGATGCCGGTCAGCATCACGGCGCCGATCAGGACGATCACGGTCACCGTCGTGCCGGTGGCCAGCAGGCCGCCGACGACGCCGACCAGCGCCAGCGGGATCGTGAACAGCACGATGAACGGGTGGACGAAGGACTCGAACGTGGCGGCCATGACCAGGTAGACCAGGAACACGGCCAGGCCCATCGCGAACAGCAGGCTGTCGAAGCTGGTGCGCATCTCGGCGTCCTGGCCGCCCAGCTCGGTCACCAGCCCGCGCGGCGGCGGGAAGGCCCGCAGCACCGCCTGCACGTCGGCGATCGCGGCGCCCAGGGCGCGGCCCTCGAGGCTGGCCGAGACGACGGCCGCGCGCTGCTGCTTGAGGCGGTGGATCTCCGCCGGGCCGCGCGCCTCGCGCACGTCCGCGACCGCCAGCAGGCGCAGCGGCGCGCCGCCGGGCCCGGGCAGCACCAGGTTGCGGACGTCCTCGAGCGAGCGCCGGTCCTCCTCGCGGTTGCGCAGGCGCACGTCGATCTGCCGGTCCGCCTCCTTGTAGCGCGTGGGCACCACGCCCAGCACGCGGCCGCGGAGCGTCTCCGACAGCACGCCCATGTCCAGCCCCAGCGCGGCCAGCCGCTCGCGGTCGAAGACCACCTGCAGCTCGGGGTTGCCCGCCTCCAGCGAAGAGCGCACGTCCGCCAGGCCCGGCACGGCGGCCAGCCGGCGGCCCAGGTCCAGCGAGTAGGCGCGCAACTGCTCGAGATCCTCGCCGAAGATGACCACCTCGACCGGCGTCTTGAGGCTGAAGTAGCTGGGCCGGCCGAACTTCACCTCCACGTCGGGCAACCCGGCGAAGCCGGCGCGCAGGCGCTCGACGACGGCGGCCTCGCCGGCATCGTCGGCGCGGTCGCGCATCACCAGGTTCAGCTGCCCCAGGTTCTCGGCGCGCGTGACGAGCGACATGCCCCCGGCCGCCAGGCGGCTGCCGACGGTGGCGTACTGCCGGTCCAGGACCGGCTCGGCCGCGGCGACGCGTTCCATCGCCTGCAGCGTGCGGTCGGTCGCCGCCAGCGAGGCGCCCTCCGGCAGCTTGACCTCGAAGTGGAACTCGCCCTCGCTGAGCTCCGGGATCAACTCGGTGTCCAGGAAGCGCATCCCCCAGACCGAGGCCGCGAGCAGCCCGAACGCCACCGCCACGGTCAGGCCGCGGCGGCGCAGGGCCGCCCGCAGCGCGCGGCCGTAGGCCGCCGAGAGCCAGCCGAGGGTGGCCGGCTCGCCGCCGTTCGCGGCGACCGCCGGCGCGGCCTGGTCCTCGCCGCGGCGCGGCAGGCGGGCGCCCAGCGCGCTCAGCATCGGGATCAGGGTCACCGCCACCAGCAGCGAGGCGAGCAGGCTGATCGTGACCGTCAGCGCCTGGTCCTTGAACAGCTGGCCGGCCACGCCCTCGACGAAGACGATGGGCAGGAAGACGGCGACCGTCGTCAACGTGGAGGCGGTGACGGCCGGCCCCATCTCGGCGGCGCCGTCGACGACGGCGCGGAAGAGCGACAACCCCTGCTGCCGCTTCTGGTGGATCGACTCCAGCACCACGATCGAGTTGTCGACCAGCATGCCGATGCCCAGCGTCAGGCCGCCCAGGGACATCACGTTCAGCGAGATGTCCAGGCGGTACATCGCCACGAAGGTGGCGATGACGGAGATGGGGATCGAGGCGCCGACGATGAGCGTGCTGCGCAGGTCGCGCAGGAACAGGAACAGCACCGCCACCGCCAGCAGGCCGCCGACTAACGCGGCGTCGCGGACGCCGTCGACCGCCTGCCGGATGAACGTCGACTGGTCGAAGAGGACGGTCAGCTCGTAACCTGGCGGGAGCTTGCCGTCCTGCCAGGCCGCGATGCGCTCGCGCAGCCGCGCCACGGTGCCGACCGTGTTGGCGTCGCCCTCCTTGTAGACGGCGATCTCGACCGACTCGCGGCCGTTCACCCGGGTGATCTCCTCGCGCTCGCGAGCGCCGCGGCGGACCGTCGCCACCTCCTTCAGGCGCACGGGCGCCTCGCCCGGAAGGCTGACGATCAGGTCGCCGATCTCCTCGACGTTGTCGAACTCGTTGATCGTGCGGACCAGGAACTGGCTGTCGCGTCCGCGCAACGCGCCGCCCGGCAGGTTCACGTTGCCGACGCCCACCACCTGGCGCAGCCGGTCCAGCGGGATGCCGAGCGCGGCCAGGCGCTCCTGGTCGACCTCGACCTGGATCTCCTCCTCCAGACCGCCCTTGATGCCGGCGGCGGCGACGCCCTTGACGGTCTCGAGGTCCTGCTTGATCTGGCGTTCGGCCAGGCGGCGCTGCGCCGCGAGGTCGCCCGGGCCGGTCAGCGCCAGCCGCACGACCGGATCCAGCGCCGGATCGAAGCGCAGCACGACCGGATCGAGAGCCTCCTCGGGCAGCACCAGGCGGTCCAGCTTCTCGCGCACCTCCATCGCGAGCTGGTCCATGTCGGCGCCCCACTCGAACTCGAGGATGACCTCCGATTGGCCCGGGCGCGAGACGGAGTGGATGGACTGCAGGCCGCGCAGCACGCCCACGGCCTCCTCGACCGGCCGCGTGACGAGGTTCTCGACCTCCTGCGGCGCCGTGTCCGGGAACGAGGTCTGCACGGTGATCGAGGGGTAGCTGATCTCGGGGAACAGCTCCAGCGACAGGCGGCTGTAGCCTACGATGCCGAAGGCGATCACCGCCAGCGAGGCCATCACGACGCTGACGCGGCGGCGGACCGCGAGTTCGACCAGCGCGCGCATCAACGGGCGGCCGCGGTCGCCGGCGCGGGCGCGACGGGGACGACGGCGTCGGCGGCCAGGATCCGCACCGCGGCGCCGTGCTTGAGCGAGCGCTGGCCGCGCACGACGACCTGCTCGCCCGCCGCCAGGCCGGCCGTGATCTCCGTGCGCGCGTCGTCGCTGAATCCCGTGGTCACGACCCGGCGCTCGGCCGTCGGGCCGCCCTCGCCCTCCGCGGGCGGGACCACGTAGACGACGGATTCTCCCTTGTCCGCGAGCACGGACTCGCGCGGCACCAGCACCACGCCCTCGCGGCGCTCGGTGACGACCTTGACCTGCGCGAAATCTCCGGGTCGCGTGCCGGGCGGGTAGCGGTCGACCTCGATGGTCAGTTTGATCGTGCCGCTGGCGGGGTCGATGACCGGGCTGATGAGCTTGATGCGGCCGTCCAGGCGGGAGCCGTCGCTGTCGAGCACCAGCGCGACCGGCTGGTCCGCCTGCAGGCGCGCGAATTCCTTCGCCGGCACGTGCACGCGCCCGAGCAGCGGCTGGAAGTCGGCCAGCGCGAACAGCTCGGTGCCGACGGAGAGGTTCTGGCCGGGACTGACGCGGCGCGCCGTGACGCGGCCGCTGAACGGCGCCGTGACGGTGGTGTACGAGAGGTTCAGGCGCGCCAGGCCCTCGTCCGCCTCGGCGCTGGCCAGTTCGGCCCGCGCGGCCTGGAACTCCTCCTCGGTCGCCAGCTGGCCGGCCACCATCGCCTCGAGGCGCTCGAAGCGCGCGCGCAGGTTGGCCGTCCGCGCCTCGGCCTGCGCCAGGCGCAGGCGGTACTCGTCGTTGGCGACCACCAGCAGCGCCTGGCCCTGGCGCACGTCATCGCCCTCCTCGGCCAGGAGGCGCTCGACGACGCCGGTCACGCGCGCCAGGACGACCGCCTCCTTCTCGGCCTCGAGCGTGGCGGTGGCCTGGTAGTGCCGGGCGATGTCGCCGACCGCTGCCGCTTCCACCGCCACGGGCAGGGCCTGCTCCGGCGGCGCGGCGGGCGCGCCGCCGGCGGGCGTGGCGGCGGCGCCGTCCTTGCGGCCGCAGCCGGCGGCCGAGGTCAGCAGCAGAATCAGCAGGAGCAGCGCGCCGGCGGCGGCGGGCGCGCGGGTGCGGACCGCAGGAACCATCAGGGGTCGCTTCCCTTCAGAAGGTGCGGGGACGTGCCGGGTGGCGATGAAAGCCGTTACTACGTCGCGGACGCCGCCCGGGTTGCGGTCGCAGGGCGGCGGTCGGGACGGTGCGCCCGCCGGGGCGGCCCGTCGGCTCAGGCCCCAGGGTAGTCGCGGTCGAGGACCCGCCGCCAGATCAGGCGGTGGTCCTCCTCGGCGGGGCTGGCCAGCAGCAGCGTGTCCGCGTCCCCCTCGGCCGCCGGCGTGCGGGCCTGCAGCAGGGACTCCTCACCGAGGGCCAGGAAGTCGGCGCGCGTCCAGGGGTGGTAGCGGTGCCAGAAGCCGCAGTGCCAGAGAAAGAAGCGTTCGACGCGGCCGAGCCCCTTGGCGTCGTCGCCGAAGTGCTCGCAGGCCAGGTCGACGAAGCGGCGCAGCAGGGCCCAGCGCTCGGCCGGAGTCGGGCACCACGGCTCGCCCGCGAGCAGTTCGCGGAAGATCCACGGCTTGATCAGGGCGCCGCGGGCGATCAGGAACGACCGCACGCGCGTCTGCTCCCGGCGCCGCTGCAGATCCCAGGGCGTCAGGATGTCGCCGTTTCCGAGCACGGGGATCGCCACCGCCGCCGCGGCCTCGTCGATCAGCTCCCAGCGCGCGCTCTGGCGGTAGCGTTGGGCGCGCGTGCGCCCGTGGATGCCCAGGGCGTCGGCGCCGGCCCCTTCGCAGCGCCGCGCCAGGTCCACGACATTGAGCTTGTCCTCGCTGTAGCCCAGCCGCAGCTTGACCGACAGGGGCAGCGTCACCGCGGCGCGCACGGCGCCGACGATCTCCGCCAGCTTCGCCGGCCGCTGCAGCAGCGCGGCGCCGGAGCCGCGCTTGACGATCAGGTCGATCGGGCAGCCGAAATTGAGGTCGATGAAGCGGGCGCCGGCGTCGGCGGCCAGCCGCGCGCCCTCGGCCATCGCCTCGGGGTGCTTCCCGGCCAGCTGGACCCCGAAGGCGTCCTCCTCCGGGTGGTGTCGCAGGAGCGGCTTCTCGCCGCCGGCCACCAGCTTGTGAGCCAGCACCATTTCGCTGCAAGTCAGCTGCGCGCCGAATGAACGGCAGAGGCGGCGGTAGGGCAGGTTGCCGCCCATGGCCATCGGCGAAAGCGCCAGAACGTTGCGGAACAGGTCGCTGCCCGTCCCGGCGCCTGGACGCTCGTTCTGGCGCTCTTCCTGCGGGCCGCGGCCCCCGTCGCTGCCGGCCGCGCTCACGGACCTAGCCGCCGTCCAGCATCGGGTTGCCGTCGAAGCCGGCGAAGCCCTCGGGGTCGGCCAGGTAATCGTACGTGTTCTTCAGCAGCGCGTAATGGTTGCGCTCCTCGGCGGCCAGGTGGGCGAAGATGCCCTTGGCGCGCGGGCTGGTCACCTTGGCGGCGGCGCCGTCGTACAGCGCGAAGCCGCGCCGCTCGACCTCCATTGCGCCCTTGAGGATCTCGAGTTCCTCGGGCAGGTAGTCGTAAGGGTCGTGCGCGGCAGCCAACGCCGTGTCGAAGATGCGCCGCACGTCGACGATGTGGTCGTCGTCGACGTCAGGCAGCACGTCGAGGTTGCGCTCGCGCAGCAGGTCCTCGCGCATGCGCACCAGGTGCGCCTTGTGCCCGGCCTCGTCCTTGGCCAGCGAGTTGAACAGGTTGCGCTCGAACGTGGTCGGCGCCTTCTCGGCCCGGTTCTGGAAGAAAGCCATGCCCTCTTCCTCGAAGGCGATGGCCTTCTCCAGGATCTCCACGCACAGCCTCAGGTCGTCGCTCATGGGGCTCCTCCAGTCGTTCCCGGTCGTTGCGGTCCGGGCAATGGTAATCACGCGGGGTGCGAATGCCATGAAAAATCAGGCCCCCCGCAGCAACCTGTTGAAAAAAGGCCAGGGGCCTGCTAGGCTGCCCTCCGGGTCGTTCCGCACTGTTACAAGTGCAATGAACTCCTGATTTTAGCGGACCCGGCGCAGGCGGCGGTCGAACGCCCGGCGCCGGGTCGCCGAACGGTAATTCCAGCCTGCCGCCCGCCCCCACGACGGCGCGGTCCCACAGGAGGGCGTGATGGCCAAGCTCCAGAATGCACTTGCCAAGAAGATCCCCGTCTGGCGCGACGAGATCAAGGAACTGAACAAGGTCCACGGCAACGTCAAGATCGACACCGTGAACATCGGCCAGGCGTACGGCGGCATGCGCGGGATCAAGTGCATGGTGTGCGACACCTCGGAAGTGCCGCCCGACAAGGGCCTGCTCATCCGCGGCATCCCGGTCGGCGAGCTGACCGACAAGACCGCCGAGGACACCTTCTACCTGCTGTGCACGGGCGAGCTGCCGTCGGCCGCCGACCGCAAGGCGCTGGTCGAGGAGTTCAACGCGCGCGCCAAGGTCCCGGCCTACGTGTGGAAGGTCCTGGAAGCGATGCCGAAGGACTCCCACCCGATGACCATGCTGGACACGGCCATCCTGTGCATGCAGCGGGAGAGCGAGTTCGCCAAGGCCTACCACGGGCTGGCCAAGGCGGACTACTGGAAGCCGACGCTCGAGGACAGCCTGAACATGCTGGCCCGCATCCCCGTGATCGCCGCGGGCATCTACCGCCTGCGTTTCAAGAAGGGCCCCCGCATCGCCCCCAAGAAGGGCCTGACGATGGCCCAGAACTACGCGCGCATGCTGGGCATCCCCGACAAGAGCGGCGAGTTCGCCGACTGCATGCGGCTGTACCTGGTGCTGCACAGCGACCACGAGGGCGGCAACGTCTCGGCGCACGCCTGCCACGTCGTCGGCTCGGCGCTGAGCGACCCCTACTATGCCGTGTCGGCCGGCCTGAACGGCCTGGCTGGTCCGCTGCACGGTCTGGCCAACCAGGAGTGCCTGGACTGGGTGCTCGAGGTCATGAAGAAGTTCAAGGGCGTGCCGACCGACGAACAGCTCTACAAGTTCTCGTGGGACACGCTCAACAGCGGCCACGTCATCCCCGGCTACGGCCACGCCGTGCTGCGCATCACCGACCCGCGCTTCACCGCGTTCCGCGACTTCGGCATGAAGCACTTCCCCGACGATCCGGTGATGTGCCTGGTCGACAAGATCTTCAACATCGTGCCGAAGGTGCTGGTCGAGCAGGGCAAGGCCAAGGATCCGTGGCCGAACGTGGACGCCGCCAGCGGCGCGCTGCTGTACCACTACGGCCTGCGCGAGTTCTCGTACTACACGGTGCTGTTCTCGGTCTCGCGCGCGATGGGCATGGCCGCGCAGCTCATCATCAACCGCGCGATGGGCACGCCCATCGAGCGGCCCAAGAGCGTGACCACCGAGTGGATGAAGAAGCAGGCGGCCGCCGCGGCCGCCGCGCCGACGGCCTGACCGCCGGCGTCCGCCAGACGGACCGCCCGGGAGTCCCCGGCCTGACGGCCGGGCGAACCCCGGGCGGTCGCCTGTGTACCTGCGGGCGCCGCCGCGCGCGGGCGCCGTGAGCGAAGGGGGCGACGGGCGATGAGGACATTCCTGAGGCGGCGCGGCCCCGCGATCCAGGTCGCGGTCGGCATCCTGGTCACCGCGCTGGCGGCAGCGGACATGGTCGGCCAACCGGCGCGCGCCGTCGGACTGTTGACGGTCAGCGCCGGCATGTTCGGCGCGGGATTGGGATTGGGCACGATCCTCGGGCGTCGCCGTGCGAGCGGCAGATCCAAGCCCTGAACAACCGGTGTCCTGGCTGTTCCACGCGGAGTTCTGGACCGTATTCAAACAAACGCTTGACTTATGCAAGCGCTCGATTATATTCAAGTCACCACCACAGGAGAGCCGATCGTGACCGAGCAGCCCCCCCGCTACCCCTCGACGCCGACATCCGCCGCCGAGCGCCTTCGCGCACTGCTGCTGCAGGCGCCCGTCGGGATGGCGCCGCCGCCGCCGGATTCGCCGCCCGGCCGCATGTTGGCCGCCACCCGCGCGCTGTTCGCCGAGGGCGGGTTCGCGGGCGTCACGGTGCGCGCCGTGGCGGCCCAGGCCGGCGCCAACGTGGCGATGGTCAACTACTACTTCGGGACCAAGGAGCGGCTCGTGGACGCCGTCCTGCTGCAGGAGATCCAGCTTCTGCTGCACGACGTCGTGACAGGGATCGACAACGAGGCCCCGCCCGCTCAGGTGCTGGCCGAGTTTCCCCTGCGCATCCTCGCCTCGCTGCGCCAGGACTCCCAGCGGCTGCGGCTGATGCGCCTGGCTGTGTCGACCGAGCCGGAGCGCCTCCGCAGGCTCATCCGCTCGCTGGGCCCGGCCGGGATGCTCGGCGTCAGCCGCGTGCTGGCCGAACTGGTCGCCGAGGCGCAGGCGGACGGGGAGCTGCCGTCGATACCGGCTCGCTCGGTGCTCCTGTTCCTGGTGGCCAACGCCTATGGCCTGGTGTTCATGGAGCCGATCGCGCGCGAGGTCGTCGGGTTCGCGCTGGACGACGAGGCGCAATGGCAGGAGCACCGCGGTTGCCTGGCGCAATTGCTGCGCTCGGGATTGCTCGGTGCTGCCGGCTCCGGGGAGGACACATATGCGTGAAGCGATGCGGCAAGGCGAGCGGCGATCCCCGCCCGGTCTGTTCCTGGCGGCGGCACTGGCGATCCTGGGGCCGGCGTTGGCGGCGGCAGGCGCGAATGCGGGCGCGCCGACGACCGGGGACACGCTGCGCCTCGATCTTGCGGCCTGTCTGGCGCAAGCGCGGGTGGCGTCGCCCTGGCTCGCCGCGGCCGCCGCGGGCAGCGACGAAGCGGCGGCCCTCGCGGCCGAGGCCGCCGCCCGGCGCCGGCCGGTGCTGGGGCTGGCCGGCGCCTACCAATACGCGACGGAGCACATGAAGCGCGAACTGCAGCTCGGTCCCGGGCTGCCGTCCGGAACGCTCGAGTTCGGCGACGGCCATGCGGCCGATCTGAACCTCGGGCTGGCCGTCCCCCTGTACACGGGGGGCGAGCTGGCGCGGGCGGCCGCCGCTGCCGGCGCCGGCGAGGCCGCCGCGCGCGCACGCGAGCAGGCCGCGCGCCTGGACCTGGACCGCGGCGTCCGGCAGGCCCACAGCGGCGCGCTGGGGCGCAGGGCGCAGGTCGAGGCATCGCGCCTGGCCGTCGCCCGCCTGGCGCGCCACCTCGGGTCCGTGGCCGGCGCCCGCGACGCCGGTGCGGCAACCGACGAGGCTTGCGTCCGCGCCGAGGCGCGCCTGCTGGCGGCGCGCCAGCGGCTGGCCGTCGCCGAGGCCGCGCTCGACTCCGCGCAGCTGGCGCTGGGGAAACTGGTCGGGCGGGCGGGCTCGGCGGTGCTGCCGCTGGGCGACGTGGGCCGGTCGCTGCTGCCGGACGCCCCCGGCGCGCTGGCCGCCGCGGCGGACCGGGCGGACCTGACCGCCCTGGAGCACGAGGCCGGACGCCAGCGCGAGCTGGCCGCGGCCGCGCGCGGTCGGCTGCGGCCGCGGGTGCTCGCGGACGTGCGCGCCCATTACGGCCGGCCCGGCGTGGATGCCCTGGCCAACGAGTGGATGGCATACGGAACCGCCGGCGTGAGCGTCGACTGGCCGCTGTGGGACTCGGGGGCGCGGGGGCAACGCGCCCGGCAGGCGGAGGCGCGCGCCGCGCTGATCGAGGCGCAGCGCCGTGACCTGGCCGAGGCCGTCGCCACCGCGGCCGCCACGGCCCGCGCCAACCTTGCGGCAGCGGTGACGGCCGAGTCGCAGGCGACCGCGCGCGTCGCGCTGCAGGAGCGCCTTCTGGCGATGGTCGAGGGCCGGCAGGCGCAGGCCGCGGCCACCGGGACCGAGTACCTCGACGCCCAGGACGACCTGGCGCAGGCGGAGATCGAACTGGCGCTGGCGCGCACGCGCGTGCGGCTGGCGGAAGCGGCCCTGCTGTGGGCCCTGGGGCTGTAGCGGGGGACCGCGGCGAAGGCCGGCCCGCGCAAGCGGAAGGAAGGACGATGAAGCGAGTCCATGCACACCGCCGGACCCTGGCCCTGGCGGCGGTCGCCGCCGGCGCCGCGGCGCTGGGCGGCTGCCGCGGCGGCGCTCCCGCCCCGCCGGCCGGCACCTTCGAGGCCACGATCGTCGAGGTGGCGCCGGTGCTCGGCGGACGCGCGCTGGCGGTCGGCGCGCGAGAAGGCGAGCGCGTCGCCGCCGGCGACACGCTGATCGTCCTGGACACCTCGCTGGTCGCGCTGCAGCGGGCGCAGGCGGCGGCCGGCGGCGCCGCGCTGCTGGCCCAGCGCGCGGTCGCCGACGCCGACCTCGCCCAGGCGCGGCGGCAGCTCGCCCTGCTCGAGACCACCTACGCCCGCACCAGCACGTTGCGCGACCAGGGCACGGCGACCGCTCAGCAGGTCGACGAGCTGGCCGCCCAGCGGGACGTGGCGCGCGCGGCGATCGACGCCGCCCGCGGTCGCCGTGCGGCGCTGGACGCCGAGCTGGCCCACCTGGACGCGAGCCTGGCGGTGTTCGACCGCCAGCTGCAGGACAGCGTCGTGCTGGCGCCGATCGGCGGCACGGTGCTGACGCGGTCGCTGGAGCCGGGCGAGGTCGCGGCTCCCGGCCGCCCGGCGCTGCGCCTGGCCGACCTGTCGACGCTCGAGCTGCGGGTGTTCCTGGAGGCCGGCGAGCTCGATCGCGTGCGCGCGGGCCAGCAGCTGCCCGTGCGCGTCGACGCGCTGCCGGACGTTCCGCTGACGGGCACCGTCGCCTGGGTCGCCGACGAGGCCGAGTTCACGCCCAAGAACGCGCAGACCCGTCACGCGCGCGCCCAGCTGGTCTACGCGGTGAAGCTGAGGGTGCCCAATCCCGACGGCGCGCTCCACATCGGCATGCCGGCCGAGATCGACCTCCCGTGAACGCGGGCGGCGGCAACGGCGACCGGCCCGAGGGCGCCATCGTCCTGGAGGACCTGCACAAGGCCTTCGGCGCCAGGCCGGCGGTGCGGGGACTGTCGCTGACGGTCCCGCGCGGCGGCATCTGCGGGCTGATCGGCCCGGACGGCGCCGGCAAGACCACCGCCATGCGCGTGCTCTGCGGCCTGCTGGCGCCCGACCGCGGCCGCGCGCGGGTGCTGGGCCGCGACTGCGCAACGGACGCTCGCGAGGTCAAGCGGCATCTCGGCTACATGCCGCAGCGCTTCGGCCTCTATCCCGACCTGACCGTCGGCGAGAACCTCCGCTTCTTCGCCGATCTGTACGCGGTGCCGCCGGCCGAGCGCGCCGCGAAGGAGCGTGAGCTGATGGCGTTCAGCCGCCTCGAGCCGTTCCGCGGCCGGCGGGCGGGCCGGCTGTCGGGCGGCATGAAGCAGAAGCTCGCGCTCAGCTGCACACTGATCCACACGCCGTCCGTCCTGATCCTCGACGAGCCGACCACCGGCGTCGACCCGGTCAGCCGGCGCGAGTTCTGGCGGATCCTGCGCCGGCTCGCCGGGGACGGTCTCGCGCTCCTGGTCAGCACGCCCTACATGGACGAGGCCGCTCTCTGCGACGAGATCGTGCTGATGCACGGCGGCGCGGCGATCAGCCGCGGGACGCCGGCCGCCGTCGCCGCTTCCTTTCCGCGTCGGCTGCTGGCGCTGACGGCGCCCGACCTGGCCGCCGCGGGCGAGCGGCTGCGCCGGGCCGGCATCGCCGGGCTTGAGGTCAGGCGCTTCGGCGACCGGCTCCATCTGGTCCACGATGACCGGGCGCAGGCCGCCGCCGCGGCCGCCGCGCTCGAGGGAACGGGCGCCGCCCTGGTTCCCGCCGCCGCCGGCATCGAGGACGTCTTCGTCGAGATGATGGCCCGCGCCGGAGCGGAGGGCGGCGCGTGAGCGGCGCGGCGCAGCCGGCCGTCCTGGCCCGCGGCCTGACGCGCCGCTTCGGCGACTTCACGGCCGTCGACGCGCTCGACCTCGAGGTCATGCCCGGCGAGATCTTCGGGTTCCTGGGCGCCAACGGCGCCGGCAAGACGACCGCGATCCGCATGCTCTGCGGACTGCTGCCGCCGTCCGGAGGCGAGGCGACGGTGGCCGGCGTGCCGGTGGGGCGCCACGCGCGCGAGCTGAAGCGGCGGATCGGCTACATGAGCCAGCGCTTCTCCCTCTACGACGACCTGACCGTCGCCGAGAACGTCGAGTTCTTCGGCGGCATCTACGGCCTGCACGGCGAGGACCTGCGCGCGCGCCGCGAGGAACTGCTGCCGCGGCTTGATCTCGGCGGCCTTGAACCCCGCCTGACCGGCTCGCTGCCTCTGGGCTACAAGCAGCGCCTGGCGCTCGGCTGCGCGCTCCTGCACCGGCCGCGGGTCCTGTTCCTGGACGAGCCGACCGGCGGCGTCGACCCCGTCGCCCGGCGGCGGTTCTGGGACCTCATCTACGGGCAGGCCGCCGAAGGCGTCACGGTTTTCGTCACGACGCACTACATGGACGAGGCCGAGTACTGCGGCCGCGTCTCGATCATGGTCCAGGGGCGCCTGGCGGCGCTCGACACGCCCGGCGGGCTGAAGGCGGCCACGGGCGGGCGCGACATGCAGGACGTCTTCCTCAGGCTGGTGGACGCATGAAGCGCGTGCTGGCCCTGGCGGCGAAGGAGCTGCTGCACATCGTGCGCGACGGGCGCAGCCTGGCCGTGGCGGTGGCGATGCCCGTGGCGATGGTGCTGCTCTACGGAGCGGTCATCGACATGGAGATGCGCGACCTCCCGGTGGCCGTCGTCGACCACGACCGCAGCGACCGCAGCCGCGCCTTCGCCCGCGAGCTGGAGTCGGGTGGATTCATCGACGCCGTGGCGTTCCTGGAGCAGCCGGCGCAGGTCGAACCCGGATTCCGCCGGGGCCGCTGGCTGGCGGCGCTGGTCATTCCGCGCGGCTACGCCGAGTCCGTCGCGCGCGGCGAGCCGGCCCTCGTCCAGGTGCTCGTCGACGGCTCGGACGCCGCGACGGCCGCGCTGGCGGCGAACTACCTGCAGGCCGTCGTGCAGCGACAAGCCGCGTCCCTGGGCCGCGAAGCCGCCGCCCCCCCGCCCGCCTTCACGATCCGCCAACGCGCCTGGTTCAACCCGGAGCTGCGCAGCGCCCACTTCGTCGTGCCCGGCCTGGTCGCCCTGGTGCTGATGATGATCTGCGCCATCCTGACCAGCATCGCCATCACGCGCGAGAAGGAAACCGGCACCCTCGAGCAGATCCTGACCACGCCCATTCGCCCGGCGCAGGTGATCGCGGGCAAGGTGCTGCCCTACATCGCGCTGGGCGCCGTGGATGCCGCGCTCATCCTCGCCATCGGGCGCCTCGTCTTCGACGTGCCGATGAACGGGTCCTGGCTGGCGGTCGCCGCCTACTGCCTGCTGTTCGTGGTGATCGCGCTGGGAGTGGGCCTGCTCATCTCCGCGAAGGCGCGCACCCTGCGCGTGGCGATGATGGCCGCGGTCACGGCCACGATGCTGCCGACGATGATCCTGTCGGGCTTCCTCTACCCCGTCTCCAGCATGCCGGCGCCCCTCCAGGTCCTGTGCAACCTGCTTCCGGCGACGCATTTCCTGGAGGTGCTGCGCGGAATCATGCTGCGCGGCGAGAACTGGCACCCGCAGCAGACCGCGATCCTGGCCGCCCAGGCCGCGCTGCTGCTGACCGCCGCGACGCGCAGCTTCCGGCTGCGGCTGGAGTGATCCGATGCGGTTGCTGCGGACGCTCGTGCGCAAGGAAATTCGCCAGCTGCGGCGGGATCCGGCGTTGCTGCGACTGGTGCTGCTCCTGCCGGTCATGCAGCTCATGGTCATGTCCTACGCCCTGAACAGCGACCTGAAGGACCTGCGCGTGGCGGTGCTGGACGAGGACCGCACTCCGCTGAGCCGCCGCCTGATCGAAGCGTTCCCGCACGGCACGACCTTCGCCGCGGGCCCCCGCGCGGCCGACGCCGCGGGGCTCGCCGAGTTGCTGGGCCGCCACGCGTGCGACCTGGCCGTGCACATCCCGCCCGGCTTCGCGCGCGACGTGGCCGCCGGCCGGGCGCCGGCGATCGGCCTGCTTGTCGACGGCTCCAACAGCAGCGTCGCCGGCCGCGGCGCGGGCTATGCCGAGGCGCTGCTGGCCCGCGAGGCGCGGCGGCTGGCCGCCGAGAGCGGCGCCGCCGCGGGCCGGCCGCCTGTCGGCGCCGCCGTGCGCTTCTTCTACAACCCGGAACTCGAGAGCCGCCTCTACATGGTGCCCGGGATCATCGTCATTCTGGTGACGATCATCTCGGCCCTGGTGACCGGCCTGGCCGTCGTCCGCGAGAAGGAGCTGGGCACTCTCGAGCAGATCTCCGTCACGCCCCTGACGCCGCTGCAACTGATCGCCGGCAAGACGATTCCGTTCGCGGTGATCGCGCTGCTGGACTTCGTGCTGGCGATGGCCATCGCCATGGCCTGGTTCGGGGTGCCCTTGACGGGCGCGCCCTGGGCCCTGGTCCTGGGCGTGCTCTGCTACCTGCTGGTGACCCTGGGTCTGGGCCTGCTGGCCTCGGCGGTGAGCGACACGCAGCAGCAGGCCGTGTTCACCGTCTGGTTCTTCCTCGTCTTCGCGATCATGCTGTCGGGCTTCTTCTTCCCCGTGCAGAACATGCCGGAGTGGGCGCGGGTCTTGACGTGGCTCGATCCCATGCGATTCTTCATGGCCGTCGTGCGCGGCGTGCTGCTGCGCGGCGCCGGCGTGGCCGATCTGGCTGGAGAACTGGCGGTGCTGCTGGCGATGGGCATCGCGGCCTTCGGCTCGGCGGTGTGGCTATTCCGACGTTCGGCGACATGAGACGCGGGCGTCGAACCCGGGACGGTGACGCGATGAACGGATCCTGGCTGATGGCGGCGGCCGGCAACGGCTTCCTGGCCGTGGCGCTGGGCGCCTTCGGGGCGCACGGCCTCAAGCGGATGCTCGCCGCGGCGCCCGACGCCGCGCAGCGCCTGGACTGGTGGCAGACGGCCGCCCACTACCACCTGGCGCACGCGCTGGCGCTGGGCCTGGTGGCCGCGCTGGCCCCGCAGGTGGCCGGGCGGCTGCCGGCCGCCGCAGGCTGGCTGCTGCTCGGCGGCATCCTGCTGTTCAGCGGCAGTCTCTACGCGATGACGCTGACCGGCGTGCGCGCGCTGGGCGCCGTGACGCCGGTCGGCGGCGTCTGCCTGCTCGCCGGCTGGCTCTGCCTGCTGGCCGCCGGGTGGCGGCTGCGCTGACGCGGCTGCGCGTCAGTGCCCGCTGACGACTTCCGCGCGCACCTCGCGGCCGCCCGAAGCGATCGCCACGATGTAGACGCCCGACGGCAGGCGGCGGCCGCCGTCGTCGCGGCCGTCCCAGGTCAGTTCGTTCTCGCCCTCGACGCCGGCCTGCGTCCGCTGCCCGCGCACCAGCCGGCCGCGGACGTCGAAAACGCGCCAGGACACGGGGGCCGCCACGGGCAGCGACACGCGGATGGTGACGGCGTCGCGGAAGGGATTCGGGCCCAGGCCGGTGACCGTCGGCGTGGGCGCCACGACCATGAGCTCGACCGTCCGCGTGGCGTCGCTGCCGCGGCCGGGATTGGCGATCGTGACCAGCGCCGCGTGCGCGCCCGCGCGCAGCGCGCCCGCCGCGGCGCTCACGGCCACGGTGACGACGACCTGCCCGCCCGCCGGGACGTTTCCCGACGCGGGCGCGACGGTGAGCCAGTCACGGTCGACCGTCGCCTCAAAGGGCGCCGCGAGGGCGCCGTCGTTGGCCAGCGTGAACTCCCAGGACGCCGGCGTGAACGGCCCGCCCACCGGGCCGCGGCCGATCTGCCCTTCGGCAGGCGCGACCGCGAACTCGCCGGCCGTCGGGTCCAGCAGCGGCGCCGTGACGGCGCCGGTGGCGCCGGGGTCCAGCCAGTCGGACAGGCGCGTGGCGGGGGTGCCCCCGCCCTCCCAGGACAGGTGGAGGCGCCCGTACCAGTCGGAATCGTTGTTGCCGCAGGCGGCATAGCCGCCGTGGAGCTGGCCGACGACCAGGTGGTCCTGGTCGAAGAGCGGCGAGCCCGACGATCCGGGCTCGGTCGTCCCGAGATCCCAGTCGATGACCCGCAGGTGCGTGCCGTTGCCGGGCGTCGTCGAGGCCAGGTAGGAGGCCGGCACGACGGCGGCGGTCTCGAAGGAGATGCTCTTCTCGTCGGAGGAGGGGTGGTGGATCGCCGTCGCCGACGTCGGCGGCGTCTCGCCCCGGTTCCAGCCGGCGTACTTCACGCCGAACGCCGGGTCCGGCGCCTCGTCCAGCTCCAGCAGCGTGAAATCGGTGGTCGCCCAGGTGGCCCGCAGCACGGCGCCGCTGGTGAACTGCGCCAGCGAGCCGCCGCCCTGCTGTCCGCAGGTCGGACTCTCGAAGTTCCAGTACACGACAACCGAAGGCGCCCTGATCGCGCTGATGCCGCAGTGGTCCGCCGTCAGCAGGTACGGGGTGGCGTCGGCGGCGGTGTTGTTGACCAGCGCCCCGGTGCAGACGAACGAGCCGGCGATCGAGATCAGGCCGACGGTGGCGATCTCGTCGCGCCAGCCGTCTGCGTCCGGGCAGACGACGTCGATGTTGCAGGAGCCGGACTTCGCCGCGGGCGCCCGGCCGATGACGCGGTAGCCGCTGTTGACGAACCCCAGCTCCAGCAGGGGTTCGGCGACCGCGGCGGCCGGCACCGCCAGTTCCACGACCAGCGCGTCGGCGGCCACGACCGGCGTCCACAGTTCGCCGTGATCGGCGTTGTCGGCCGCCGTGAAGACCAGCGGCGCGGCGCTCCCGTCGGCCGCGCTCACGGTGAGCGTGGCGCCGACGGGCAGCCAGAACACGGTGAAGCCGAGGTTCAGCGACAGCGCGCCCGGCGAAGCGACTTCCAGCCGCCAGGTTCGACCGCCGTCCGCGCGGCGCTCCCAGACGCCGGCGGTGCCCGGCTCCGCCCGCACGGCTTCCGGCACCGCGAACCGCCAGGGCAGGCCGGCGGCCTCGCGCGCGGCGTCCTCGGCGGCCAGATCCGCGAGCGGGGGCAGGGCGACGGCCAGCCGCGCGGCGGCGGCCCGTGCCGACGGCGCTCCGATCAATGAGCACGCCGCGACCGCAACCACGAATCCAAGTGCCTTCACCTGCGCGTTCATGACGACTCCTCGTTCGCGTTCTCGCCCGGCGGCGTCGTTCCCCGGTAGTCCACGGCCGCCACGGCCTGCCAGGCCAGGAACCAGCCCAGGCCGACCTGCGAAACATAGTGCTTGCGGTCGTGCAGGCGCGACCAGCCCGAGAGCCAGGAAGCCGCCCACAGCGGCGGGCGCCAGCGGCGCAGCCCCGCCGCCCGCGCCGCGTTCAGCCACGGCACGGCGCCGACGAACGCATGGCCGGAGGCCGCGTGGTCCTTGCGGAACGGCTTCCAGTCGGGCGTCGGGAAGTCGGCGCTCGGCCGGTCGGCGCCCAGCACGCGCTGCACGGTCCACAGCATGGGCAGGCCGACGATCATCGCCTCGAAATTCGCGCGGCCCCACCGGCTGAACGGGCCGGAGCGCCACCAGGCGTCGATGGCCGCCACGGCGGCCCAGACCAGGAACCACGGGCGCTGACCGCCTTCGTAGCCCACCCGGGCCACGCGTTCGCTGGCGGCGGAGCGCAGATGCCGGTCATGCGCGGCGGTCACGGCCTCGTCGAGCCCCGAATAGATGACGACTCCCGCCCCGGCGATGGCCGCCCCCAGCTTGAGAAAGGCGCGGCGTCCGTAGCGCCGGCGCCAGTGCGGGCCGGTGCCCGCGAACAGGGGCGCCATCGCGCCACGCCGGCGGCGGCAGCCCGGGGCCGCCAGCAGCGCGCAGACCAGGATCAGGCCGGCCGCTACCCACATGGCAGCGCCGCCGTCCCGGCGCCCGGCGCCGCCGCGGATCCGCCCGGCGGCCTCATGCGGCGTCCGCTTCCGCCACCAGCCGCCCCACCTCGAGCGCGAGGGCCGCCGCGCTGGTCAGGCCGGGCGACTCGATGCCCACCAGGTTGACCAGTCCCTGCAGTTCGCCCTCCTCGCGCCGGACGACGAAGTCCGCGAACCCCGTCGGCGCCAGCTTCGGCCGCAGTCCGCTCAGCGCGGGCTCGAGGTCCTCCGGCGCCAGCCAGGGCAGAAAGCGGTGGGCGCCCTCCCAGAACGCCTGGCGCCGGGCGGGATCGACGCGCCAGTCGAAGCCGGCGTCGCGCGGATCGCGGTCCAGGTGCTCCACGTCGGGTCCCAGCTTCATCTGGCCGCCGAGATCCAGGCACACGTGCACCCCCAGGCTGGCGCCGTGCGCCGGCGGCACGGGATAGACAAGCCGGCCGACGCGGCCGTGGTGGACGCTGGACACGGCGAAGTAGTTGCCTTTGACCAGGTGCAGAGTCCAGCCGCGGGCGACGGTGTCGACGCCGGCCAGCGCAGCCACCCGGTCGGCGTACAGTCCGGCCGCGTTGACGACGTGCCGGCTGCTGTGGCTCCAGCCCTCGCGTCGTCCGGGGCCGGACGCCGCGACCTGCACGGTCCAGGCGCCCCCGCGCCGCTCCAGGCCTGCCACGCGCGCCGACGTCAGCACCTGGCCGCCGCGCTCGCCGGCCAGCCGGGCCCAGGCCCGAGCGGCGCCCTCGGCGTCGAAGATCCCCGTGCGCGGCGAGTGGAGGGCGGCGCAGGCGCTGACCTGCGGCTCGAGCGCGCGCACCTCGCCGCCGTCGAGCAGGCGCAGTTCCTCGACGCCGTTGTCCAGGCCGCGCGCCAGCAGCTTTTCCAGGTAGGGGATCTCGCCGGGTTCGGTGGCGACGATCAGCTTGCCGCATTCGCGGTAGCCGACGTCGGCGCTCGCGCAGAACGCCTTCAGCAGGCGGCGTCCCTCCACGCAGAAGCGCGCCTTCAGCGAGCCGGTCGGATAGTACATCCCGCCGTGGGCCACCTCGCTGTTGCGCGAGGTGGTGCCGCGGCCGAGGCCGTCCTCCATCTCCACCAGCACCGTGGACAGGCCGCGGCCGGACAACTCCGCCGCCACGGCGCAGCCCACGATCCCCCCGCCGATGATCGTGCAGTCGACGTCGGCCATGGCTCCTCAGCGTCCGCCCCGGCGCTCGAGCCAGGTCGCGTAGTCAGCGTGCTGCCAGGCGCGCGAACCGGCATAGGTCGCCACGCGCAGGTACGAATCGGCGCCGTGATCTCCCCGCAGGACGACCAGCGGTTCGCCGCGCGGCGACAGGACCAGCAGCGCCGGCGGCTCAGCCACCCCGTAATGGCGCGCGACGGCCGCCGATTCCTGGAACTCCACGCGCGCGGCCACCAGGTGCTCCGCGACGTAGCGGCGCAGCCTCCTGTCGGTCCAGACCTCGCGGTCGAGCCGGTTGCCCGTCGTGCTCCAGGAGGCGGTGAAGAAGACCAGCAGGGGCAGGTCGCGATGGCGGGCTTCGGCCTTGCCCTCGCGCAGGCTGAGCCAGGCGACCGGCGGCGGGGCTTCCGCCCGGTCCGCCGGCGCGGCCTCCGAGGCAGGCGCGCCCGCCGGCGCGGCGGCGACGCCGGCCGCCAGCGCGAGCGCCACGGCCAGCGGCGCGGACAGGCGCCCGGCGCGGGACAGCGAGGTACCGATCAGTGCCGCCATCGGCGTCTCCCGTCGTCACGGCGAAGGCGGCGGCCAGGGCCAGTCCGCCGGCAGGGGACATTCGAAACGCATCGGGCGCCCGCCCACCGGGTGCGCGATGCCGAGCGCCGACGCGTGCAGCGCCACGCGCTGCTCCGGCAACCGCCGCCTGGCGCCGTACTTGACGTCGCCCAGCAGCGGGTGCCCGCACAGGGCCAACTGCGCGCGGATCTGGTGCCGGCGCCCGGTCTGCGGGCGCACCTCCAGCAGGCTGCCGCCGGGCGCGGACTCGAGCACGCGGTAACGCAGGCGCGACTCGCGTCCGCCCGGAAACGGCGCCGTCTCGGCCCGCGTCACGCCCCGCGCGTCGCCGGCCGCGGCCAGCCAGTGCACCAGGGCGCCGTCGCCCGGCTGCGGTCGCCCTTCGCAGACCGCAAGGTAGACCTTCTCCACCCGGTCGTCACGGAAGCACGCCGACAGGCGCGCGGCCGCCTTGCTCGTGCGCGCCAGCACCACGACGCCGCTGGCGTTGCGGTCCAGGCGGTGCACCAGGCCGACGTAGACGTTGCCCGGCTTGGCGTAGCGCTCCCTCAGCCAGTCGCGGGCCAGATCGACCAGCGAAGGCTCGCCGCTGGCGTCGCCCTGTGACAGCAGCCCGGCCGGCTTGGCCACCACCAGCAGATGGTTGTCCTCGTGGATGACGTCCAGCGGCATCGTCGGCTCCGGTCCGGTGGCGCCCATTGTACGTGGGCGCGCGCAGCGGTGACAACCGCGCCTTTACGACGGCCCTGTGCCGCGTCAGGCCGAGGACCGCTTCGCGGCGCGGTCCGCCGCAGGCGACGGCGACCTGTTCCCGGCCGTCCACAGCGCGGCCAGCAGCAGCCCGGTCCCCGCCAGCGCGACGGGGCCGGGCGCCTGTTCGCCGAACACGAGCCAGGACACCGCCATCGCCAGGGGCACCTTCAGGTTGTTGGCCACGGCCAGAAGGGCCGGCGGGGTGCGCGCGGCGCCCCGGTTCCACAGCAGGAATCCGGCGGCCGTCGGGAGCGCGCCCAGATAGAGCACGACCAGCGCCGCGCGAGGCGTCCAACCGGTCAGCGGGCCGGCGCCCGTCGCCAGCGAAACCGCCGGCAGGGCCAGCAGCGTCGCGGCCGCAGCCCCGGCGTACATCCAGGCCAGAAGCGATGCGTCGGGGGCTCTGCTGCGCTCCTTCAGCGCCGCGTACCGCAGCTGGCCGCCGGCGAAGCAGAGGTTCGATCCCTGCAGCAGCAGGACGCCCGGCCACGCCGCCTGCCCGCCTTCGCCGCGCCCGGTGACCAGAGCGGCGCCGACGACCGCCAGCGCCGCCGCCGCCGTCGCGCGCCAGCGGGCGCGCCCGGCCGGCAGCCTTGCCAGCAGCATCACGTAGATGGGCGTGAAGACCGTCAACAGCGCGACCTGCCAAGCCGCCAGCCAACGGAACGACGCCACGTACAGCACGTACATGAGGCCGAACTGCACGGCGCCCAGGCTCATCGCCTCCAGCCGGAGGCGCCCGGACGCGGCGCCGCGGAACGCGAACGGCAGGAACACCGCCGCCGCCACCAGCAGCCGCGCGGCGGCCACCGCTGCCGGCGACAGGCCCGCCAGTTCACCCTTGATGAGGCCGAAGGAAAAGGCCCACAGCAGCGATGCGGCCAGCAGCGACGGCACTACCGCACCAGCGTCAGCGCCAGCGTGCGCGTGTCGCCGCCGGCGCGCAGCCGAGCGAAGTAGGTGCCCGAGGCGGCGGCGCGCCCGTCACGGTCGCGTCCGTCCCAGGTCACGCCGTGTTCGCCGGCCGCGAAGCGAGCGCTGGCCAGCAGCGCGACCAGCCGGCCGGCGGCGTCATGCACGGCGAGCGTGACGTCACGCTCGTCGGCGAGTCGGAAGCGCACCGTCGTGCGCGGGTTGAACGGGTTGGGCGCCGCCGCGAGCGACAGCGCGACCGAGACCTCCGGCACGTCGGACGTGCCCAGGAAGCGCTTCTCGCACAGCACCCAGTTCTGGGGATCGAGCGCCACGGTCACCGGCGTCCACGGCACCTCCAGGGCATACCACTGCTCGGCGGCGTCGTTCTCCACGACGAACACGTAGAGCCCGTTCTCCGTCGTGATGTGAACGTCCAGGGGCATGGCGAACACGCCCGCGCCCGTCTGCGTCTGCTTGATCCGCAGACGGACGCGCCAGCCCGATCCGGCCGGCTCCATGCGCCAGGAGTAGTCGTAGCGCGGCACGTACTCGCCGTAGATCCACTGCTGGAAGAAGGCGTCGAGGTCGCGGCCGCTGGCCGCCTCCATGACGTCGCGGAACTGCTCGGTGGTCGCCGCGCCGAAGCCGTGCGCCTGCCGGTAATCCTTGAGCCCCGCGAAGAAGACGCTGTCGCCCACCACGTGGCGCAGCATGTGCGGCACCCAGCTGGCCTTCAGGTATGTGAGATACCAGTTGAAGATGGCCGAGAAGTCGGTCGGGTCCTCGACGATGATGGTGCCCGGCCCCAGGTAGCGCGCCGCCGCCATCTCGGCGTGGTACGCGGCCGGACCGTAGCGGACCTCCTTCCAGTAGGCCTCCATCCAGGTGGCGAATCCCTCGTTCAGCCAGATGTGGGAGAAGTCGGCGCAGGTGATCAGATCGCCGAACCACTGGTGGCCCAACTCGTGGGCGATCAGGTACTCGTCGTAATTGTTGTAGTACATGCTGCTGCAGGTCTGGTGCTCCATGCCGCCGCCCCAGGGGAACTGGGCGTGGCCGTACTTCTCGGCCACGAACGGGTATTCGCCGAACGCGGCCGCGAACGCGTTGATCATGTCGATGGTCACGGCGTAGCCGCTGGTGGCCGGGCCCAGCTGCGAGGGCAGGACGTAGTGCGTGACCGGCATGGCGCCGCCCGCGGCGGGGTAGTAGACGTCGTTGATGACCGCGTACGGATGGACGGCCAGGGAGACGAGATAGGTCGCGATGGGGTAGCGCTCGCGCCAGTGGTAGGTCTTCTTCCCCGTCGCGGGCTCGCTGACGCCGGCCAGCACGCCGTTGCTGGCCACGATCAGGTTCGCCGGCACGGTGACGTCCAAGGCCACCGAATCGGCCTTGTCGGTCGCCGTGTCCTTGCAGGGCCACCAGATGCGCGCGCCGTACGGCTCGCTCAGGGTCCAGATGAGGGGCTGGCCCAGGTAGGTGTCCCAGCCGAAGGCGGAACTGCTCGGATTGCCGGCGTAGTCGATCGCCACCTCCACCGTCTCACCCGTCGCATAGGCGCGGTCCAGATCGACGCCCAGGATGCCGGCGTTCCAGGTGAAGGATGTCGACATCCCGGCGCTGCGCGCGCCCGAAGCCGTCATCTGGCTGCCGAAGTCCAGGTCCAGCCGCGTCAGCGGGCCGCCGACCACCTCGGCGCGGACGGTGACCGTGCCGGTCACGATGCGCGTCGTCGGGTTCAGGTCCAGGGCCAGTCCATACCAGCGGACGTCGTAGTCGGCCATGGCCTTGTCCGCTCCCGCCGGCCGCGGGGTCTCCGCGGTCTGCCACCGCATCCCGGCGCGCGCCTTGGTCTCGGCCTCGCGCGCGCGGTGCTGCAGGCTGCGGTAGGTGCCGGACCAGGGGCCTCCGTCGGGCACCGGCGCCAGCGGGCTCAGCGGCTCGCGCGCGCCGGCGGCGCCGGCCAGCGTCAGGGCCAGCGCGGCCGGCAGCAGCGGGACGCCGAAGGCGGCGAACCGGGCGCGGCGACGGCCGCGAGGGCGGGGCGAACTGCGGGTCATGGCGGGCACGCTCCGGTCGGGTGTACGCGGCCGGCGGAGGCCTGCGGCGGCCCCCCGGACCCATGATGATACGACGGATCGCGCGGCGGCCACAAGCCGCCGCCCGCAAGCCGCCGCTCACGCACCCGAAGCCAGCCGTTCGAGCAGGTCGCAGGCGCGGGCGGCACCCGCCCAGTCGGCATCGCACCAGGCCAGCACGCCCACCGCGCGCCCGGCGGCCACGCGCGTGCAGCCGGGATCGAACAGGCAGGACCAGGAATCTCCGGTGACGTCGGCCGAGACGAGCGGATCGTCCGCGATGCCGAGCACGCCCGGCAGCCCGGCGGCCGCCGCCCGCAGCGCCTCGTTGACGACAGCGGCGTCGACCGCCTGGCTCAGCCTGACGGACAGGTCGATCGCCGTGCCGGCGAAATTCGGCGTCCGCAGCGCGATGGCCGCCAGGCGGCCGGCCAGGTGCGGCAGGGCGCGCTCCGCCTCCCGCGCCGCGCCGCTGGCCACGGGCACCAGGCTGAACCCGGCCGCGCGCCCGCGCCGCATGTCGCCGTGCGCGGCGTCGACGACGCATTGGTCGGCCCCGGCCGGGCCGGTCACCGTGGCCAGCGCGTGCTCCAGGCCGAAGGCGCCGTCCAGCACGTGCGCCAGCACCGCCAACCCGTTGGCCGGTCCCGAGCCGGCCGTCAGCACGCCCGCGCCGGCCGGCAGTTCCCGGGCGCCGACGCCGCGGATCACGACGGCCGCCGGTTCGCGGCGGGCCGGACCGACCAGCACCACACGGCGGGCGCCGGCCGCCAGCTGTTCGGCAGGCGCCGCCCGGCAGGGGCCGGCGGCGGCGGCCTGGACGACGACCTCGACCCCCAGGGCGCTCCAGTCCGGGGCCCGGCACTCGCGCGCCGGCAGCAGCCTCGCCGCGCCCTTCGCGGTGACCAGGCGGCCGTCCTCCAGTTCGCAGCCGCCGACCAGCGCGCCGCGCAGGGAATCGCGGCGGGCCAGCAGGGCCAGCGACTCGGGATCCGCCTCGTCGCGGATCGCGACCAGGTCAAGCCCGGGCCGTTCCTGCAGCGCCCGGAACACCGCCCGTCCCTGCGGGCCGAAACCGTCGAGGGCCACCCTCATGCTCTTCCCCTTCCGCGCCCGCAGGCGCCGACCGGCGGCGCTGGCGCCGGCGGACGACCGGTGCCATCATGGCCGCTCGTTCCGCGGCCCCGGCGAGCCGCGCGCGGTCGCCGGCCGGCCGCCCTCCGTTCACCCCGGCCGACACAGGGAGGACCGGCCATGCCCACCTACGAATACCAGTGCCGCCGCTGCGGCACGTTGACCAGCGAATTCAAGCCCATGAGCGCCCCGCGGCGGCAGCGTTGCCCCGCCTGCCGCGGCAAGGTCGAGCTGGTGATCAGCGGCGGCCTGGGCGTCGTCTTCAAGGGCGACGGTTTCTACATCAACGACTCGCGCAAGGCGGCGGCCGCGCGCGGCGGCAAGCCCGCCGGCGAGCCGGCGGGCGGCGGCGCCGAAGGGGCCGGCGGCTCGGACCAGGCGAAGTCCGGCGCCGCCGCGAAAACCGATGCGCCCGCCGCCGGGAAGGTACATGATAGCGGGAGCGGGGCAGCGGACAAGGGTTAGCCCGGCCCCACCCCGGGCCGCCGGGGCCGGCCTCACCGAACGGGAGGGCGCGCATGGCAGCCGAAATGATCGCGGTCGAGATCGACGGCAGGCGCCTCGACATCGCGCCCGGCATCACCGTCCAGCAATACCTCGAACAGGCCCACCCGACCTGGCTGCAGGGCGACAATCCCGTGGCGCTGGCCTCCATCAACGGCCGGCGCACGCCGCTGGCCGAGCCGTTGTCGGGCGACGAGCGCGTGCGGCTGATCCGCCTGCGCGACCCGCAGGCCCAGAGCACCATCCAGCGCACCGTGCAGTTCCTGGCCGCGGTGGCCGCCGAGCAGCTCTTCCCCGAGCATCGCCTCTATTTCCACTTCAGCTACGACAGCGGCATGTACTGCGAGCTGGAACGGCCGGAGCCCCTGACCGACGACGAGATCGCCAGACTCGAGAACCGGATGCGGGATCTGGTGGCGCAGGACCTGCCGCTGACGCCGCAGCGCTTCGGCCTGCGCGCGCTGCTGAAGATCTTCCGCCGTCGCGGCGATGAACGCGCGTGGCGCGCCGCCAAGTACCTCCGGCGCGAGACCATGCTCATGTACTCGATGCAGGGCGCCCAGCTGATGTACTACGGACGGCAGCTGCCCTCGACCGGCTACGTGAAGGCGTTCCGGTTGCTGCCCGAGTCGCCCGGCTTCGTGCTGCTGACCAACGAGAAGGGCCGGCCCGACGTGGTGCCGGCGTTCCATGCGCAGCCGAAGCTGCTGGAGACGTTGCGGGAGCACGCCCGCTGGGTCGAGATGATCGGCGTGCCCGACACCGGGAGCCTGAACGAGCACATCGTCGCCGGCCGCACGGGCGAGCTGATCCAGGTGGCCGAGGCGCGCCACAACCAGTTCTTCGTCGAGGCCGCGCAGCGGGTGGCGGACCTGCCGGAGCAGGGACGGCTGGTCCTGCTGGCCGGCCCGTCCAGTTCGGGCAAGACCAGCAGCGCCAAGCGCCTGATGGTGCAGTTGCGCGTGCTGGGGCTGCGCCCGTTCGCGCTCTCGCTGGACAACTACTTCGTCGACCGCGACGACACGCCGCGCGGCGCGGACGGCGATTTCGACTTCGAGGCGCTGGGCGCGCTGAAGATCGACCTCTTCAACCGCCACCTGGCCGAACTGCTGGCCGGCCGCGAGGTGCACCTGCCCGAATTCGACTTCCGCAGCGGGACCAGCCGGGAGTCGCCGGTCGCCACGCGCCTGCCGCCCGGCCAGCCGCTCATCGTCGAGGGCATCCACGCGCTCAACCCGGCGCTGACCGCCAGCATCCCCGCCGAGGACAAGCTGCTGATCTACGTCTCGGCGCTCGCCCACCTGAACATCGACAGCCACAGCTACATCAAGACCACGCACAGCCGGCTGTTCCGCCGCATCGTGCGCGACGCCAAGTACCGCGGCTACACCGCCAGCCAGACGCTGGCCCGCTGGCCCAAGGTGCGGCACGGCGAGGAGACGCACATCTTCCCGCACCAGAACAATGCCGACCTGTTCTTCAACTCGGGCCTGACCTACGAGCTGGCGGTGCTGAAGCTGTGGGCCGAGCCGCGGCTGGCCGCCGTCGAGCCGGACGACCCGTTCTTCTTCCTGGCGCGCACGCTGATCGACCAGCTGTCCCTGCTGCTGCCGATCGACGCCAGCCAGGTGCCGCCGACGTCGATCCTGCGGGAGTTCATCGGGGGCTCGAGCTTCGACTACTAGCCGCTGGCCCTCAGACGCCTGGAGGTCCGCCCCACTGCGGGAAGACCTGCCGCCACAGGATGAGCAGGCCCGCGAGCAGCAGAAGCACGCCGAGCACCCGCAGGATCGCGTCGATCTGCCGCGCCGTCAGGCGGTGCCGGGCCGCCGAGAGCGCCCACAGCAGCACCGAGAACCAGGAGAACACGCCCAGCGCCACGCCGCCCGCGAACGGCGCCGACGGGATGTCCGGGTCCAGCCCCAGGGCCGTGGCCGCCGTGATCAGGACCAGCCAGTTGAACGGCACCAGGGGATTGGCCGCGATCAGCAGGACGCCGTTGCGAAGGTCCGCCCCCAGGCTCCGCCGCGGCGGCGCGGGGAAGCGGCCGGATGCGGGCAACGAGGTGTGCCGGCGCAGGAAGTAGGTGCCCAGGCCCAGGAGCACGATGCTGCCGACCCCGCGCGCGACCTCGCCGACGACGGGCCAACGCTCGAGCAGGTGGGCGGCGCCCGCGAGGATCACCAGGCACCAGGCCCCTTCGGCCAGCGCCGAGCCGCAGGCCAACGCCAGGCCGTTCCGCCACCTTCCCGCCAGCCCCCGCTGCGCGATGAACACCGAGACGGCGCCGCCGATGGGCACGGAGGCGACGAAGCCGAGCAGGAAACCCCAGGCCGGCGGCGCCATCAGAGGCCGCCGAACTCGGAGCGGGCTTCCTCGAGGTCCGACGGCGTGTCGATCTCGCGGCAGGGCAGATCGCCGATGTCGACCGCGGCCACGTCGTGGCCGGCCTCGACGAGTTCGAGGAAGGACGCCTCGTAGTACTCGTCCAGGCGCCGTTCGTCACGCAGGCGCCGGCGCAGGACAGGCCACAGGGCGCCGACGAATTCCGCGCCGAAGACCTCGATGCCGACCGACTCGCCCGCCGCAGCGGACGGATCCAGGTCCTTCCCGAGCGCGCGCACGCGCCCGCGGCCGTCCAGCGCGACCTTCATCTCCTCGTCACCGATCCCGCCGCGGGTGCGCAGGGCCAGCCGGTTGGCGGCCGGGTGCGCGAGCAGCAGGTCGAGGATGCCGCCGGCGAAGACGATGTCGGCGTCGAGCAGCATGAGCGGCCCGGACGGCAGGTCCGCTGCCAGGTGCAGCGACCAGGCGTTGTTGGTCGCGGCATAGTCCGCGTTCCGGATGAACCGGAAGGCGACCTTCGGGAACTCCGTCGCCAGCGCCGCCCGGATCATGTCCCCGCGGTAGCCGTCGACGATCGTGATCCGCTCGAGGCCGCGCGCGACCAGCAGGTCCACCGCCCGCGAGATGATCGGGCGGCCGCCCACCTCCAGCAGGCACTTCGGTCGGTCGTCGGTCAGCGGCCGCAGCCGCAGCGCGCGGCCCGCGGCCAGGATCAACACCTCCATGCAAGCCTCCCCCTCGTCCCCTCAGGCGACCCGCGACCGCGTCGTGCGCTCGCGGGCCGCCTGCACGGCCGACACGAGCAGACCCCACGTCACGCCGACGACGAGACCGGTCCACAGGTAGTATTCCGGATGCCCGAGGAATCCCGCCGCGGCGATCAGCGTGACGTGCGTCGACGGCCCCATCAGGACCGCCAGGCGCAGGACCGGCCGCATCCTCTCCTGCCAGGACTCCGGCGAGGCCCCGCCCGTCGCCGTCCGCGGCGCCGCCTCGCCCCTCTGCCAGAGGCGGAGATAGACTCCGTAGGCGGCGACCAGGAGACGATCGAACGGCCGTCGGCCCTCACGCCGCCACTGCTCGGCCTCGCGCTGCAGCGCCTCCAGCTCGCCGCGCGGATCGCGTCGGCGGCCGTGAACGCGCGCCAGCCACTCGCTGCGCAGCAGATCCACGCGGGCGCACCACCAGGCGTACACGAGTCCGGCCGGCACGCCGTAGGCCAGGGTGCGCCAGATCTCACCGTCCCTGGCGGCGACGCCGTGCAGCAGCGCGACGAACACCGCGGTCTGGATCACGTAATCGGTCAGCCCGTCCAGGATGTGGCCGGTCGCCGAGCCGCCTCCGCGCACGCGGGCCAGCATGCCGTCCACGCAGTCCAGGACGTTCGTGGCGAGGAGCAGCCCGGCGCCGGCTTGGCAGGCGGCCGGCGTGCCCTGCCAGAAGCAGGCTGCGCTGGCCAGTCCGGGCAGCAGGTTGAAGACCGTGACCTGGTCGGGGATGATGCGGGTCGGTGCGAGCAGCTTGACGATGCCGTAGGCGACGGGCCGGTACAGCCAGACGTCGCACGGCTCCTCGAGTTCCGGCCCCTTGAGCAGGCGCCGATAGTCGGCGATCCAGCCCGCGGCGACCCGGGTCACACCGTCTCCCCGAGGGCCCGTGCCGGCGCGGACGCCGCCGCGGTCAGGGTCCGGATGGTCCCGACCAGGAATTCGATCTCCTCGGTGGTGCCCAGGCTGATGCGGGCATGGTGTTCGAAGCCGGGCTCCTTGAGGAACTTGATCACCAGGCCCCGGGCCGGGAGCTCGCGCGCCAGGAGCGTCGCGACGGCCGGCGTCAGCCGAACCAGCACGAAATTGGCTTCCGATTCGAAGGCCCTGCACCCGGGCAGCGAGCGGAACAACTCGTACAGGAGTCGCCGGGAGGCTTCCATTCCCGCAGCCACGCCTGCGTAGTAGTCGGGACTGTCCAGCGCCGCCAGAGCCAGGCCCTCCGACAGACGATTGAAGCCGAGATAGCGCGCGCAGTAGGCGCGGAACGTCTCCAGATCCTCCCCGCAGACGGCGTAGCCGATCCGCACTCCCGCCAGGGCGTAGAGCTTGCTGAACGTGCGCAGCACGAGCAGCCGCGGGAACTCGCGGGTCAGGGCCCCGATCCCGTCGCTCGCGGACTTCGCGAAACCGTGGTAGGCCTGGTCCAGGATGACGGGCACGTCGCGGTAGGTCTCCAGCACGCGCAGCAGGTCGGCATGGCCCAGGGAGTTGCCGGTCGGGTTGTTGGGCGACGCGATCAGGACCAGCGCCGGCGCCGCGGTGTCCCGCAGGCGGATCAGCGCGTCGACATCGTACTCGTAGCGCGCCGCGCCGGGGCGGAGCGGATACTCGACGGTCACGCCGCCGACCTCGCCGGCCACGGCGTGGTAATACCACCACGACGCCGACGGCACGGCCACCGCGGCCCCCGCACGCAGGTAGTGGTGGACCGCTTCCTTGAGGATGTCCTCGCACCCATAGCCCAGGATCAGTCGATCCTCGGCCACCCCGTGCGAGCGGGCCAGATGTGCCGCCAGGTCGCTGCTCGATCCCCGTTCGAAGCTGCGGCTGTAGTTGAAGAGCAACTCCGGGGCGGCTTCGCCGAGCACGCGCAGGCACGCGGGCGCCGGACCGTACCGGTTCTCGTTCCGATCGAGGTGGATGGGACTCTGCCGACGCATGCCGCTCCTCTCCGTTCAGAACGTGTCGCGGCCGCAACCCGGACGGTGTCTCCAGAAAACGAACCGGGGCCGTGGTGACGGTCCCGCCGCGAACCTGAACCTAACACCGATCGCCCCGGTTGGGATCCCGAGAATATGACGGCGGGCCGCCGCCGCGAACGGCGGCCGCGTCGGCGTCCCTGGCGGTCACGGCACCAGGAAGTGCTCCTGCAGCCGGCCGACCGCCAACGCCGCCTGCTCCTCGTTGGTCAGGAACGAGACCGTCGACAGCGAGGTCGCGATCATGTGGATCTCGACGCCCGCCTCGCCGGCCGCCTGGAAGACCGCGCCGGCGATCGCCGGCCGCTCGCTGAAGTGCGGGCCGTAGATCGAGATGGCCGAGCAGCGGCGCTGCACCTCGATCGACTGCGCCTTCACCTGCTCCTGGAGCGACTGCAGGATGCCGAGCGTCTGGTCGAGATCGCCGGTCCCGACGGCGAAGGCCAGGTTGCCGAGGCCGTCGCGGTCGTGGATCGAGGACACGCAGTTGAGGTTGATGCCCTTCTGGCCGAGGGCCGACAGCGTCCGGCCGGCCAGTCCCTGGCGGTCCTCCACGCCCAGGATGCGGATGAGCACCAGCCCGTCCGTCCGCGTGATGCCGCCGACCGCGATCTTTCCGGTCATCGTCCTGCCGTCCCTCCGCCGTGGCCGCCGGGGCGGTCGCCCCGCGGGCGCGCTCCCGCCGGCCGGGAACCGCTCCCGGCGCGCCAAAGCTAGTCAGCGGGACCGGTGAAACCAAGCCCCGGAACCGCGGCGCGAGCCGCCCGGCGCGCCGCCGTTGACAGGGGCGGCCGCCGGCGCGGATCATGACGGCGGCGGGCGCCGCGGCGGCGCCGAATCCGGACGGGATCCGGGCGAAAGGCGGAGGACATGAAGAAGATCGCGGTCGTCCTGAGCGGTTGCGGCGTGTACGACGGAACGGAGATCCACGAAGCCTGCGCCGCGCTGCTGGCGCTGCGCCGGGCCGGCGCGGAAGTCGTGGCCTGCGCCCCGGCCGGCGCGCAGATGCACGTCGTCGACCACATCGCGGGCACGCCCGCGGCAGGCCAGTCGCGCGACATCCTCGTCGAATCGGCGCGGCTCGTGCGCGGGGCGATCCGGCCCCTCGCGACGCTGACCGCGCGCGAGGTGGACGGCGTGCTGCTGCCCGGCGGCTTCGGGGCCGCCAAGAACTTGTGCACGTTCGCGACCGACGGAGCCGGTTGCCGCGTGCACCCGGAGGTCGAGGCCTTCCTGCGCGACGTCCGCGCGCAGCGCCGCCCGATCGCGGCGATGTGCATCGCGCCGGTGATCCTGGCGCGCCTGTTCGGCGGCGGCGGCAGCCCGCGCCTGACCATCGGCACCGACGCGGCCACCGCCGCGCTCGTCGAGGCCATGGGCGCGCGCCATGTCGCGTGCGGGCCGACCGGCATCGTCGTCGACGAGGACGCCCGCCTGCTGACGACGCCGGCCTACATGCTGGCGGCCGATCTGCCGGAGGTCTTCGCCGGCGCCGAGGCGCTCGTAAAGGAACTCCTGACGATGTGCGCCTGAAGCGGCCTCGAAAGCCGCGCGGGCACACGCCGTTGCGGGCTGTTTGCGGTTGCCACGCGCGGCGGCGCCTGCTAGCTTCCCCCGTCTGGTGTGAGGATCCGCAGCCGCAAGGAGTAGCAGCATGGACGATCCGCGCTTCGATCCCGCCGACGACGCCGACACCCCGCGCTCACCGCTGCCCGAACTGCTCCCGCGCCGGCGCACGCCGTGGAACACGGTCGGCGGCCGCGTCATCAGCCTGGTCAGCCGCAAGGGCGGCGTCGGCAAGACGACCTCGACGGTGAACCTCGGCGCGGCGTTGGCCCTGTCCGGACATTCGGTGCTGGTGGTCGGCCTCGACCCGCAGTGCGGGGTGTGCCGCTCGCTGGGGCTCCGTCCTCACGAGCTGCCGCGGTGCCTGGACGAACTGTGGACGGCGCGCGCGCGCCTGGCCGACCTGGCGCAGTCCTCCCCGGTCGAGAACCTCTTCTTCGCGGCGCCGCGGATCCTGACGCTCGAGGACGAGGAACGCTATCTCGAGCACCTGCACGAGCGCGGCGGCGACCTGGTGCGGGAGATCGACCGCGCCCGCAGCCTCTACGACACGATCCTCCTGGACTGCCCGCCGGGGCTGGGCGCGCCCACGCGCGCGGCCCTGCTGGCCGCGGACGGCTACCTGGTGCCGGTGCAGAACGAGGAGCTGTGCCGCGACTCGCTCGACGCGCTGCTGGAATTCATCGACACCTTCCGCGACCGCAATTTCGCGGCCGACCCGGCCGACGGCGAGCACGCCGCGCCGCTTCGGCTCGAGGGGCTGTTCCTGACGATGTCCGCCCAGGGCACGCGCGTGGGGCGCGAAGTCGCGGCCAGGATCCAGGACGATTTCGGCGACCTTCTGTTCGACACCACCGTGCCGCGCACGGTGCGGCTGGCCGAGATGGCGCTCAAAGGCCGGCCGGCGGTGATCTACGACCGCCGCTCGCCGGGAAGCCGCGCCTACTTTGATTTGGCCGACGAACTGGTGGCGCGTTACTGTGTGGACCGGCCGGCGGGCCTCCGCGCCGAGGCGGCGGGCTCCGGCGGCGACGGGCAGCCCGGCGCGGGCGACCGTTCGCAGGCGCGCTTCGCCGCCGGTGGCCTGGAACGCTTCCTGGCCGCGCTGGCCGGCGGCGGCGCCGCCGGCGACCGCGGGTTCGGCGAACAGGACGCCGGCGAGTTTCCCGTCGAGACCCTCGGCGGACCCGAGCTGGTCTCGCTCGACGAACTGCTGGACGAAGAAGAGCGTCGCAACGGTTCGGACGACGACTGGGGCGGCGACGAGTGGAGCTTCGACTCCGACCGACTCAACTGACGGCGCCCGGGCGGCCGGACCCGGGGCGCGGAGGTGGCCCTTGGTCGCCGATACGATGAAGTCCGCCGACACGATGAAGTGTCTGGTGTACGACAAGTCCAGCATGCCCTGGGACACGACGCGCGGGTTCCAGGCGTCCCGCCAGCCGATCCCCCGCCTCGACGAGGCCGCCCGGCCGACCGACGCCGACTGCGCCCTCGTGAAGGTGATCTACGCGGGCTTCTGCGGCTCGGACCGCGGCATCTGGAACCGCGTCGCCTTCAAGGGCATGATCTTCGACTCGCTCAAGCGCGAGCAGAGTACCGTGCGCGTGATCGGCCATGAGATGGTCGGCGAGATCGTGGCGGTCGGCTCGAACGTGGCGGCCCGCCACGGCCTGGCGGTCAAGGACATCGTCTCGACCGAGAGCCACATCATCTGCGGCACCTGCTACCAGTGCCGACTCGGCCAGACGCATATCTGCAGCCAGGACGTGATCATCGGCATCGGCCGCGACGGCTGCTTCGCCGAATACATCAAGCTGCCGGCCAACGTGCTGTGGCCGACCGACACGCGCAAGATCCGCCTGAAGGTCGCCGCCATCCAGGAGCCGTTCGGCAACGCCGTGCACGCCTGCACCGTGGCCGACCTGCGCGGGCGGACCGTGGCCGTGTTCGGCTGCGGCACGATCGGGCTGTTCGTGATCATGGTTGCGCGGGCGCTGGGCGCCACGCGGGTGATCGGCATCGAGCCGAACGAGCGCAACGCGGAACTGGCCCGCAAGCTGGGCGCCGACGAGGTCATCACCATGCGGCCGCCGAAGAACGGCGCGCACCCCTGGAGCGCCGACAAGGACCTGGTGCAGGCGGTGCGCGCGGCGTGCGGCGGCATCGGCGCCGACGTTTCGATGGAAATGGCGGGCTTCAACTCGAGCGTCAACAACGCGATCCAGGCGACCCGCCGCGGCGGCGACGTCGTGCTCTTCGGCCTGAAACAGGGCAACTTCCACATCCAGGCCTTCGACCGCATGATCGTCAACGGCCTGCGCCTGCACAGCGTCATCGGGCGCCGCATCTTCGAGTCGTGGTACATCACGCGCAACCTGCTCGAGGACCGCAGCAACCGCATCCAGGACCGCATCTACGAGGACATTCTGGGCGGCGGCGAGGAGTCGGTGGTCCACGTCGACAATTTCGGCTTCGATTCCTTCGAGAAGACGCTGGCGGCCTGGCCAAAGCCGCTGATCCAGTTCTGACGGCGGCGCGCAGGCGCGCGCCGCGGGAGGTCCGCGCCGTGAAGATCTCGATCGAGTACTGCCGGGTCTGAAACTACGAGCCTCGCGCCGCCGGTCTGGCGGACGCCCTGGCCGCGCGCTACGGATTGGCCTGCGAACTGGTGCCCTCCAGCGGCGGCGTCTTCGAGGTGACGGTGGACGGCGACCTGGTCTTCTCCAAGAAGGCCCAGGACCGGTTCCCGGAACACGCCGAGGTCTTCGCGGAAATCGACCGCCGCCGCTGAGCCGCAAGGCCCCGCGGCGGCGTCATCGTTCCGCGGACCGGCTAGCGGGAGCGGTCGGCTTCCGGCGCGCTGTCGCGCAGCCGGCGCAGTTCCTCGCGCAGGGCGCTCATCTCGGCCTGTAGGTCCGCCAGTTCGCGCTGCAGGGCGGCCTCGTCGCGCGGCCCCGTCGTCGCCCAGGTGGCGGTGTCGATCCCGTCCAGGCCCGCGTGCACCGCGGCGGCCACCTGGCTCATGATCTGGTCCAGGTCCACCTGCACGAAGCCGTCGGCGGTGGTGATGTCCAGGCGATTGTCCTGGCCGACGCGGACCTGCAACTGCAGATCCTCCATCGCCGCCAGCGCCTCGTCCAGGGCGTCGCCGACCAGGCGCCCCATCGCATCCATGTCGATGACGGTCGTCTTCACCTGGTCGCCCTCGCGGCGCGTCACCTCCAGCTGGCTGCCGTCCAGCTGCAGGGTCACCACCCCTTTGCCGGTGGCGCAGGTCCGCACGCGGTGCGGGTCCCTCACCGATTCCCGCGTCGGATCGGGGGTGGGCGCGGCGAGCGCCGCCGACGCCGACAGGCAGGCGGCGGCGGCGACCATGGCCAAGCTGATGAAGCGGCGCCGCCGGACGACCGGCGCCGAGCGGCGCGACGGGTGCAAGCGTTTCATGTCCACCTCCGGCGCCAGGGCCAGGCAAAGGGGCCGGGACCGCCTCGCGGGTCCCGGAGCTCCTACGCGCCCGGCGGCTGCGGGTTGCGCCGGGCGATCAGAAATTCACCGCCGGGGCCGGCAGCACCAACGCCGACCACCAGGCGGGATCGACCTGCAGATGGAGCCCGCCGCCGTCGCCGGGCCTCAGCTTGCCGTAGGAGCCGGGCCCGCCGCCGTCGGCCAGCGACGGCGCCGTCGACTCCAGGAGCACGCGCCCGTCGGCCGCCACCAGGCGGCAGGTCAGCTCGTCGCGCGCGCCCAGCGGCAGCGCCACATCCAGGGCGACGTGGCCCACCCAGCCGGTGCCGGCGGGCGCCGAGGGCCCCAGCGGGAACGCGCCCGAGCGCCGCGCCCCGTCGCCGCCGGCGACGCTGATCTCCAGCACGGCCACGTCCGGGCCCGCCAGGGCGCCCTGCGGCAGCCGGACGGTCGCCTGCCGCAGGCGCAGCGGCAGCCGGCGGTCCAGCGCCGCCGCCAGTTCGGCCATCTCGGTGGTGCCGTCGCTGCCGTCGCCGGCGACCGGAGCTTCGCCGAGGAAGCGCGCGGTCAGCGCCGCCAGCCGCCGCCAGTCGCCGGACCAGTCGCGGCCGTCGGCCGCGGCCCTGCGCAGCTGGGCGGCGGCCTGACGCGCGGCCAGGAGCTGCCCGGCGCGGACCTGGCGCCGCTGGTCGGCAGCCACCTCGGCGGCACCCGCCTGGCGCCGGGCCCACTCGGCCAGGAACGGCGTGCGCAACGAGTCGGCCAGGGCCTGCCAGCGCGCGGCCGGTCGTCCGGCCAGCAGCGCGCGCCGGAACCGCAGCGCCTCTTCTTCTGACGCCGGCGCTCCGTCCGCCGCGGCGCGGCGCACGGCCGCTTCCCAGCGCAGCCGGTCCAGGAAGGGCCGGTACGCCGCGGCATCGAACCGGACGGCCGCGTTGCCCTCCAGCTTCGCCAGGACCTGCGGATCGGCCGCGGCCCGCTCGGCCGTCCGCAGCGGGTCGCCCAGGTCGGCGTACAGCTGCAGCGTGCCGGCCACCAGCGCCGGCGCGTCGCCCGGCGGGAACGAGCCGGCGGCGCGGCGCAGGTCCGGCAGCAGGGCGCGGACCGCCGGCGCCGGCCACGCCTGGTCGTCCAGCGCCGGAGCATAGGCTAGCGTCCGCGCGGCCGGCGAGCGTTCGGCGTCCTTCAAGCGCAGGATCTGGAACGCGCAGTTGCGATAGGCGCGCGTCAATGGACTGGCCCGCGGCGACACGCGGTCGGCGGCGCGGTCGAGATCGCCGGCCCAGCGCGGACTCCAGGCCGACGCCTGGAAGAGCTCGACCAGCGACGCCATCCCCTCCACGCTGCGCCGCGCCTCGGTCAGATCGCGGACCTTGCGGGCCAGGCCCAGACCCGTCCGGGCCTCGTCCAACGCCGTGTGGTCGCGGCGGGCGAGCGAGTCGCTGCGCGCGGCCACGGCCTCGTCGGGCAGGTGGTCCAGGTCGCTCCACAGCGCGCCTGCGGCCAGCGCGTACCACGCCAGTTCCAGCCGCTGGAGCTCGCTGGCGAGCACCGCGCCCTGACGGGCCAGGGCCCGCAGCCGCTCGGCCTCGCGATCGGGGCGGGCGCCCTGCTGGATGCCGTCGGCGGCGAGCTTCGCGAAGAGGTCGATCTGGGCGGTGAGCGGCGCGGCGCCCTGGCCCGCCAGTTTGGCCAAGGCCTTGCGGCGAGCCTGGTCCGGCGACGGCCCCAGTGCGCCGCCGGCGCCGGCCAACAGCGCGCGCTGCTCCTCGTAGATCGCGCCCACGTCGATGACTTCCAGCAAGGTCAAGGCCCGCTCGCCGCCTTCAGCGGCGCGCTCCATCCCCGGGATCCCCGCCCACTCCAGGCTGCGCGACAGCAGACTGCCGTTCATGCGCAGCAGGAGGACGCCGCCGGCCAGGAACGCGACCGTGACGGCGGCCAGGACGCGGGCCAGGCCCGTGCGACGGCTGAGCGGCCGCCGGGCGCCGGCCAGCGCCGCGCGGGCCGACCGCTCGCGCGGAATCCGCGGCGGGACCTGCCCCCCGACCGCGGCGGTCGTCAATGCCGCGCCGGCCACGACCGCGGCCAGCGGAGTCTCGGGGGAGCGCGAGGCCGCGGGGCGCGGCCCGGACGCCTGGGCTGCGCCGGCCGGAGCGGCCCCCGCTCGGGGAGTCCCCGCGCGCGGGACGGCCGCGCGCGTGTCCGCCACCGCCGCGCGGATGGGATCCGGCTCCCTGCCGTCCCCGAACTCGTGACGCGCGCTGACGCGGGCGATGGCGTTGAGGTCGCCCGCGGCCAGATGCTGCGCGAGCGCGGCCTGGTAGGCCGCGACGGCCGGCGTCATGCCGCTGTTGGGCGTGGCCAGCAGGAACCGGTGCCAGCCGCCGAAGGCCGCGCCGGGCGTGGCCAGGGCGCCGAGGTTGCAGCCATTGGCTTCGCTCGTCGCCAGCGAGGAGAAACGCAGCTCTCGGCGGAGCTTGGCGGGCAGACAGGCGATCATGAGCGCCAGCGCGCGGTCGCTGTCGGGAGTCGACCCCGCCAGCGGCAGCACCAGGCGGCCGTGCAGCATGAACTGGACGACGGCCTCGTCGATGAACCCGCGGTCGGCGGGCCCCGGGACGAGCGCGGCCGGATACTCGGGCCTGTCGGCCTCGATCTCCAGCCGCGGCGGCGAGGCGCCCGGGCGCCAGTCGTCGTGGAACGACACCTGCCGGGCCAGCAGGTACGGATTGCGGTCGAAGACGGCGTACAGGGCGTCGTTCAGCACGGCGGCGTGGAACAGCGGTTCGGGCCCGGCGCTCAGGCGGATCACCGCGTACAGCCGGCCGCGCAGGGACGGCATCGTGGCCAGGAGCGGGAAGGACAGGAGGGCCGGACGGTCCAGCCCCAACGGCGGGACGTCGCCCCAGCCCAGGCACAGCCGCTCGATCTCCGCGACGACGTCGGCTCCCAGACCGGCGGACACGCCGAGGACGCCGCGCCGCGCGGCGTCGCGGCTGTGGTCGCCGCCGAAGATCAACTGTTCCACGTACGGCATTCGCCGCCTCCGGGCCCCAGGTTGCGCGGTGTGCCTTGGCATGATCGGCAGGATGCGCCCCGCGCTTGAGCCGGGCGGGTTCTCGCCCGAACGCGACCGGCCGCGCCCGTCGGGGGCGCGGCCGGTCGTTTCCCGTTGTCCGCGATCGCGGCCTCGAGCGGCCGCCCGGGACAGGACGCCTAGATCTTCTTCTCGATGCCGAGGCGCCGGGCCTTGTCCACGTTGCCGCCCGTCGACTCGGCGGCGGCGTGCTCGTGCTTGAACATCTCCTCCGGCATCGTGCCGGTCAGCCAGGACGGGTTCATCGGGTACACGTGCGGGTTGAAGATCACGCCGTACATGTGCCAGATCAGGATGGCCAGGAACGCCAGCCAGGCCTCGTAGTAGTGGATGATCAGGAACACCTCGAGGAAGCCCTTGCCGACCTGCGCGACGATGAGCTTCTCGAACCACAGGCCCAGGCCCGTCAGCACCATCACGATGGTGCCCCAGATCAGGGCCCAGTATTCGGCCTTCTCCACGAAGGAGAACCGGCGCATCGCGGGCGGGGTCTCGCGCTTGCCCAGGTTGTACATGACCATGCCCCAGGCCTGCTTGGCGTCGTTCAGGGTCGGCGCCATGTCGCGCAGGAACACGCGGCCCTTGTACGTCAGCAGGTAGCCCAGGTGCCAGAAGGCGCCGACGATCATCACGACGGCCGCGCCGCGGTGGATCAGGCCGCGGACCTGCGCGCCGCCCTCGCGGCCGAAGATCATCTTGGCCCACCAGGCGTCGTAGTAGCGGAGCGAGAAGCCGGTGACCACCAGCACCGTGAAGCTGATCGCCAGCACCGTGTGCTGGACCACCTCGTCGGCCTCCATGCGCCGCACCTGCTTCTTGGCCAGCAGGCGGCCGACCTGCTTGAGGTAGTCGAGCAGGCAGTAGGCGGCCATGCCGCCGATCACCAGGAAGATCAGCGTCTGGTAGACGACCTTGACCACGTAGGCCACGCCGGTGCGATGGCCTTCGGCGGCGGAGTGGATCTGGGTCTTGGCGGCCTTTTCCGGCGACATGCCGGTGTGGCAGTGCCCGCAGGTCTGGATCAGGTTGGCGGTGGCGACCGACGACCGCGGGTCGCTCGAAGGCAGGATGGCGTGCGCGCCGTGGCAGGAGGCGCAATTGGCCACCGTCTTGTCGCCGGCGCGGCTCTTCAGCCCGTGGTAGGAGTCCACATACGACTGCAGGCGGCCCGACGGCAGGTCGTACTTGTCGTTCAGGTTCGCGGACTCGTGACAGGGCGTGCACGTGGCCTCGGCCACGCGGAAGGGACTGACCGGAGAGCGCGGATCCGAGATGGCCAGGATGCCGTGCTCGCCGTGGCAGTGCGTGCAGGTCGGCGCGTCCACCTCTCCGCGCGCCACCAGCTGGCCGTGAATGCCGTACTCGAACTCCTCCTGGATGGTGCTGTGGCACCGGCCGCAGGTCTTCGAGATGTTGAAGAAGTTGATCGGGCTGTCGCTGTCGCCCGGCGGCAGCATGCGATGCGAGGAACCGCCCGCCGAGTGGCAGTCGTTGCAGCTTGCGGCCGTGTCCTTGCCGCCGGCGGTGGCGCGGCCGTGCACGCCCTTCTGGTACACCTCGATGGGGTGCTTGAAGCGGATGTTCAGCCGGCTGAGGAACTCCTGGTTCTCGTGGCAGGAGCCGCAGGTCGCCGCCAGGTTCGACGGGTGCACCATCGACTTCGGATTGCCGTGCGGCAGGATGTGGTGACTGCCGTGGCAGTCCTGGCACAGCGGCACGCTCTCAGACTTGCCGACGAAGCCGCGGCCGTGCTGGGTGTACTCGGCGGCGACGTCCTCGTGGCAGACCGTGCAGTCCGGGCGCGCCAGATCGACCCCGTGCGGCACGGCGTCGATCCCGGTGTGGCAGTCCGTGCACGCGAAGCCCTCGTGCACGCTGCCGATGAGCGAGGTCAGGCTCACCTCGACCGGGTCGCCGCCCGTGTTCTCATGGCAGTCCGCGCAGACGGCATCCGGGATGTTGCCGGCCAGCGCGGCGCCGGGCAAAGCCAGCAGCGCCAGGCCCCACAGCACCCGCCAGGCAGCGTGCGTCGTCATGAGTGCCCGTTCCTTTCGCCGCCCCCGCGGGGCGCCTGTGCAATATTTGACAGATTCACTCCGGTGCGCGGGATTCCCTTCCTCCCTGGCCGCCGCCAAGCCCGCGCTGGAGCCTCCGCTCGCTGGCCGAAACGGTAACCCGCGCCGCGGAGGGAGGCAAAACAAAAGCTGCAATATCTTTAATACTAACGATTTATAGTCGATAGCAGAAGTCCTGTATCGCCGACGCGTCCCGTCTCCGGCCCGCCGCCGCGGGTGACGGATTGATGACACGCCGCGGACGCCAGACGGTCCTGAGAACGATTGTCAACGGTTTGACATGGGCAAGGCATTGCGCGGAAGCGAGTTGGCGCGCAACGGCCGCCGAAGGCGCGCCGCCGGCTCAACCAAAGCGACCGGTGATGTAGTCCTCGGTCTCGCGCAGGCGGGGGTTGGTGAAGAGCTTCGCCGTGGGCCCGTACTCGACGACCTGGCCCAGGTACATGAAGGCGGTGTAGTCGCTGACCCGCGAGGCCTGCTGCATGTTGTGGGTGACGATCAGGACCGTGTACTCGCCGCGCAGGGCCAGGATCAGCTCCTCCACGCGGCTGGTGGCCAAGGGGTCTAGCGCGCTGCAGGGCTCGTCCATCAGGAGGACCTCGGGCTCGGCGGCAATGGCGCGCGCGATGCACAGGCGCTGCTGCTGGCCGCCGGACAGGCCCAGGGCGCTGTCGCCCAGCCGGTCGTGGACCTCGTCCCACAGCGCGGCCCCCTCCAGCGCGCGGCGGCAGACGGCCTCCAGCACGGAACGGTTCCGCTCGCCGTTGATCTGCAGCGCGTAGGTGACGTTGTCGCGGATGCTCATCGGGAACGGGTTGGATTTCTGGAACACCATGCCCATGCGGCGCCGCAGCTCGATCACGTCCACGTTGCGGCCGTAGATGCTGTCGCCCGCCAGGCGCATGTCGCCGGTCGTCCTGACGCCCTCGATGAGGTCGTTCATGCGGTTGACCCCGCGCAGCAGCGTGCTCTTGCCGCAGCCCGAGGGGCCGATCAGCGCCGTCACCTTGCCCTTCGGCACGGCCAGGCTGACGTCGTGCAGCACGCGCTTGGGCCCGTACCAGAGGTTGAAGGCGTCGATCTCGAGCACCGGCGTCTCGCCGGCCACCTCCGGGTGCACGACCGCGGGCACGATCTCGCCGGCGGCGATGGCCGCCAGGCGGTCGGGGCGCTGGTTCTCGGCGGGCTTGGTCATCGTCGCGGCTCCCATGGCTCCTGTCCCCGTCCCGGCCGGCGCCGGCTCAGAATTTCGAACCGCTGCCGCCGCGCCCCAGGCGCGTGCGGAACCAGATCGCCGCCGCGTTCAGCAGCAGGACGATCGCCATCAGCAGCATCGTCGTGGTGAAGACCATGGGCTTGGCCGCCTCGCTGTTCTGGCTCTGGAAGCCCAGGTCGTAGATGTGGAAGCCCAGGTGCATGAAGCTGCGCTCGGGGTGCACGAACGGGAAGTGCAGGTCCACCGGCAGCTCGGGCGCCAGCTTGACCGCCCCGACCAGCATCAGCGGCGCCACCTCGCCGGCGCCGCGCGCCATCGCCAGGATGGCGCCGGTCATCACGCCCGGCAGCGCGCGCGGCAGCACCACGCGCCGGATCGTCTGCCACTGCGTGGCGCCGCAGGCGAACGAGCCCTCGCGCATGGAGGTCGGCACGGCGGCCAGGGCCTCCTCCGTGGCGACGATGACCACCGGCAGGGTCAGCAGCGCGAGCGTCAGCGAAGCCCACATGATGCCGCCGGTGCCGTAGGTCGGGTTGGGCAGCTTGTCGGCGAAGAACAGGGCGTCGATGCTCCCGCCCACCAGGTAGCTGAAGAAGCCCAGCCCGAAGACGCCGAAGACGATGCTGGGCACGCCGGCCAGGTTGTTGATCGAGATGCGCACGATGCTGGTCAGCCAGCCCTGCCGGGCGTACTCGCGCAGGTAGAGCGCCGCCATCACGCCGAACGGCACCACCAGCAGCGTCATCCCGAGGGTCATCACGACGGTGCCGAAGATGGCCGGGAAGACGCCGCCCTCGCTGTTGGCCTCGCGCGGCTCGGCCGTCAGGAATTCGCCCCAGCGCGAGAGATAGACGCCCAGCCGCCCGCCGGCGCCCAGCCGGTTGGCCGGATACGCGCGCACGATGGTCGCCACCGGCAGGTCGGCCAGCGCGCCGTCGCCGGTGCGCACGCGGACGACGGCCCCCTCTGCCATCGACGATCGGTCGTCCAGCAGGCGCCGCACGGCCTCCGGCCCGGTCGCCAGCGCGCTGTCGCCGAGCACGCAGGCCTCGGGCGTCCCGTAGAAGCGGCCCCAGGACGTCCGCTCGAAGACGAAGGCCCACCCCTCGCGGCTCTCCCCGCCCGGCGCCAGCCGGAAGTCCTCGACCCAGCGAAAGTGCTCGCCGGTCAGCTCGAAGTTGCCGATTCGGACCAGGCGCCGGCGGACGCGGCCGTCGCCGGCCGCCATCTCGGCGGCGGCCGCGGCCGCGGCCTCCGGATCCAGCGCGGCCAAGGCGGCGGGGTCCGGGACGTAGTACTCGGTGCGCGTGACCTCGCCCATCGCGACGCGCCCGTCGGCCGCGCGCAGCGAGACCACCGGCCCGGGCCAGAAGGTGACCAGGCCCTGCCAGAAGACGAAGCCGACCAGCGCCGCCACCATCACCAGGCCCACGACCAGCCCGCCGCCGGTCAGCCAGACCATCGGCTCGTTGCGCGAGAGCAGCGCGTTGGCCGGGCGCGAGAGCGTCCGGCCCGGAGACCCGCCTGCGGCCGTCGGCCGCGCGGATGGTGCGGCGCGCCGGCTCACAGCCGCCTCGTCTTGCGCCGGAAGCGCAGGCGCACGGCCTCGGCCACCGTGTTCAGGACGAACGTCATGGTGAACAGCACCAGCGCGGCCAGGAACAGCGTCCGGTAGTGCGTGCTGTTCTGCACCGCCTCCGGCAACTCCACCGCCAGGTTGGCCGACAGCGTGCGGAAGCCGTTGAACAGGTTGATCTCCATGATGGGCGTGTTGCCGGCCGCCATCAGCACGATCATCGTCTCTCCGACGGCCCTGCCCAGCCCGATCATCGCCGCCGAGAAGAGGCCGCTCATCGCCGGCGGGATCACGACGCGCACCGCCGTCTGCCACTTCGAGGCGCCGGCGCCCAGGGAGGCGGCGCGCAGGTGGTCGGGCACCGAGACCAGGGCGTCCTCGCTGATCGTGTAGATGAGCGGGATGACCGCGAAGCCCATGGCGACGCCGACGACCAGGGCGTTGCGCTGCACGTAGGTGCCGAACACGGCGCCGCGCGGATCCCAACCCGCCGCGTCCGCCAGCCAGCCCAGGCACAGCGCCAGAGCCGCGGCCGCCAGCGCCGAGACCAGGAACCGCGCCAGGTCCAGCAGCGCCAGTTCCCGATGGCCCCAATTCCGGCCGCGCGAACGGAGCAGGGCGTCGCCGTGCAGCACGTTGAGCCAGGCGACCAGCAGCGCGCACGGGGCCAGCAGCAGCAGCAGCCAGCCAGCCACGCCGGAGCCGGTGCGGCCCTCGAGCCAGGCCTTGAAGTCGCCGCCGAAGAGCAGGGCCTCCAGCGCCGGCGCGAGCTGCCAGGCGATGACGGCCCCGATCGCGATCGCGACGAAGGCGGCCACGGGGCGCAGCGCGGCCAGGCGCGGCGCCACCGCGCGCGGCAGCAGCTGCCAGAAGTGCGCGCCCAGGAGCAGGAAGAACGGCCCCAGGAACAGGACCGACAGCACGCCGACGACCCGCCCCTCCACGAGCGGAGCGAAGACGAGGGCGGCCAGGAAGCCCAGCACCACGCTCGGCAGGCTGGCCATGATCTCGATGATCGGCTTGACCTGGGCGCGGGTCCGGCGCGGCAGGAACTCGCTCGTGTAGATCGCCGCGAGCAGCGCGATCGGCAGCCCGAAGAGCAGCGAATAGAATGTCGCCTTCAGCGTCCCGTAGACCAGCGGGACCAGGCTCAGCTTGGGCTCGGTGGCGTCGGTGGCCGAGGAAGACTGCCAGACGTAGGCCGGGGCGGCGTAGCCTTCGTACCACATGGGCCGCAGCAGCATGCCCAGGCTCAGGTCGGCGTGCGGCGCTTCCAGCCGCCAGAGGCCGCGTCCGGCGTCTCCCAGCGCGAGCAGCCGGTCCTGCCGCGGCGACAGCGCCACCCTGCGCACGGCGCCCGCGGCGCTCTCCACCCCGCCGAGGCGCCGCGCGTTGGCGGCGTTGAAGACCTGCAGCGAACCGTCGGCGTAGCCGACCGCCAGCATGCGCGAGCGCTCGGAAGCGCCCAGCGCGGTGACCGCCGCCGCGCCCTCGTGCAGCCGCCGCGCGCAGGCCAACTCCAACCCGCGGTCGTCCGCGGCGGGAAGCGGGAACCAGATCCCCACGCCGCCCCGGTCGTCGCCCACCGCGAGGGAGACCTTCCCGGCCAGGAAGGCCGCCGCCGTCAGCGCCACCCCCGGCTCCGGCAGCAGGTCCTGGCGGCCGGCGATCCTGAACTCCGCGCCGTCGGCGGCCACGGCCAGCAGATTCCCGTCGGCGCCGAGCAGCAGCGCGAGCGTGCCGGTGTCGTTGAGCTTCAGTCGCGTGAAGGCGGCCGCCTCCGCCGGATCCAGAGGCAGGTCGCCGCCGCGCACGCGCGCCGTGGTCTCGCCGGTCAGCAGGTTGCGCTTCCAGGTGACCAGCCGGTGGTGGAAGATCGCGGCCGAATCGAGCGCCGCGATCATCATGCCGCTGCCCGTGACGGTGGCGTCCAGCAGGCGCAGCGGCGAACCCGCCAGCGCGACCGGCGGGTCGGGCGTTACGCTCACCGCCTGGCGGCGCCACTGCCCCTCCGGCGTGAGCGTAACCAGCCCCCCGCCGAGCGGCCGGCTTTCGCCCACCACCATCGTCCGCAAGTCCGGGGTCACTTCGGAATCGTCGAGGAAGGCGAGCGCGAACTCCACGGCCGCCGTCACCACCGAACCGTCGGCGAAGCCGAGGACCAGCCGGTCCCCGCCCGAGACCGCCACGGTCGGCGCCAGCCCGGGCGCCACCGACTGGCGGTCGAGAACCGCGCCGGTGTCGAGATCCTGCACGACGACCATGCCGTCGGGCAGGAGCGACCACGACATCGTGCCGTAGGCGTCGATGCGGGTGGCGACGGCGCCCGCCGCGGGATCGGCCGCGGCCGCGACGCCGGCAGCTTCCGGTTCGAGGCGCGCCGGGCGCAGCAGCGGCAGCGCGACCCAGACCAGGAACAGGCCGACCAGCGACACGGCGACGATGCCGCCGATGCCGCTGGTCGTGATCAGGCGCCTGGCGACCCGGTCGGCCAGCAGGACCGCAGGCCGCGGCTTCCGGCTGTAACGCCTGCCGGTGAAGGAGGCGGGGCTGTCGCCAGGCGTTGCGGACATGCGCGTGCCGGCTCTCCTAGAACGCGGGCTTGATGCCGACGGACTTCAGTTCCTCGCGGGCCACGGACGCCGGCACCGGCAGGTAGCCGTCCTTGACGACCACTTCCTGGCCCTCGCGGCTGAACACATAGCGGATGAACTCCCGCCGCAGGTCGTCGAGCTGGCTGCCGGGCTTGTAGTTGACGGCCAGCAGGAGGAACCGCGACAGCGGGTAGTCGCCACTGTAGGCGTTCTCCGGTTCGGCGGCCACGAAATCGGCGTTGCCGGCATCCAGGGCCAGCGGCACGGCGCGCACATCGGAGGTCTTGTAGCCGATGCCGCTGTAGCCGATGCTGTACTTGTCCGAGGCGACGCCCTGCACCACCGAACTGCTGCCCGGCTGCTCCTTGACCTCGTCGCGGTAGTCGCCCTTGAACAGCGCGTGCTCCTTGAAGTAGCCGTAGGTGCCGGAGGCGCTGTTGCGCCCGTAGAGGCTGATGGGCTTGTCCTTCCACTCTCCGGTCAGGCCGAGGTCGCCCCAGGTCGCGATCCGCTTGCCGTAGCCGCCCTTGAGGGTCTTGGAGAAGATCGCATCGACCTGCTGGAGGGTCAATCCCTTGATCGGGTTGTCCTTGTGCACGTACACGGCCAGCATGTCCAGGCTGGTGCGCAGCTGCGTGGGCTTGTAGCCGAACTGCTTCTCGAACTGGTCGATCTCCTCGCCCTTCATCGGACGGCTCATGGGCCCGAAGTTGCTGGTGCCGGCGATCAGGGCCGGCGGCGCCGTGGAGCTGCCCTTGCCCTCGACTTCGATGGTGACGCCGGGGTGGAAGGCGCGGAAGCCCTCGGCCCACAGCGCCATCTCGTTGTTCATCGTGTCCGAGCCGATGCTCTTGAGGCTGCCCGAAACGGTGCCCGAAGTGGCGTACCCGGGCAGGGCGGCGTCGACGACGACCGCGGCGCTCGCGGCGACCGCGGCGAGGATCGCCGCCGTGAGGAACAGGTTCCGGACCAGGGTGATCTTGCGCGAGATCTTGCGCGACATGCCGCGCTCCTTTCTGCGGAGGTTGACCCGGCCTGCGGGCCGTCGAGTGAGGCTCCGGTGCCGGGCCCACGTTAGCGCGGTTTTGTCAGGGCCGGGTGAGCGGAAGGTAAGGATTCGGTAAACGGGGCCTGCCGACCGCCCGGCCGTCGCCGCGGCCACAATGCGCTTTACAATTTCCTAACTTGCGGAATGATGACATGGATCCGACCGTCACTGCCGACCAGAGCGCGCAGGCAGCGGCGAAGGAGGCGGACCGATGGCCGGTGAACACGTCCTGATCGTCGAGGACGACGAGGACATCGCGGAACTGCTCGAGTACAACCTGCAGCGCCAGGGCTACCGCCCCAGTTGCGCCGGCACCGGCGAGGAGGGCCTGCGCGAGGCGCGGGAGAACCGGCCGGACCTGATCCTCCTGGATCTGATGCTGCCGGGCCTGTCGGGCCTCGAGGTCTGCCGCGCGCTGAAGAACGCGGAACTCACGGCCTCCATTCCGGTCATCATGCTGACGGCCAAGGGCGAGGAGGAGGACATCGTGGCCGGCTTCAACGCCGGGGCCGACGACTACGTCACCAAGCCGTTCCGGCCGAAAATCCTGCTCGCCCGCGTGCAGGCCGTGCTGCGGCGCGGCGCCGCCGACCGGCAGGACGAGACGCAGCCGCTGCAGGTCGGCTCCCTGCTCATCCACCCGGGCCGCCACGAGGTGGCCGACGCGAACGGGCCGATCGACCTGACCCGCACCGAATTCCGCATCCTGCAGTACCTCGCCTCGCGGCCCGGCTGGGTCTTCACGCGCAGCCAGATCGTGCGCGCCGTGCACGGGGACGACTACCCGGTGACCGGGCGCTCGGTCGACGTCCAGGTGGCGGCGCTGCGCCGCAAGCTCGGCCAGGCGGGCGCGATGATCCAGACCGTGCGCGGCGTCGGCTACAAGATGGGCGACTGACGCCATGAAGCGACCGACGCCATGAAACGACCGACGCTGCTCTCGGCCACGCTCCTGCCCCTGCTCGCGATCCTGGTGGCGGCTCTCGTGCTGGTGACGGCGCTGACCGGCCGGGCGGTGCGCGGCTTCGTCCTGGCGGACACGACCGCGCGGCTGCAGGAGCTGGTCGCCGTCGCGGCGCCGCGTCTGGCCGCGGCCGACGGGCCGCAGGCGGTCGCGCTGCTCTGCCGCGACCTGGGCGCCGCGACGGCGGGCGTGCGCTTCACCGTGATCGCGCCCGACGGCCGCGTCCTGGGTGATTCGCTCGAGCGGCCCGAGCGGATGGACGACCACGGCGACCGGCCGGAGGTGGCGGCGGCGCTGGCCGGAACGCCGGGCAGCAGCCTCCGCTACAGCGCGACGCGCGGCGAGCGCATGCTCTATGTCGCGCGGCCGGTGCCGACCCTCGACGGCGGCCGGCTCGTGCTGCGGGCGGGGGTCTCCCTGGCCCGCCTGAACGCCGAGCTGCGCCTGGTGTACCGCGAGATCGCGCTGGCCGGTCTGGTCGTCGGCCTGCTCGCGGCGGCGGTGGGCTTCCTGCGCTCGCGAGCGCTGGCCCGCGCCGTCGGCCGTCTGCAGGCGGGCGCCGAGGCGTTCGCCGCCGGCGAGCTCGGCGAGCGCCTGACGGTGGCCGACACGGTGGAGATCGCCGCGGTGGCCGACGCGATGAACGACATGGCCGGTCAGCTCGGCGAACGTCTGACCCTGGTCGAGCGTCAGCGCGGCGAGCTGGAGGCCGTGCTGGAGAGCATGGTCGAGGGCGTGGTCGCCGTGGACCGCGACGAGAACGTGATCGGGCTCAACGCGGCCGGCGCCGCCTTGCTGGGAACCACGACCGAGCGCGCGAACGGACGCAGCATCCAGGAGGTGGGCCGGCACCCCGAGTTGACGCGCCTGGCGCAGCAGATCCTGGCCGGCGCGGCGCGCCTGGAGCACGACCTCCAGCTGGGACCCGGCTCCGACACCTGGCTGCAGGTGCGCGCGTCGGGCCTCGTCGACGGCCGGGGCGAGCGGATCGGCGCCCTGCTGGTGCTCAACAACGTCACGCGGCTGCGGCGGCTGGAGACGATGCGCCGCGACTTCGTCGCCAACGTCTCGCACGAGCTGAAGACGCCCATCACGTCGGTGAAAGGCTTCGTCGAGACGATCATCGACGAGCCGCCCGCCGACGAGGCCGACCTGCGGCGCTTCCTCGAGATCATCCGCCGGCAGGCCGACCGGCTCGATTCCATCATCACCGACCTGCTGGCCCTCTCGCGGCTGGAGCAGGATGCCGACGGCGGCGGCATCGAGCTGGCGCCGGGGCCGCTGGCGCCGGTCCTCGAGCGCGTGCTGCGCGACCTGGCGGCCCGGCGGCCCGAGCAGTCCGAGCGCGTGCGCCTGGAGTGCGGCAGCGACGTGCAGGCCCGGATCAACGCCGCGCTGCTCGAGCAGGCCGTGACCAACCTGCTGGAGAACGCGCTCAAATACAGTCCCCCGGGCACGCCGGTGACGGTCGGCTGCCGGCGGCACGCGGATCAGGTCCGCATCGACGTCGTCGACGCCGGACCGGGCATCGCGGCCGAACACTTGCCTCGGTTGTTCGAGCGCTTCTATCGTGTCGACAAGGCGCGCAGCCGCCAACTGGGCGGCACCGGCCTGGGACTGGCCATCGTCAAGCACATCGCCCAGGCGCACGGGGGCCGGGCCGAGGTCGCCAGCGAGCCCGGCCGCGGCAGCACGTTCACGATCATCCTGCCGGGAACGGAGATGCGATGAAGATCCACCTGCAACGCGAACTGGACGCCCTGCGCAAGCAGGTGTTCCACCTCTGTTCCCTGGTCGAGGACAACCTGGCGCTGGCCATCCGCACGGTGCAGAATCCCGGCGACGGCCAGATGGAGGCCGTCCAGCGCCGGGACCGCGAGATCGACGAGCTGGAAGTCCAGCTCGAGGAGGAGTGCCTGAAGATCCTGGCGCTCTACCATCCGGTCGCGGCCGACCTGCGCTACCTGGTGTCGGTGCTGAAGCTGAACACCGACATCGAGCGCATCGGCGACCTGGCGGTGAACATCGCCGGCGCCACGCGTCACCTCGGCGACGCGGACATGCCTCCCGCCGTGGGCGACAAGCTGAACCTGCTGGCCGCCAAGTCGAGCGCGATGCTGCGCCTGAGCCTCGAGGCGCTGATGGATCTGGACACCGCGCGCGCGCGGGCCGTGCTGACGGCCGACGACGAGGTCGATCGCCTGTACCACGAACTGGCGGCGATGCTGCAGGACAAGATGGCCGGCTCGCCGCGGGAGGCGAACGCCATCTTCTGCTGGCTGCTGGCGGGCAAGAGCCTCGAGCGCGTCGGCGACCACGCCACCAACATCGCCGAGGACACGATCTACACGGTCGAGGGCGAGATCGTCCGGCACGGGCACGCCTGAGCGGCGGCCGCGCGCCGCCGCCGGGAGCCCGACGCAGTCAACGGGCCCGGCCGCCGGTCCGCTCGCCCGCCATCGCCGTCTGGGCCGCCGCCGTCGGCGCGCACAGCGACGGCAGGACCTCCAGCGCCGCCTCGTACTGGCTGGCCGGGTTCCACAGGCACCAGCCGTCGGCGCCGGCCGCGCGCGCGGCCCACACCTGCTCGGCCACGTAGGTCCCGTCGAAGTTCGTGACCCGCCACGGGAAGGACTGCAGCCACGGCCGCACACCCACGCCGGGGCCGGCCAGTTGGCGGAACCGCCGCGTGGCCTCGCCCACGAGCCAGGCTGGCTCGTCCGCCGGCTGGCGCCGGCCCTCGAAGCCGGGCGCGAAATGCGACGGGTAGATCAGCGGGCAGATCACGTCCACCAGCTGGGCCAGCGTCGGCGCGTGCTGGCCCGTCAGCGCCAGGTCCTCGGTCCGCTCCCAGGCCATGATCCCGAACACGTCGACCGACAGCGCGACGCCGGTCCCGGCGAGGGTGTCGCGCACCGCGGCCAGGAAGCCGGCGATGACCTCCTGCCGGCGCGCGGCCGTCCGCGGCAGGTCGCCCTGCCAGTCCCCGCGCCAGCCGTTGGTCGGGAAGCGCACGTAGTCCAGCTGGATCTCGTCCACGCCGGCGGTCGCCAGTTCCCGCGCGAGCGTCAGGTGGTAGGAGCGGACCTGCGGGTGCGCCGGGTCCAGCCACGTGCAGCCGCGCTCCTGCCACGGCGTCCCGTCGGGTGCGGCCAGCGCCAGGTCCGGGCGTTGCGCCCCCAGTTCGCCGTCCAGGAACACCGCCATGCGGGCCACGACGTGCAGCCCGCGCTGGCGGAACCGCGCCAGCATGTCCGGCAGCGAGGGGATGACCGGCGCCGCGCGCCCGCGGCCCCAGCCCGCCAGCTCCGCCCCGCTGGCGTAGGTGACGGCGCCGTCGATGTCCTTGGCGTCGAAGACCACGGTGTTGCCGCCCGCGGCGATGAAGCGGTCGACGCGCTGCAGCACGCTGCCGACGCCGCAGGCCGGCCCCGTGAGATAGATGCCGCGCACCTCGGCGCCGTCGGCGACGGTCCGCGCCACCACCGCGCCGACCGCATCGACGGCGGCGGGGATCCGCAGGACGGTCCCGGGGCGCAGGAGGTTCGTCTGCAGGCCGTTGGCGCGGCGGACCGCCGCGATCATCTCGTCCAGCGCGTAGTGGCCGGTCCGCTCGCGCAGGCGCGCGCAGATGCGTTCGAGGTTGTCTCCGGGCTGGACGGTGTAGTCGAGGGCGGTCGGGCGGGGCGCGGGC
>CAYNPY010000003.1:0-11837 GCA_964399195.1 uncultured Fibrobacteraceae bacterium
GGGGATCAGGGCGCGGTGCGGGACGCGCGCGCCCAACGGCGCAACCCGTGCGCTCGCGATCGTGTTGCGCCGGCGCAACACGCTGAACGCAGCCATGAATGAGCCCATGAGACAAAGAGAATTGATATCGTCATGAATGAACCGCGAGAGGGGCCGGCGAAGCCATCGCCCCGATCGTCGACGAGAGGTCTCGCCCCCCGCCCGACGCTGGATTATCCTGCGCGGGGGGGCGGCCGCGCGGACAGCAGATCGCATCCGGTTGCTCCCAGCCGCCATCGACCCTCTCCGTGGAGACCGCCCCATGCCCCACACCCTGGCCGACCTGCGACAAGCCCCCAACGCGCTGTCCCCCCACTACGCATCCTTCCGCGTGGCCGAGCGCCTGCTCCTGACCGGGCACTCGCACCAGGCCTGGCCGGACGCGGGCTTCGCGGCGCAGCAGGAAGCCTGGCTGGACGCCGCGCGGCTGGTCGACGACAAGTGGCCCGCCGCGTTCGCCAAGGTGGAGCGCGTGGCGCGCGGCTTCGCGGCCCTGCTCGAGGACACCGCCGGCGACGTCACGCTGGGCGCCAACACGCACGAGCTGGTTGTTCGCTTCCTGTCGGCGCTGCCGCTGCGCGAGCGCCCGCGCCTGCTGACCACCGACGGCGAGTTCCACACGATCCGCCGCCAGCTCGACCGGCTGGCGGAAGAGGGCGTGGTCGAGGTGGTCAAGGCGCCGGCCTGCCCGGTCGACGGCATCGCGGAATCACTGGCGGCGCAGGTCGACGACCGCACCGCGGCGGTGCTGGTCTCGGCGGTCCTCTTCGAGCGGGGCCTGCTGGTGCCGGGGCTGGACCGGTTGGCCGCGGCCTGCGAGCGCCACGGTGCCGCGCTGCTGGTCGACGCCTACCACGCCCTGGGCGCGGTGCCCTTCCCGCTGCGGCCGTTGGGCCTGGACGGCGCTTTCGTGGTCGGCGGCGGCTACAAGTACCTGCAATTGGGCGAGGGCAACTGCTTCCTGCGCACGCCGCCCGGCTGCGCACTGCGCCCGGTCCTGACCGGCTGGTTCGCCGAGTTCGGCGAGCTGGCGGCGGCGAAAACCCCCGGCGCGGTGCGGTACGGCAAGGGCGCGGCGCGCTTCGCCGGCGCCACGTTCGACCCGACGTCGGCCTACCGCGGCGCGGCGGTGCTGGACTTCTTCGCGGCGCAGGGACTGACGCCCGCGTTCCTGCGCGAGGTCTCGCGCCACCAGGTGGGGCTGCTCATCGACACGTTCAGGGAACTGGACCTCGAACCCCGTGTCGTGCGCCTGCTGGACGACGTGCCCGCGGACGGTCGCGGCGGTTTCCTGGCGCTGGCGGCGCCCGAAGCGGGCCGGCTGTGCGCGGCGCTGAAGCAGCGCGGCGTCATGACCGACAGCCGCGGCGCGACGCTGCGCTTCGGCCCGGCGCCGTATCTCAGCGACGAACAGCTGACGGCGGCGATGCGGGCGCTCGCGGAAGTGGTGTGACACAGACCGGGAGGATCCCATGAACACGCGATCGGCGATCGAGCAGTTCCTGGCGCAGCCGACCCTGGCGCTGGCCGGCGCCTCGCGCAAGGGCGGGAAGTTCGGCAACCTGGCCCGCCGCGAACTGGCGCGCAAGGGCTGGGAGGTGCTGCTGGTGCATCCGGAAGCAGAGCAGATCGACGGCTGCCGCTGCTTCCGGACGGTGGGCGACCTGCCGGTCACCGTCGGTGGCCTCGTCGTCTCGGTGCCGCCCGCGCAGGCGGAGGCGCTGGTGCGCCAGGCCGCGGAAGTCGGCCTGCGCCGCGTGTGGCTGCAGCGCGGGTCCGAGTCGCCGGCGGCGCTCGCGGCGGCGCGCGCGGCCGGAATCGAAGCCATCCATGGCCAGTGCATCCTGATGCACGCCCGCCCGGGCGGCATCCACCGCTTCCACCGCTGGCTCGTCGGGCTCGCGGGACGATTGCCGTAAGTCCGCCGCTCGACGCCACTCAGCTTCGACGCCAAAGAAGTACCAGACCTCTCCGCATTCTTGCCGACCTGGGGCCACAGCGAGGTGACGGCCTGCGCGTCCCGCCACCCCGTTGTTGCCGGCGCCTGACGCAGCTAGCATGTCGGGGTCGTTGCCGCGCAGGATACCGGCGGACCGGCGACGTGGCCCGCGGGGGAAGAAACGGCAGTGACGAGCGCTCGGGGATCCGCGGCGCAAACACTCCCGTCGATGTTCACAGCAACATGCACAGCCAAGGGGGCAGCCGACCCGAGCCTCAAGCCGTTAATCGGGGGAGGTAGGACCATGAGTCGATCGAGGCAGTTGATCGTGACCAGCTCGCTGATCACCGTGCTCCTGTTGTGCGCGGGGGCCGGACAGGCGCAGCCGAGCGGACGCCCGGCCAAGGACATCGCCCCTGCGAACGAACACCCCACCATCCTCAACCTGACGGTGCGCGACGCCGTGCCGGACGGCGACCGCTTCGCGCCCATCGACTTCGACCGCCGGCCCATGGGCCCGGCTCCGATCGCCGCGCGGGAGGACGCCGCACCTGGCCTCGAGGCCGCCAAACGCCCGGCCATTCCGCTCTGGCAACGCCTGGCGGCCCTCGCTCCCGAAGACCGTGCCAACGCCCTGTTGGCCCTGGAACTCCCGCTGCGCACGCCTGCGTCGGCGCGCGCCGAGGCGCAGGCCATCGACGGGCTCTGGAACGGCGGCGCGTTCGCGCCGGCCGTCGCGCGCCTGCGCGCGCTGGAGGAGTCCGGCCAGGCGCCGGGCCTGGCGGCCGCCGTCTCGTGGCGCGTGCCGCGCGACGTCACGGCGGCGAAGTGGATGGCGGACCGGCAGGTGTCGGCGCAGACGCAGGTCAAGGCGATCGCGCTGGACTTCGACGCGGGCACGACCAACCTCTTCGTCGCCCTGGCCTACGATGACCCGGACCCCGGCTCGCAGTGGAGCGTGAATCTCTCGACCGATGACGGGCTCACGTGGTCGGAGACCTTCGCCTGGTACGGCGAGGAAGTGCCGGAACTCCACGGCCGCGTGGTCGCCGGGTATTTCTGGGTCGCGTACACCGGCACCGGCACCGCCACGCAGTCCGACGCCAGGGTGCGGCGCTTCACGGTCGCGGACGGCCTGCCCGACAATGCCTACTTCTGGACGACGGCGTTCGACATGGGCGTCGCCATCGAGGACCTGAGCGTGGAGACGAACGCGGACGCGTGGAACAACCGCGTCTACGTCGTGGGCCTGCTCGCCGACGACACGATGGAATTCCGGTGGACGGATCAGGCGGGCACGACCTGGAACGAGATCGCGCTCGGCATGACGGACGCCGAGTCCGACCTCGACGCGCACTGGAACACGCCCGTCTCGGGCGAGTACTTTCTCTTTCTCTCCTATCGCAGCACGCTCGACGAGCTGCACGTCGTCAAGATCTCCGGCGGCAGCGTCGTCAACCTGAACCTGGACACCTCCCTGAACGGGACCACCGCGATCGCCGCCTACGACGGGCGCATCATGGTGGCCTACGAGAACACCAGCGTCGGCGCGGACCAGATCACGTACCGGATCTCCTACGACGGCGGAAACTCCTGGGCGGTGGGCTGGATCGTCTACTCCTCCGAGGGGCGCAATGTCGCCCAGCTCGACCTGGCGGCCCGCATGGGCGGCGGCTTCGCCTGCGCCTTCGGCGAGGAGGTCGGCGAGCCGGACAAGGTCTGGTACACGCGGCGGGAGTACGGCACCGCTCCGGGCACCGCGGCCTGGGTCCCGCAACAGCAGTTGAACGAGCAGGATCTGGTGACCGGCACCAGGCTGGCCATGGAGTACCTGCCCCCGGTCAGCGGCTACACCTGGGCGCACGGCGTGGTCTGGCTCGGCGGCGCCGGCACGCCGGCCTGGTTCGACCGGGACGATGGACGGCGCGTGGGGACGGCGTCGATCGCGACCGGCTCGCCGGTGTCGGTCTTCACGGTGCCGAACCGTTCCGGCGACCCGCTGACGAACTGCTACCTGTACGGCGGGGCCCGCGCGAACGCGACCATCACCCTGAACGTAGCCGATGACGACGGGCACGCGCTGGTCGGCGTTCCCGCGGAAAACCTGACGCTGCGGACCACGCTGGGCGGGCTGCAGACCTGCGCGGAGGGAGCCATCGCCGACGGGCCCACGAACGCGGCCGGGGTGACCACCTTCACCCGGCCGGTCGCCGGCGGCGCGCACTCGCGGCCGAGCGCGGGGGAGCGGACGCGCGTCTACGTCGACGGCCGGGGCACTCCGCAGCTCTTCAACGTGGCCTTCAACAGCCCCGACGTGAACGGAGACCTAGCGGTGTCCCTGGCCGACATCCCGCCGTTCGCGGCCGCCTACTTCGGCGCCTACGACTACGCCTTCGATTTCCGCTGGGACGGCGTCCTGAATCTCACCGACGTCTCGCTGCTCGCGGGAGCCATCGGCGCGACCTGCCCGCCGACCGTGGCCTTCGCCGCCGGCGACGTGGCGCTGGGCACCATCGGGATCTACTTCGATGAGGCCGCCGGTCAGCGGTCACTCAACGTCGCCGCGGGCGACGTCTTCGAGGCCCATCTGGTGGTGACGGGTCCGGCGGCCGCCCAGGACGTGCGCGGCTGGCAGTGCGAGCTGTCGCTGTCCGACAACCTGGTCGTGCGGGAGTACGTCTACCCCGTCGAGAGCATCAACGTGCTGAGCCCGCCGCGCTTCCTGGTCGGCACGGCCGCGCCGTGCCCGGCCGCCGCCGACGGCGTGAAGCTGCTCACGCTGCGGCTGCAGGCGCTTGATGACCGTCCGGCATACATCCACCTCGATCGCGCTGCCGGAGAGGCGGGGGACGCTTCGCTGCCGCTGGTCGCGCTGGGCGCAGAGGCCCGGCTGGGTGTCCTGGAACGCCCGGGCGGCGGCGCGCCCGGCGTGGCCGTGGCCAGCATCAACGATCCCGCCGCCGGCAGGGGCCCGGCCGCCGCCGGCGCGGGGCTGCTGGAACTGGCCTGCGCCCCCAATCCCTTCAACCCGATCACGGAGATCACCTGCCGGCTGCCGGCTGCCGGCCCGGTGGTTCTGGCCGTGTACGACGCGGCCGGCCGGCGCGTAGCGCTGCTGGCCAGCGGCCATCATGAGGCCGGAGAGCACACGTTCCGGTGGACCGGTCGTGACGAATCCGGCCGGGAGGTCGGCTCGGGCGTGTACTTCTCGCGCCTCGAGACTCAGGCCGGGACGCTGATCGACAAGATGGTCCTGCTGCGGTGAGCGTCGCCCAAGGCGCCGCCCCGAGGCGCCGGCGGGCTCCGAAGCGGTGACGATGGGCGCGGGCCGGCCAGCCGATGTGGCGGGCCCGCGCCTGATTTTGCGACAGTACTTCAATTTCAAGCACCATATGTTATGTTACCAGTTAAACAAATAATTGGAGTAGGAGATTCATCTCCGGCTATCATTCTCCCTGATCCAGGAACCGTGACAAAGGGCGCCGTCGCCGCGATTCAGGGCGTTGGATGCCTAGTCGCAACCCAGGGCACTGCCCATGTCGGCCCGCTCGCCGACCGCCTCGCCCCCGGCCCGGAGGATGAGCCATGTTCCGCAAGACCCGACCGTACCTGCTGCTGGCCGCCGCGCTGTGCCTGCTGGCTGCCCCGGCGTTCGGCCGCGCGCCGATCCGCACGTCGTTCTTCAACGCCTATCCCGGGGCGGTCGGCTCCAAGCTGGACAACCTGCCCAGCCTGGCCGGGCATTGCGGCCTGTGCCACTACGCCTTCACCGGCGGCGGCCCGCGCAACCCGTACGGCGTGCGCGTGGGCAACCTGCTGGGCTCGTACCCGAACAACGACGCCGGGCGGCAGGCCCTGCTGCACTTCATCGAGAACGAGGACAACGACGCCGACGGCTACACGTCGCTGACCGAGATCACGAACACCGCCAGCTACGGCAACACGCCGACCTTCCCCGGCCTGTCCGCCGCCAACGTCGGCAGCATCAGCGCGGTGCCGGTGGGCGAGGTGCTGCCCTACGTGACGCCGACGACGACCACGGACACGACCCCGCCGGCGATCACGGTCATCGCGCCCAACGGCGGCGAGGTGATCGGCGCGAACACCACCTTCTACGTGCAGTTCACCGCCACGGACATCAGCGGCGTGCCGGCCGTCTCGATCGACATGTCCGACAACGGCGGCGCCACCTGGAAGCCGGTCGCGAAGGACATCGCCAACACCGGCACCTACGCGTGGTTCGTGCCGAACCGGCCGGGCAGCGCCATCCAGGTGCGCGTGACGGGGACCGACGGCGCGGGCAATCCCGGCCAGGACGCGAGCAACGGCTCGTTCACGGTGACCCAGGTCGTCGGCGGCAAGGTGCCGACGACGCTGCGCGACATGGACATGTCCGGCACGCAGCCTCTGGAGGGCGCCGTGCTGGCGAACCCGAACGACTGCCGCACCTGCCACGGCGACTACGACGCCGCGAACGAGCCCTGGCGCACCTGGCGCGGCAGCATGATGGCGCAGGCGATGCGCGACCCGCTGTTCCTGGCCTGCCTGGCCGTGGCCGAGCAGGACGCGCCCTCGGTGGGCGACGTCTGCCTGCGCTGCCACACGCCCGGCGGCTGGCAGGAAGGCCGCTCGGTCGACACCAGCGGCGGCCAGTTGACGGCCAAGGACCGCGAGGGCATCCACTGCGACTTCTGCCACCGCGCGGTCGATCCCGTCTACACGCCGGGCGTCAGCCCGGCGCAGGACGTCGCCGTGCTGGCGGGCGTGAACCCGCTGCCCCTGCAGTACGGCAACGGCCAGTTCATCAACGATCCCGGCGCCGAGAAGCGCGGGCCGTTCGCCGATCCGCTCGTCGCCGGCCACAACTCCATCTACTCGCCGTTCCACCTGTCGTCGAACATGTGCGGCACCTGCCACGACGTGAGCAACCCGGTGTTCGTGCAGACCGGGCCCGAGGACTACGCGCCCAACGCCTTCGACGCGCAGCACCCGGACCAGGGCGTGCGCAACATGAAGCCCGTCGAGCGCACGTTCAGCGAATGGCAGTCCAGCGCCTTCGCGCAGGGCCCCGTCGACGTGCCGGGCTACGGCCCCGTCTCGAGCTGCCAGGACTGCCACATGCAGAAGGTGACGGCGGCCGGCAGCAACCAGCCCGGCTCGCCGGTTCGCAGCGACATGCCGATGCACGACCTGACCGGCGGCAACACGTTCATCCTGGACATCCTGCCCGACTTCTTCCCCAGCGAGGTCAGCGTCAGCGAGCTGCAGGCGGCCAAGACGCGCGCCATCGCCACGCTGCAGAAGGCCGCCACCCTCGAAATGACGCCGAACTACGACGGCGTCACGGTGCGCGTGGTCAACCAGACGGGCCACAAGCTGTTCTCCGGCTACCCCGAGGGCCGGCGGATCTGGCTGAACATCCAGGCCTATGACGACGAGGACAACCTGGTCTACGAGTCGGCGCACTACGACCCGGCCACCGGCGAGCTGGGCCACGACGCGGCGGCGGCGATCTACCACATCGAGGGCGGCCTCTCGCCGGGGCTGGCTGCGGCGCTGGGGATGCCGGCGGGGCCGTCGTTCCACTTCGTGCTGAACGACACGACGTACTTCGACAACCGCATCCCGCCGCGCGGATTCACCAACGCGACGTTCGCGGCGATCCAGTCGCCGCCCGTGGGCTACGCGTACGCCGACGGCCAGCACTGGGACGACCGCACCTACACGCTGCCGAACTCGGCCGAGACCGTGCACGCGCGCCTCTACTACCAGGCCACGAGCAAGGAGTACATCGAGTTCCTGCGCGACGAGAACACGACCAACAGCATCGGCCAGCAGCTGTACGACGCCTGGGTGAACCACGGACGGGCGACGCCGGTGCTGATGGCCGAGGCGTCGGTGGAGGTGGACGTAACCTCGGGCGTGGACGACGGGCCGCGGTTCAGCCTGGCGCTCGGCGATCCGTCGCCGAACCCGTTCACGTCGCGGATGCAGGTGCGGTTCTCGCTGCCGGCCACGCAGGCGGTGCAGGTGGCGGTCTATGACCTGCGCGGCCACCGCGTGCGCGTGCTGCTGGACGGCACGCTGCCGGCCGGCGGGCACGAGCTGGGCTGGGACGGGCGCGACGCGCAGGGCGGCACGCTGGCTTCCGGCACCTACTTCCTGCGCCTGCAGTCGGGCGGCAAGGTGCTGACGCAGCGGATGTCGCTGCTGCGGTAGCCGCAGTGGGGGAGGGGCGGCGAAAGCCGCCCCTGCGACGGGCCCCCGGACCCTGCAGTCCGGGGGCCCTGTCCTTGGCCGGCGCCGGCGAACCGGCTGCGTGCGCTTGCGCCGGCGAAAGTCTGGCGGCCTCGCCGTGGCTGCGCCGGCGCAGATCGCCCGTGCCATGGGGAGCGCAGGACGCGATCGTCGCAGCGAGCGGACTACCTCAGCAGAGTCAGCTTCGCTTCATGAGCTCCATCGGCGGTGACCAGGCGCGCGCGATAGATGCCGGCCGCCAATGCCCGGCCCTGGCTGTCGTGCCCGTCCCATGCCACGGCGTGCGATCCGGCGGTCTTCTCTTCGTGGAAGAGGTTGCGGACCCATCGCCCGCGAACATCGTAGATGTCCAGCCGCGCCGGCCCGGGACGGCCGATGTCGACCGTCAGGGACGTGCGCGGATTGAACGGGTTCGGGCACGCAGTGACGCAACTGCCGGTGGCGAGGCGGTCGCCGACGGCGGCAACGGCATCGCAGTGGAGCGGGAAGGTTCCGTTGCCGGTCACCAGGCAGCCACCCTGAACGTACGACCCGGCCCAGGACGCAGTGCTCGCGCTGCCCGCACCGACAAGAGCAGGCAACGTGGGATCGGATACGTCGTAGGCGGCGACGCCGCCCTGGTACAAGGTGTCACCGGACCAGGCAACCGACTGTGGGCTCGAGGAACCGAAATAGCCGCTCATGGCGGCCGGCGATCCGGTCCCCCTCAGCTGGAAGATGCGGATGTTGACATTCGGGGACTCGAACTTGAGCGCGCCGAGATCGCCCTGGATCGCCAGGCTCGAGACACGTCCAGGAATCGTGAATTCGACCCGCAGGTTGTCGGGGTCGCTCACGTCCAGGGCGTACAGTTGCGTCTGGTCAGCATAATAGACGCGGTCGCCATCGCGGCCCAGCCAATACCTGAAGTTGGCGGGCACGCCGCCATTCAGCACCACGCGGCCGCGGACGACGGGTATCGACTGTGCGCCGAAATCCACCGCTTGCATCTCATAGCCGGGCCCAAGAACGAGCGCGATTTCATTCGAAAGGGCAAGCGGAGCGGGACCGGACTCGATCGCCTCGGCGTGGAATCCCAGTTCCACGATGTCCGCCAGGTTGGATATGTCGTAAAGACCCACTCCCGAGCGCCCATCCTCCCAGCTCCAGGCAGTCTGGTACATCCGATCGCCGGCCAGGGCGACGAGCCCGGAAAGCGGCGTGTTGTAGCGGACCGAAGGGTTGTCCGCGATGAGCAGGTAGTGCTCGAACCCGTACATGCTGAAAACATCAATGACGCATAGCGAGTCCTCGGCAGCACCGATCGTTACGCTGGACATGGCATCCAGCGCGTAGCTCACTTCATAGATCTGCTCAGCCGAGCTTGGATCGCGAACATCGTAGACATAGTACAGGAACTCGTTCCACGGGCTTTCGACCTGTTTCACCAGGTATCCGGAGTCAACCCTTCCCCCGACGATGTTGTGGAATTCCGGCCCGTCCCACGACACGGTCGGCACGACAGTCGGCACGCTCGCCCAGTCGATGCACTCGGCGCGGACTCCGGCGGTCCCGCCGGCAGCGAACAACAGCAGGAAGACGATGCCGCGGAATCGCCCGCAGTTTGCATTCAACATCCCCGTTGCCTCCTGAAGCTCTCAGCATGTGGCGGGAAGCGATCGGTAAGCAATGCAACGCCATCATAGCACGATCAGGAATCTTATGTGCGCGCGGGCGGCCGGCGGGACACCGTGCGGCATGAGGAAGGTACGCCTCCCACTCATCTGCCGTTGCGCCGGCGCAATTATCACAGTTTCGCGATTGTTGCGCCGGAGCAGGTGTGGGGACCGGATCTCGTCATCGACCCTCCGGCGGTGGCTCCACCACCCCGCGATTCAGGGGTATGCTTATCCGACTTGACTCCCCATGTTAACCGCTTAACGTTGTCCCTGCCGACCCAACGGCCCTCCGACCGGGAACACAACCCGCGGCCGTGACGACCCCCGGGGCGGCGGACAGCAACAGGAGACAGCATGGCGATCAAGCGACGTTTCGAGGATCTCGACGCGCGGCGCGCCCACCTGCAGGCCGGGGGCGGCCCGGACAAGGTCGCGCGGCAGCACGAGCAGGGGAAGCTGACGGCCCGCGAGCGGCTGGGCCTGCTGTTCGACGAGGAATCCTTCGTCGAGTTCGGCCTGTGGGTCAGCCACCGCTGCCCCGACCTGGCCGGGCGCGAATTCCCCGCCGACGGCGTGGTCACCGGCAAGGGCGAGGTCATGGGCCGGCCCGTGTTCGCCTTCTCGCAGGACTTCACGGTGGGCGGCGGCGCCGTCGGGGAGCGCCACGCGGCGAAGATCGTCGAGATGCTGGCCACCGCGCTCAAGTGCGGCGTGCCGGTGGTCGGCTTCAACGACGGCGGCGGCGCGCGCATCCAGGAGGGCGTGGGCGCGCTCTCGGGCTACGGGAAGATCTTCTACCACAACACGCTGCTGTCAGGCGTGGTGCCGCAGATCTCGGTGATCGCCGGGCCCTGCGCCGGCGGCGCGGCCTACTCGCCGGCCCTGACCGACTTCGTGATCATGGTCGAGAACACGGCGCACATGTTCATCGCCGGGCCCGAGGTCATCCGCGCCGCCACCGGCGAGGTCATCAGCGAAGAGGACCTGGGCGGCGCGCGGGCGCACGCGGCCATCGCCGGCAACGTGCAGTTCATGGCGGCCGACGAGGAGGAGGCGGTCGGCATCGTCAAGGCGCTGCTGACCTACCTGCCGCAGAACAACATGGAGACGCCGCCGTCGCGGCCGTTCGACGGCACTGTGATCGACGACGAGTCGATGGACTGGGTCATCCCCGAGGACCCGCGCGTGGCCTACGACGTCAAGGACGTCATCACGCGCCTGGTCGACGACGGCGTGTTCCTGGAGTACATGCGCGAGTTCGCGCCGAACATCGTCTGCGGGTTCGCGCACCTGGGCGGGCTGTCGGTGGGCATCGTCGCCAACCAGCCGCAAGTGATGGCCGGCGTGCTGGACATCAACGCCGCCGACAAGGGCGCGCGCTTCATCCGCACCTGCAACGTGTACAACATCCCGCTGATCACGCTGGTGGATGTGCCCGGCTTCCTGCCCGGCGTGGCGCAGGAACACGGCGGCATCATCCGCCACGGCTCGCGCATGCTGTTCGCCTATTCGGCGGCCACCGTGCCGAAGCTGACGGTGATCATGCGCAAGGCCTACGGCGGGGCGTTCCTGGCGATGTGCTCGAAGGACGTCGGCGCCGAGACGGTGCTGGCCTGGCCGACGGCCGAGATCGCCGTGATGGGACCCGAGGGCGCCGCGCGCGTGCTCAGCCGCAAGGAGATCAAGGAAGCGGCCGATCCGGCGGCGATGTACCGCGAGAAGGTCGCGGAGTACCGGGAACAGCACGCCAACCCGTTCCGCGCGGCCGAGGCGCTGCACCTGGACGACATCATCCGCCCGTCGTGGACGCGCAGGTTGCTGATCGAGCGGCTGGGCCTGCTGCGGACCAAGCGCGACCTGCGCCCGCAGAAGAAGCACGGGAACATGGCGCTATGATGAGCCACCTGTCACCCCCGTTGATCGCGCTGACGGCGTTCGCGCTG
>CAYNPY010000003.1:11847-41348 GCA_964399195.1 uncultured Fibrobacteraceae bacterium
GGGCGCCCTGGCGGCGCTGCTGTTCGGGCTGCGCGCGCTGGGGATGCGCTCGGCGCGGCGCCAGGCGGAAGCTGCCCTGGCGGCCGCCGACGCCGACGCCGCCGGCCTTGACGAAGAAACCCTCGCGGTGCTGGCCGCGAGCGCCTGGATGGCGCTCGGCGCGCCGGTCCGCATCCACCGCGTCCATGTCCACGGCGAGCCGGCCGGCCAGGCCTGGGAACGCGCGGGGCGCATGGACATCATGGTCTCCCACCGGGTTGGTCACAAATGAAGAAGCTGCGCCTGACGCTGAACGGGAAGGTCTACGAGGTCGTCGTCGAGGTGCTCGAGGACGACGAGCAGTACGTCACCGGCGGCAACCTGCCCTCGGCGCGCACGGCGGGCGGCGCCCCGCGCGTGAAGACGGCCGCTGCGCCCGCGCCGGCCCCGGCGGCGGCGCGTCCGGCGTCGAGCAACGCCAAGGGCACGGTGGACCCGAACACGATCCTGGCGCCCATCGCCGGCACCGTGCAGAAGGTCTTCGTGCAGGCGGGAACGCGCGTCGAGGAGAAGACGCCCGTCATCCTGCTCGACGCCATGAAGATGGACACCTACATCCACGCGCCGCGCACCGGCGAGGTGGCCGAGGTCTGCGTGGCGCCGGGCGACACCGTCCAGGTGGGCGTGGTCCTGCTCCGCTACCGCGCGGAGGGTTGACGTGGAAGCCCTCTGGCTGTCGACCGGGCTGGCCCACATCACCTGGCGCGAGGGCGTGATGCTGGTCGTGGCCTGCGTGCTGCTGTGGCTGGCCATCCGGAAGGGCTTCGAGCCGCTGCTGCTGGTGCCGATCGGCTTCGGCGCGCTGATGGCGAACCTGCCGCTGTCGGGCCTGATGCACCCAGGCGGGCCGGGCGAGACGGGCGGGCTGTTCCACTACCTGTTCGCCGGCGTCAGGCTGGAGATCTTCCCGCCGCTCATCTTCCTGGGCCTGGGCGCGCTGACGGACTTCGGGCCGCTGCTCTCGAACCCGAAGACCTTTTTCCTGGGCGCCGCGGCGCAGTTCGGCGTCTTCGGCACCTTCCTGGCGGCCAACGCCATGGGCTTCACGCCGCAGGAGGCCGCCTCGATCGGCATCATCGGCGGCGCCGACGGCCCCACCTCCATCTACCTGACGATGAAGCTGGCGCCGCACCTGCTGGGGGCCATCGCGGTGTCGGCCTATTCGTACATGGCGCTGGTGCCGCTGATCCAGCCGCCCATCATGCGGCTGTTGACGACGAAGAAGGAGCGAGCCATCCGCATGGAGGCCGGGATGGAGGTGCCGCGCTGGATCCGGATCATCTTCCCGATCGGCGTGACGGTCGTGGGCGCCCTGCTGGTGCCGGCGGCGACCAGCCTGATCGGCCTGCTGATGTTCGGCAACCTGCTGCGCGAGTGCGGCGTGACCGAGCGTCTGACCCGGTCGGCGCAGAACGAGCTGATCAATCTGATCACGATCGTGCTGGGCCTGTGCGTGGGCGTCTCGATGGACGGCAACGGGTTCCTGCAGGCGGCCACGCTGAAGATCCTGGTGCTCGGCTGCATCGCGTTCTCGCTGTCGACGGCCGGCGGCGTGCTGCTGGCCAAGCTGATGTGCCGTCTGCCGGGCAGCCCGGTCAACCCGCTGATCGGGGCGGCCGGCGTCTCGGCGGTGCCGATGGCCGCGCGGGTGGCGCACAACGTGGCCCAGGAGGAGGACCCGCACAACTACCTGCTGATGCACGCCATGGGGCCCAACGTGGCCGGCGTGATCGGCACGGCGGTGGCGGCGGGCGGACTGCTGGCGTTGTTGAAGTAGGGCTGCGTTCCGGCGAACCGGAGCCGCGGCGGATCGGTTGCGCCGGCGCAACTGGACCGGGCCGCGGCTTCGCGCTATCATGCGGCGCCGTCGCGCCGCGCCGCCATCCCCGGGGGTCCTCGATTGACCGGCCAGCCCGCCTCCCGCCTGAAGGAATTCCCCATCGCCTGGTTCGCCATGATCATGGGCCTGGCCGGATTCACCATCGCCGGGAACCGCGCCGCGCTGGTCTACGGCTGGGGATTCGCGCCGGGACGGGTGCTGTTGCCGGTGGTGGGGGCGCTCTTCGTCCTGGTGGCTGCGGTGTTCGCGCTCAAGTGCGCGCGCTACCCGCGCGAGACGCTGGCCGAGATCCGCCACCCGGCGAAGCTGGCCTTCGTGCCGACGGCGTCGATCTCGCTGATCCTGCTGTCGATCGCCGCGCTGCACCAGGCGCCCGGGCTCTCGCGCGTCCTGTGGCTCGCCGGGACGGCGCTGCACGCGCTGCTGACGCTGTACGTCCTGTCGTCGTGGCTGCAGCACGACAAGTACGAGATCGCGCACCTGAACCCCGCCTGGTTCATCCCGGTGGTGGGGAACATCCTGGTGCCCATCGCGGGGGTCCGGCACGCCAGCCCCGAGATCTCGTGGGTCTTCTTCGCCTTCGGGCTGTTCTTCTGGCCGGTGCTGGCGGCGATCGTCTTCTACCGGCTGATCTTCCACGGCAGCCTGCCCGAGCGGTTCATGCCCACGCTGGCCATCTTCATCGCGCCGCCGGCGGTCGGGTTCCTCTCGTACGTGAATCTGAGTGGCGGTATCGACGCCTTCGCGCGCGTGCTCTACGGCGTCGCGTTGGGCTCGACGGCGCTGGTGCTGGCGCAGGCGCCGCGGCTGCTGCGGCTGCGCTTCTACCTCTCGTGGTGGGCGTATTCGTTCCCCCTGGCGGCGATCACCATCGCCACGCTGGTGATGGGGCAGCAGACGCAGGCGGCCGGCTACCTGTGGCTGGGCGGGGCGTTCCTGGGGCTGCTGGCGCTGGTCGTGGCGTACCTGCTGGCGCGGACGGCCGTCGCGGTGGCTCGGCGGGAGATCTGCGTGGAGGCGCCGTAGGGACGCAAGCGCCCATAGCGAACCGTACAAGTCCATAATTGTTAACGATTTGACAGCAGAATGGCGGGCATTACCTTGGGAACGGCCGGACCCGCTCCGGTCGGAGGTACCCATGCCCCGCGGCATCGCCCGCAAGCTGGTGCTCTGGCTCACCTCGATCATCGTCATCGTCGAGGGTCTCTTCGCCTATACCGACATCCAGGCGCAGAAGCGGCAGCTCCTCGACGAGATGACGCTCAGCGCCGAGCTGGCCTCGCAGACCATGGTCGCCACGACCTGGAACGCGATGCTCGAGGATCGCCGCGAGTACGCCTACCAGATGATGGAGAACGTGGCGAGGCAACGGACGATCGACCGCGTGCGCATGTTCAACAAGGCGGGCCGCATCACCTTCTCGACCGGCGAGGACGCCGGCCAGGTGGTGGACACCGACGCCGAGGCCTGCATCCTCTGTCACGCCGCCGGCCAGGCCCTGGTGCACGTCGACATGCCGTTGCGCACGCGGGTGTTCCGGCGCGAGGACGGCGAGCGCGTCCTGGGCATGATCACCCCGATCTACAACGAGCCGTCGTGCTCGGCGGCGGCCTGCCATGCGCACCCGGCCGAGATCCACGTCCTGGGCGTGGTCGACATCACGATGCCGCTGTCCCGCGTCGACGGGCAGCTGCAGGGCCTGGTCGTGCGCTCGGCCCTCATGTCGCTGCTGTCGGTGGTGGTGGTTTCGTTCTTCGTCGTGCTCTTCTCGCGGCGGTTCGTGCAGCAGCCGGTGCGCAAGCTGATCGCCGCGACGCACACGCTGGGCGTGGCAGGGCAGGACCAGCCCCTGGAGGTCGACGCCGACGACGAATTGGGCGAACTGGCGCGCAGCTTCCGCTCCATGCAGGAACGCCTGAACGCATCGAACCAGCAGCTCCGCGAGTTCACGGACACGCTCGAACGACGCGTCGAGGAACGCACGGCGCGCCTGCGCGACGCCGAGCGGAAGGCGATCCAGAGCGACCGGCTGGCCTCCCTGGGGCAGTTGGCGGCGAGTGTGGCGCACGAGATCAACAACCCCCTGTCGGGCGTGATCAACTTCGGGCGCCTCATGCAGCGGCTGACCGCCGGCGACGAGGTGCCGCGCGACCGCCTGCAGGACTTCCGCAACTACCTCGGCCACGTCGTCAACGAGACCGAGCGCTGCGCGCGCATCGTGCGCGACCTGCTCGTGTTCGCGCGCAAGTCGTCGCCGTCGCACGAACCCTGCGACCTGAACGAGATCGTCCGCCGGACGCTGTCGGTCATCAACCACCGGCTCGAGCTGGGCGAGGTGACGCCCTGTCTGGAGCTGGCGGAAGGCCTGCCGCCCACCGTCTGCGACGCTTCGCAGATCCAGCAGATCGTCACGAACCTGGTCCTCAACGCGGCCGAGGCGATGGAGACGGGCTCCGTGACGGTCCGCACGCGTCTCGACGCGCCGCGCGCGCAGGTCGTGCTGGAGGTGGCCGACACGGGACCCGGCATACCGCCGGAAGTGCTGCCGCGGATCTTCGACCCGTTCTTCAGCACCAAGAAGGAAGGGCAGGGCACCGGCCTGGGCCTGGCGGTCGTCTACGGCATCGTGCAGGCCCACGGCGGCCAGATCGACGTGGAGACGGCGCCCGACCGCGGCACGACGTTCACCGTGCAGTTGCCGGTCGGCAACGGCGAGGCCAAGGTCGGCTCGGCACCGCCGGCCGCGCCATGCTGATCTGCCTGCTGCCGGTGGCGGGCGTGGCGGCGGTCGACCTGGACGCGATCGAGGTGTTCGTGGCCGCGTACTTCGCCTGCGAGACGCGGCGCCTGCCGCCGCTGGAGACGCCGGCGGACGCCTGGGACGCCCGGCGCGACCAGCACGACGCGACGGCGCTGATGCGGGCGGCGCTGCCGCTGCTGCCGCCGGGCGCGACGAGGATGCTGGTGGTGACCGGCCACGACATCTACATCCCGATGCTGACGTTCATCTTCGGCCAGGCGCAGGTGAACGGGCTGGCCGCGATCCTGTCGCTGGCCAGGCTGCGTCAGGAGTTCCACGGCCTGCCGGCGGACCGGGAACTGTACGTGGAGCGGGTCCTCAAGGAGGTCCTGCATGAACTGGGGCACACGTTCGGCCTGGTCCATTGCGCGGATCGCGCCTGCGCCATGTCGCTGTCGATCAACGTTACGAACATCGACGTCAAGCGCGGCGAGCTCTGCGACGCCTGCGCGGGTGAACTGGCGCAGCGCCTGCGGGCCCTGCGCCCGGTGACGGCTGCCGGCGACGGCGGCCCGACGGGGAGCAAGACATGAACAGCAACTGGAAGATCCTGGTCGTGGACGACGAGGTGTCCATGCGCGAGTCGCTGGCGGCCTGGCTGCGCGAGGACGGCTACGTGGTGGACGTCGCCGCTTCGGGACGGGAAGCCGTGGAGATGGCGCGGGCCTGCCCCTACGACATCTACTTTCTGGACCTGAAGATGCCGCCCGGCATCAGCGGCATCGAGACCATGATCGAGATCCGCAAGCTGCAGCCCGAGGCGACGGTGGTCATCATCACCGCCTATGCGACGGTCGACACCGCGATCAACGCGCTGAAGGAAGGGGCGCAGGAATACATGGTGAAGCCCTGCAACCCCGAGGAGATCTCGCTGTTCGTCAAGCGGACCATCGAGGTGAAGAACCTGCAGCGGGAGAACCTGTACCTGCGGCAGCGCCTGAACCGCCACTACACGTTTCAGGACATCATCAGCAAGAACCCGGCGATGCACGCGATCTTCGACCTGGTCAAGGAGGTGGCCAGCCAGCGGAGCACCGTGCTCATCCAGGGCGCCAGCGGCACGGGCAAGGAGCTGGTGGCGCGCGCGCTGCACGACGCGGGCGGGCGGGCCTCGCGCCCGTTCGTGGGCGTCTCCTGCGCGGCGCTGGCCGAGACGCTGCTGGAGTCGGAGCTGTTCGGGCACGAGAAGGGCGCCTTCACCGGGGCCGTGGCGCGCAAGCGCGGCAAGTTCGAGGCGGCGGGGCAGGGGACGATCTTCCTGGACGAGATCGGCGACATCTCCGCCAAGCTGCAGATGGACCTGCTGCGCGTGCTGCAGGAGCGCCGGTTCTTCCGCCTGGGCGGCACGGAGGAGATCGCGATGGAGGCGCGCATCATCGCCGCCACCAATCGCAATCTGCAGGAGGCGGTGGAGCGCGGCGAATTCCGCGAGGACCTGTTCTACCGCCTGAACGTGATCAACATCCGCCTGCCGAGCCTGGCCGAGCGGCGCGAGGACATCCCGCTGCTGGTCAACCACTTCATCGAGCGCGTGGCGCTGGAGGCGGGCAAACCGGTGCGCGAGGTCTCCAAGGCTGCGCTCAAGCTGCTGATGGACCACGACTGGCCGGGCAACGTGCGGGAGCTGGAGAACGCCGTGGAGCGGGCCATCGTCACCGCGCGCGGCGAGGTGCTGGACACCGCCGACTTCGACTTCCTGGCGCAGGCCCCGCGCGGCAACGGGTCGCGGTGGTCGGCGCCGGTCGACATGTCGCTGGCGGAGATCGAAAAGCACGCCGTGGAGTCGGTGCTCGACCGCACCGACGGCAACATCAAGCAGGCCGCCGAGATCCTGGGCGTGGACCGCTCGACGCTCTACGCCATGATCCGCCGGCACAACATCCCGCGCTGAACCGCGGGAGCGGCGGGCGGGCGAACGCCGGGCCCGCCGCTCCTGCGCCCGCGCTCACGGCTCCAGGCAGAGGTCGCCGAGGATCGTGTCCCAGTCGGCGGCCGGGCAGGCGGACACCAGGTCGCCGACCAGCTCGCCGCCGTCCGCCAGCGCCGGCCCCGCGCCCGGCGCGCCCAGCCGCGACTGCAGCATCTCCAGTTCCCGCAGCCGCCAGACCCGCGCCTCGGCCGGGCGCAGCAGGTGTTCCAGGTCCGTCGCGTCGCCCAGCGGCTGGACGCGGTAGAGGCTGCCGCCCTCGTAGTCGCCGGCGGCCACGACGGTGCCGGTCAGCGGCGCGACCAGCCGCGCGCGCAGGCGACCGCGCTGCAGCTCGGCGACCGGGGCCCCGGCCTGCACGCGCTCGCCGGGGCCGGGCACGGTGACGCGGTCGGGGCGGCCGACGCAGCTGCGCAGCAGGTCGTCCACGCCCACGTCGTACGTGCCGTCGTCGCGGGCCTCGACCCAGAGGTGACCGCGATGGTGGAGGCGCTCGCCGGCGCGGGGGGCGGGGCGAGCCGCGCCGCCGTCGCCAAGGCGGGCGGCGGCCAGGGCCCGGTGGCCGTCGCAGGTTCCGCAGGCGAACTCGTTGCCGCAGACGCGCTCGCTGACGGCGCCGTCGAACTCGTGGCGGCAGTGGCGCCGTTCGGCCGGCAGGTCGGCGAACGCCTGGTGCCAGGCGATCCGGCCCGCGCGGCGCTGCCGCAGGTCGCGCCAGGCGCGGAGCCCGATGCGGGCCAGCGTGAAGGCGATCACCGTCAGCACGCCGTAGAAGATGCCCAGGAAGACGAGGTGGCCGGTGTCCCAGTGGAACTCGTAGGCGGTTGGCAGCATGTCACGATCTCCCGACCGAGGGCTGTAGCTCCCGCTCGCGCGGGAACAGGTTGAGGTAGCGGAACGAGAACGAGTAGAGGATCACGCCGTACGCCACGACGCCGGCCAGGACGGCCCACTCCTGCCACGACGGCCAGTAGATCATGAAGCGGTCGAAGGCCATCGTGGGCACGGACAAGGTCTGCAGCGTGAAGACGAAGCGGTTGAAGGCGACGCCCAGGCAGGTCAGCAGCCCGCCCGCGACCAGCCAGCGCGTGTCCTCCAGGCGGCGGCGGTTCAGCAGGATCGTCGCCGGCAGCAGGCCGAAGACCGTCAGTTCCAGGAACAGCACCCAGGTGCCGAACAGCTCGTGGCGGTAGAATTCGGCGGCGTCGAAGCCCAGGCCCGGCAGCGTGACCAGGATCCACACCACGGTGTCGACCAGCTTGGCGACGACGTAGGCCGCCATCAGCACGCCCGAGATGCGCCCCAGGCGCGAATAGATGAAGCGGTCGACCAGGCGCTTGCCCGACAGGCGCGAGACCGTCATCACGATGAGCATGATGAAGGAGGGCCCCGCGGCGATCGCCGACAGGATGAACAGGAAGAAGGTGCTGGGCCAGATGCCGACGCCCTCGCGGAAGGCGAACGGCCGCCCGTTCAGCACGCCGAACATCCCGCCCAGCGAGCCCTGGTGGAAGAACGAGAGGAAAGCGCCCACGCCGGCGAACACGATCATGAGCCGGTGCAGATGCGATTCCAGCACCAGCGCGCCCGCCAGCGGCCGCAGGCTCCGGCTCTTCAGCACGATCGGCACGTACTCGATCGCCAGCACCACCAGGTAGCAGGTGATGCAGAACGTCACCTCGGTGAGCATGGAGTGGACGTTCGCGTGCCAGAACGCGAACCAGGCCCGGATGGGCTGGCCGACGTCGATGGCCAGCGTGGCGATGGCCCCGCTGTAGCAGACGAAGCCCACGATCACGGCCGTGTTGAGCACCTGCTTGAACTCGTGGCGGCGCATGATGTAGGTGAGGAAGCCCAGGAAGAACGCGCCGGCGCCCAGGGCGATGATCGCCAGGTCCAGGATGATCCACAGCCCGAACGCGAAGCGGTTGTCCATGTTCGAGTGGTAGAGGCCGTCGCGGAACAGCGCGACCGCGGCCCAGCCGCCCCAGGCCGAGAGCGCCACCCACGGCAGCAGCCACAGCAGGAAGCGGGGCAGGGAGGCGCGGTCCAGCCCGCGCGGGATCAGGTGGCGGTCCATGGCGTCAGGCTCCTTCCGCGCCGACGGCGGCGCCGCGGACCATGTCCAGGCGGCTGAGGCCGAGGCGGCGCACCTGCGGGTCGGCCGCGAGATAGGTGACCTTGGGCCCGGTCCCCAGGGCCTCGAGCAGGCGGAAGGCGCGCGGGCCCTGCGCCAGCTTGGCCACGGCCGAGTCCGGGTCGGCGCTGTTGCCGAAGGTGATGGCGCCGTGCGGGCACGCCTCGACGCAGGCCGGGACGTAGTCCACGGGCTCGGCGGCCGGCCGGCCCTCGGCGGCGGCCAGTTCGCGCGCGCGGTCGAGGCGTCCGTGGCAGAAGTTGCACTTCTCGGCGACGCCGCGCATGCGCGGGGCGACGTCCGGGTTGAGCGTCTGCTCCAGCCCCTCGGGCCAGGTCGGGTCGAACCAGTTGAAGTAGCGGGCGTGGTAGGGACAGGCGGCCATGCAGTAGCGGCAGCCCATGCAGCGCGCGGGCACCTGGCCGACGATGCCGGTGCTCTCGTCCAGCTGCACGGCCGTGACCGGGCAGACGTGGATGCACGGCGCGTGCTCGCACTGCTGGCAGGGGATCGGCACGAAGACCGGCCGGTGTTCGGGCCAAGGGCGCCCGTTGTCCGCCCGCTGGACCTGCATCCAGGTCAGTCCGCGGTTGGCGGCGGCCGCCGGCGGCGGCACCGCGACGTTGTTCTCGACGGCGCAGGCCACCATGCAGGCGCCGCAGCCCGTGCACTTGTCCAGGTCGATGACCATGGCGTAGCGGGCGCCGGTCGGCTCAGGCGTTGACACGGCGCACCTCCTTCAGGGTCGCGCCCGTCAGGCGCCAGACCCGGTGCTCGCCGGCCCCGCAGAGGGCGGGCATGTCGGGTTCGTGTACGGAGGCGGCCGCGCTCCCCGCCGGCTCGCCCAGGTCCAGGGGATCGGGGCCCGTCGCCACCCGCAGGGTGCCCGGCGGCAGCGACTCGTCGTGGACGACGACCACGCGGCGCGCGCCGGCGGCCGTGGTCAGCTCGGCGGGCTTCCCGTCGCGCAGACCCAGCTCGCCCGCGGTGCGCGGGTTGACGGCGACCGAGCGCGTGTCCGCCAGCAGCCCCGACTCGCGCCCGAGCTTGGCCAGCACGGGCGCCGCGACGCCGCCGGCGGCCGCGGCCAGGCCGCCGCCCGCCACCAGCACGAGGGAGCGCCCGCCGCCCGTGGCCGCGGCGGCGCGGCCGTCGGCCAGCGCGCGCCACCGCAGCGCCCGCGCGCTGCGGCTGCCGGGCAGGCGCGGCGCGGCGTCGGCCAGCGCGGTCGTCGCGGGCGCCGACCAGCAGCCGCCCTCTTCGAGCGCGGCCGCCAGGTCCCCGGGTCCGCCGAGGGCCGCCAGCGAGCGCGACGTCCCGTCGCCCGCGCCGTGGACCTCGCCGTTGCCGGCGGCGGCGAGCATCGCCACGCGCCGCTCCAGCTCGGCGCGATGGGCCGCGCCGCCGATCGTCCCGTCGGCGGAAAGGCCGGATGCCGCCTCGATCCGCGCCAGCCAGTCGGCCGCATGCGCGGCCCAGTCCGGCGGCGCGGCGACGACCGGCGTCCAGGCGTAGCTGGAGACCGGGGCCAGCGCCGGCGGGGGCACGTCGTCGAGCCACTCGCCCGGCGCGGGCGTGGGCAGCAGCAGGTCGGCGGCCGCCCCGGCGGCGCCGGCGGCGTACGGCGACAGCGCGACGATGCGCGCGCCGCGGCCGCGCAGCTTGCGGCGCAGAAGCGCCGGCGACAGGGGCGCGCCGGGGAACGACCCGTCGACCAGCAGCAGCTCGAGCGAACCGTCCGGCACGTCGTGCAGCGCCTCGGCCGCCGGCAGCGACGCCGTGTCGGATTCCTCGACACCGTCCAGCAGCGCCGAAGGAGAGGGCCGCAGGGCCAGCGCCGCGTCCGCGCCGGCGCCGCCCAGCAGGACGTTCAGGCACCAGACCGCCGCTTCCTCCTCGAGGCCGAGGGGGCCGGCGCCGGGGTCGCCCACGCCCACCACCAACGCCGGCCGCCGGGAGGACAGCTCGCGCGCGGTGGCGCGGATGTCCGCCGGCGCCAGTCCGCAGATCGTGGCGACACGCTCGGGCGTGAACCCGGCGACCAGTTCCGCAAAGGTGCCCTCACGGTCGCCGCCGGCCGCGGCCAGGGCGCGAACCTCGTTCGTGGCCGCTTCGTGGACCAGCACGTGGGCGATCGCCAGAGCCAGCGGCGCCTCGCTGCCGGGCCGCGCCGGCAGCCAGCGGTCGGCGCGGGCGGTCGCGGTGGTGGCGGCCGCGTCCACCTGCACGTGGAACGGGCGCCCGGCGTCGCCGTCGCGCGCGGCCAGGGCCAGACCGCGCGGGCCGTCCGCCAGCGGCGCGCCGAACGCGAGCACGGCCCGCGCCTGCCGCGGCCGGAGCGCCGGCGTCAGCGCCGCCGCTCCCGCCAGGGCGCCGAACGCGGCCGCGGACTCCTGCCAGGCGTCCGGCGCCGTGAGGTAGCGGCCGCCGCCCTGACGACCCAGGAACCGGCGGTACTGCCGCGAGAGGGCGCGGTCCGGACGCAGGTCGAGCACCGCTACGGCGTCCAGGCGGCCCGCGGCGCGCAGGTCGGCCAGCATGCGGCCCGCCTCGGCCACCGCGGTGCCCGGGTCCACGACCTTCCAGGGCGCGTCGGCAAGCGCGGCGTCGCGCGCGCAGGCCCCGCGCACGCGCGCCGGGTGGTAGCGCAGCTGCGCCAGCGCCAGGCCGAGCGGACAGGCCGCCCCGGCGCCCGCGTGCGTCGGGCGCGGCCAGGCGGAGACGAAGGCCTCGCCGACCAGGCGCGCCCGCAGGCCGCACCCGGCCGGACACAGCGTGCAGGTCGTGTCGCGCCAGCTGATCGGCCCGCGCGGCGGCCGCGCGATGCGCGACCAGTTCTGCGTCCAGATCGAGGCGTCGTCGAGCAGCTTCCAGGGCAGCGGCGAGAGCACGGCGCCGGCGACGGCGCCGCCCATGAACTTCAGCAGGCTTCGGCGGGTCAGATCCAGCGTCAAGTCAGGGCCTCCGGGGTTGCGGCGTCACTTGTGGCACAGCAGGCAGTGGTCCTTGACGCCGCGCTCGGCGTGGCACTTCACGCAGTCGCTCATCTTCATCGAGTCCCACTCGTTGGGGCCGCCGCCCTGGATGCGCGGCCCCCAGATGGCCCGGCTGTAGCCGGTGATGCGGTTGTACTCGTAGACCGGCGTCGCGGTGGACGCCCCGTGGTCGCCGTGGCAGCGCCGGCACTCCAGGCCGGCCCGGCGCACGTGCGGCGCGTGCGAGAAGTAGACGTTGTCCGGCTGCCGGGAACGGACCCGCCACGGGATCTCGCGCCCGCTCGCCAGGTAGTCCTCCACGAGGATGCGCTCGGCCTCGGTGGCGCCCTGCGGCTCGGCGTGGCAGTCGGCGCACGACGCCGTGGCGGGCAGGCCGCGGAAGCTGCCGTCGTCGGAGAAACCGTGGCAGTCGTCGCAGGCCATGCCGGCGGCCTCGACGTGGACCTGGTGATTGAAGGCCAGCGGCGCTTCCTGGCGCCCGTAGAGAAGGGCGGGCAGCGCCACCCAGCCCGCGGCCAGGCCCGCGGCCAGGCCGAGCAGGACCAGCAGGCCGCCCGCGCCCAGGCGACGGCCGGTCTTGTCTGTGCTGTCCGAAGTCGTGGTGCCGATCTCGATCCGCGGCCGGAGTCCGTTGTCGTCGTGTGTCACCCGTTGTGGCCTCCGTCCCGCAGCGCGAAGAACTCGTGGTGGAGCCGCACCAGCGTGCGGCGGTCGAGGAACTCGGACAGACGGCCGGCCGCGGGGCCGCCGTCGGTGGACAGGACCTCTTCGCCCACGCGCCGTTCGTCGAGGCAGGCGTGGACGAAGCGGTCCAGGCGTTCGCGCTCGCGGCGCAGCCAGCGCCGGGCGGCCGGGCCGCGGAGGAAGGGGCCCGTTTCGGCCGCGCCGGTCTCGGCGCCGGTCTCGAGCGCCGGCACGCCCGCGAAGAGCCAGCCGCGCCCGTAGGGGTCGTCGCAGACGGTGCGCGGGGCGACCACCAGGTGGGCGTTGGGCTCGATCTCGCGCAGCGGCAGGGGCAGGACCATTTCCAGGTCCAGGCCGCCGACGCGCAGCTGCACGGAGGGACGCGCCGCCGCGCGGCGGGCCGGGAAGGTCACCGCCTCGACGCGCCCGAGCGTGCGCGTGAAGAAGGCGTCGACGCCCACGTGCACGCGCAGGCCGTCGCCGTCGTCGAGCCACAGGTGGTTCGGCGCGTAGGCCAGGTCGTCGGGGAGCGGAATGCCGTCCTCTTCGGCGCTTGCCGCGCGCGCGTGCGGCTCGGCCATCGCCAGGTAGAGGTCGCAATAGCGGTGGCCGTCGCCGCCGCAGCGCGAGGCGGCGGCCCGGTTGCAAGGGACCAGCTTGCGCACCGGCGCCAGGTCGCAGTAATGGACGTCCTCGACGCAGAGGTGGGGGCAGCGGTCGGGGGCGGCGCCGATCGCGTCCGCATCGCGCACGAGCTTGCACTCGCGCCAGCCGCGGCTGAGGCAGCGCTCGGCGGCGTCGTTCTCCGCGCTGAGCGGGATCAGCTTCTGTCCGTACAAGCTGCAGTACTTCACGTTCAGCTTGCGGAGGAAGGGGCACTGCATGCGATCGCCTCCCGGGCCGACGTTCGGGACACCCGCCCACTGCAAGTGCGGGACCAATGCGCGCGCCGGCGGCGGAATCGCCGGGATCGGCGCGGAATCGCCTGCCGCAGCGCGATGCGCGGTTCCCGGTCGCCGGCGCATTTCCCGCGAAGTGTTGGAAATCGCGAATGAGCGTAGGGGAATCCCACACGCTTTCGGCGTCGGCCGGCGTCGCTCGCGTCGCGGCGGATCACGGTAGAGGTCGCAAACGCTTGCGCGATGGCCGGTTCACGCCGCAGTCCGCGCGGTGGCAAGCTGCTTGCAGTGAAGGGGCGGAGCAGTCCCACCACCGCGGCGCAGGCCGCGCACGTCAGGAGCGGAGATGGACACCGGCAACATGACCTTCGGGGAGATCCTCTTCAACGCCCGCTGGGGCATCATCGGCGGCGTGATGTTCCTCGTCTTCATGGTCGCGTTCCTGCGCGAGGTCGCCCACGAGCTGGCGCTGACCGTCGGCGAGCGGCGACGCGCGGCGCGCCGTCACGCGATGGGCCTGTTCGTGCCCGACCCGCTGCTCGGGGCGACGATGACCGACGGCGGCGAACCCATCGACGAGGAAGCGGACGCGCCCAAGCCCGACCAGGAGCGCTAGACCCCACCGCGGATGCGGACGCCGGGGCGCGCGGACGGTTGTGCCGCGCGCCCCGGCGTGCCCGGCGGCGCGGGAACTGCGCCAGCGGCACGGCGGTTGAGACCCTTTCCGGGCGTAATCAGGAGCAATCGACTCCGCCGCTCCTCATGCCGTCTCTCTCCGGGTTTCGAAATCCCGCAGGTGTGTTCTATCTTTGCGGCACAGCGAGGCCGGGGAGCCCGCCCCGGCCGCCGACCGCGCAACCGTGGCCCCGGGGGACCGCCATGCCCATGATCGATCTCGGTGGACGCTCTCTGGAAGTCAACGACGAGGGCTTCCTGCTGCACCCGGAGCAGTGGGACGAGGACCTGGCCGGCCACCTGGCGCGCGCCGAGGAGGGCCTCGAGACGCTGACCGAAGAGCACTGGGCGGTCATCCGCTTCATCCGCGGCCACTTCGAGCAGAACCACGGCGCGCCGATGGTGCGCGCGGTCTGCAAGGCCACCGGCCTGCCGCTCAAGCGCGTGTACGAGCTGTTCCCGTCCGGGCCCGCGCGCGGGGCCTGCAAGCTGGCCGGCCTGCCCAAACCGGACGGCTGCGTGTGAGCGCGCCGGACGGCCTGCGGCTGGGGGTCGCGCTGTGCGCCGCGGGCGCGGCGCTGGCCCTCGGTGTGCAGGTCTGGCGGACGCGGTCGTTCGGCCTGCGCCCGCCGCAGGCGGCGCCCGCGGGCAGCGCCTGGCGGGGCCTGCTCTACGCCTTCGGCCCGGGCATGTCGCCGGCGGCCAAGGAGAGCACGCGCGCGCATCCGGCGGTCTACGCGCTGGGCGTCTCCTACCACCTGGGAATCTTCGCGGCGATCGGCGTGCTGGTGCGCCTGGCGCTGGGGGCGGCGCCGCCGACGTCGGCGCCGCGCGCGGTGGCGCTGGTCCTGCTCGCGGCCGGGACGTGCGGCGGCATCGCGCTGCTGGCCCGTCGCGCCGGCTCGGCGCGGCTGCGCGCGATCAGCGTCCCGGACGACTACGTCTCGAACCTCCTGGCCACCGCGTTCGTCGCGCTGGCGGCCGCGACGCTCCTGACGACGGGCGCAACGACCGCGTTCCTGCTGGCGTCGATGCTCCTTCTGGTCTGGACGCCGCTGGGCAAGATCCGCCATTGCCTGTTCTTCTTCGCGGCGCGCGGGCACCTGGGGCGCCATTACGGCCGCCGGGGCACGTTCCCGCCGCGGCACGGGGGGTGGACGCCGTGAGCGACGTCGACTCCCTCGACCGGCGCCTGGAGCGCCTGACCGACGCCGACCTGGCGCGCGGCCTGGACATCTTTCGCGAACGGCTGGGCGCCGCCGGCGCCGCCTGGCTGCAGACCTGCGTGCGCTGCGGGCTGTGCGCCGAGTCGTGCCACTACTTCCTGGCCGACGGCGAGACCGCCTCGATCCCCGCCCACAAGCTGGAGCAGGTGGCCGCCGGCTTCCGCGGCCGCTTCACGCCGCTGGGGCGCCTGGCGCCGAAGCTTGCCGGCGCGCGCCCGTTCGACCGCGCCCTGGCGCGCGCCTGGGTCGAGGCGGCCTTCGGCCGCTGCTCGGCCTGCGGCCGCTGCAGCCTGAACTGCACCACCGGCGTCAACGTCGCCGCGGTGATCCGCGCCGCGCGCGCGACCCTGACCGAACTGGGCCTGATCCCGGCCGACCTGCAGCAGGTGGTCACCACCGCGCTGCAGACCGGCAACAACATGGCGATCACGCGCGAGGACTGGCTGGACACGCTGCAGTGGATCGAGGAGGAGACGCAGGCGGCGGTCGGCGACCCGGCCGCGCGCATCCCTGTCGACAAGCACGGCGCGAACATCCTGTTCACGGTCAATCCGCGCGAGCCGAAGTTCTTCCCGCTGGGCCTGCAGGCCAGCGCCACGGTGTTCCATGCCGCAGGCGAGGATTGGACCGTGGCCGCCGAGGGCTGGGACCTGACGAACTACGGCCTGTTCAGCGGCGACAACGCCCAGGCCGGGGCCATCGCCCGCAACCTGCTGGACTCCATGGAGCGGCTCGGCTGCCGCACGCTGGTCATCGGCGAGTGCGGGCACGGCTTCGCCGCCGCGCGCTGGGAAGCCGCCGAGTGGCTGCGGCAGCGCCCCGCATTCCGCATCATCAGTTTCCTGGAGCTGATGGAGGAATACTTCCGCCAGGGCCGCCTGCGCGTGGACCCGACGCGCGTCATCGACCGCGTCACGCTGCACGATCCCTGCAACCTGGTGCGGCAGGGCGGAGTCAGCGAGCCGCAGCGCTCCATCCTGCGCCGTTGCGTCAGCGACTTCGTGGAGATGACCCCGCACGGGGCGGAGAACTTCTGCTGCGGCGGCGGCGGCGGACAGCTGGCGATGGCCGAGTACCGCCACAAGCGCCTGCAGTCCGGGGGCGTCAAGGCGGAGCAGATCCGCGCCACCGGGGCCCGCATCGTGGCGGCGCCGTGCCACAACTGCATCGACCAGCTCATGGAGCTGAACCGGGAGTACAAGCTGGGCGTCCGCATCATGACGGTGGCCGAGATCGTCAGCGAAGCCCTGGTCCCGCCGGCGGCCGCGCCGGACAAGGAGAGCCATGACACAGCCGGCTGAGAGCGGTCTGATCTACCTGGACAACGGCGCCACGTCGTTCCCCAAGCCCGAGGCCGTGTACGCGTACATGGACTCGTTCTACCGGCGCTACGGGGTCAACCCGGGGCGGTCCGGCTACGACCTCTGCATCGAGGCGGGCGACGTCGTCGAGCAGACGCGGCGCCTGCTCTGCGGCTTCTTCGGCGGCACCGAGCCCGACCGGCTGGTTTTCGCCTACAACGCCACCGACGCGCTGAACCTGGCCATCTTCGGCCTGCTGCGCCCGGGCGACCACGCGGTCACGACGCATCTGGAACACAACTCCTCGCTGCGCCCGCTGTGGAAGCTGCAGCAGGAAGGCGTGGACGTCGACTGGGTGGACTTCGACGGCGAGGGCTATATCGATCCCGACGCGGTGATCGCCCGGCTGAACCCGCGCACGCGCGCCGTCGTCATCAACCACGGTTCGAACGTGATCGGCACCGTGCAGCCGGTGGCGCCCATCGGGCGCGCCTGCCGCGAGCGGGGCATCCCGCTGGTGCTGGACGTGTCGCAGACGGCCGGCATGCTGCCGCTGGACATGGAGGAACTGGGCGCCGGCGTCATCTGCTTCACGGGGCACAAGTCGTTGATGGGGCCGATGGGCATCGGCGGCATGTACGTGCACTCGAGTGTCGAACTTCGCCAGGTGCGGGCCGGGGGCACCGGCGTGCGCAGCGCGCAGCGGGCCCATCTGGAGGAGTATCCGTACCGTATGGAATACGGGACGCCGAACCTGCCGGGCGTCGCCGGGCTGAACGCGGGCGTCAAGTGGGTGCAGGAGCAGGGCGTCACCGCGCTGCACGGGCGGGAGATGGCGCTGTGGCGCGCGCTGCGCGACGGGCTGCGCGGCATCGAGGGCGTGACGCTGTACTGCGCCGACGAGGCGCCCGGGCGCGAGCGCATCAGCGTGCTCTCGTTCAACGTGGCGGGCCTGGTCGCCGGCGACGTGGGCACCATGCTGGACGTTGACCACGGCATCGCCTGCCGCACGGGTCTGCACTGCGCGCCGATGGTGCACGAGCGCCTGGGCACCGACAAGCTGCACGGCTCGGTGCGGTTCGGCGTGGGTCCGTTCAACACGCCGGCGCATGTCGAGGCGGCGGTGCGGGCGGTGGCGGAGATCGCCGAGTTGGGACGGCGCCGGCGCTGAGTGGGACCGTCGCATTCGGTTCGTTCTCGCGTGAGCCGTTGTTTCAGAACACACTATTTGAAATTGCAACCGCGATTGCAATTTTGCGGCCATCGCCTGGTCGCATGGTGATAGCATGGTTTCGTGATTCTTTGGGCGGTCCGGCGGCGTCCGGCTGAGCGCCGGCCCGGCCGAGGAGACCTCCATCCCCGGGAGGCGCAACCATGGATACTCCGCACGCGTCGCTCCGCCGGCTCTCGCGGCTGGCCGGTTTCCTCCTGATCCTGCTTGCCACCCCTGCCGCGGCCGCGGTCTGGTACCTCGACCAGGACCAGGACGGTTACGGCCGCGCCGATGTCTGGGTCGACGAGCCGACGGCGCCCCCCGGCTACGTCGCCGTCGCCGGCGATTGCGACGACGACAACCCCGACGTGAACCCGGGCATGAGCGAGGCCTGCAACGGGTACGACGACGACTGCGACGCCGAAATCGATGAAGGCTTCGTCGTGGTCTGGAAACCCGATGCCGATGGCGACACCTTCGGTTCCTACCACACCTACTACTACGGCTGCGAGCCGCCCGCCGGCTATGTCCCGGACGGCGGCCCGCCGGACTGCGACGACGGCGACCCCAACGTCCATCCGGGCGCCGAGGAATGGTGCGACGGCCTGGACAACGATTGCGATACGGACGTCGACGAGGGCTGCCGGCAGTGGTTCCGGGACCGCGACGGCGACGGGTTCGGCGACAATTCGAACGCGGTCTGGGACTCCACGCCCCCGCCGGGCTACGTCGGCGAAGGCAACGACTGCGATGATTACGACCCGGCGCGGTATCCCGGCGCCGTGGAGATCTGCAACGGCATCGACGACGACTGCGACTACGAATACGACGAGGACTGCCTCTGGGCCTGGTACCGCGACGCCGACGCGGACGGCTACGGCGACGCGGCGGACCGCGTCTACGCACCGGAGGCTCCGCCCGGCTACGTCGACAACCAGGACGATTGCGACGATCTGGATCCCGACGTCCACCTGGGCGGCTGCGAGCTGTGCGACGGCAAGGACAACGATTGCGACGGCGAGGTCGACGAGTCCTGCGGGCCGCCGAGCTGGCGCGACCAGGACGGGGACGGGTTCGGGAACCCGGACCTCAGTGCCTGCGGACCGACGATACCCCCAGGCTACGTCGACAACTTCGACGACTGCGACGACAACGAACCGACGATCTACCCCGGCGCCCCCGAGACCTGCGACGGCCTCGACAACGATTGCGACGGCGAGATCGACGAGGGCGCGGCGGCCACCTGGTATCGCGACGCCGACTACGACGGCTACGGCGATCCGAACGACACCGTCGAGTCCTGCGATCCGGTCGACGGCTATGTCGAGAACGGCCTCGATTGCGACGACCGGAATCCCGACATCAATCCCGAACGGGACGAACTCTGCGACGGCGTCGACAACGACTGCGACGGCCAGGTCGACGAGGCCCCCGTGCAGGACGGCGCCTACGTGTACTACCTGGACCAGGACGGCGACGGCTACGGCGGCGCGGTCTGGCGGTTCTGCAGCGTGCCCGACCCCGTGCCCGAGGGCATCTCCGCGACCGGCGGCGACTGCGACGACGATGAGCCAGCGGTTCATCCCGGCGCCGTCGAGGTCTGCGACGGCGTCGACAACGACTGCGACGGCGAGGTGGACGAGGAGCTCGGCGTCTGGTGGTACGTCGACGCCGACCAGGACGGCTACGGCGTCAGCCATCCGAACCTGGACCGGTACCTGTGTCCGGGCGTCATCCCGCAGCCGGCCGAACTGTGGGTGACCAACGCCTTGGACTGCGACGAGATGGACCCGGCCGTCAATCCCGGCGCCGTCGAGGTCTGGAACTTCCGTGACGACGACTGCGACGGCCTGGTCGACGAGGACTGTGTCGGGCTGTCGATCCTCTCGATCGTCGACGTGGGCAACGACCAGGGACGCAACGTGCGCGTGCGCTGGTCACGGCACGTGATGGAGTTGCCGGGAGCGGCGCCCACCATCACCTGGTACACGCTCTATCGCCGCATCGATGATTGGAAGAGCGCCGGGCAGACGAAGGCGCCCGCCGCGCTCGAGAACGCTCCGCCCGGCGACTGGGACTGGGTGGCGACGCTGCCGGCGACGGGCCAGGACATCTACTCGCTCGTCGCGCCGACGCTCTGCGACTCGACCGACGCCGGGATCTGCTGGTCCGTCTTCTTCGTGCGCGCCCACACCGCCGACACGTTCACCTTCTACGACGCGGCCCCGGACAGCGGCTATTCGCTGGACAACCTGTTCCCGGCCGCGCCGCAGGGTCTGGTGGCGGACTATGCCGCCGACGGCGTCGCCCTCTCGTGGCAGCCCGTCGCGGTCGGCGACCTGCGCTGCTACCGGGTCTATCGCGGCGCGGGCGAGGTGCCGCCGGACGCGGAGCATCTGGTCGCGACGGTCGCGCAACCGTGGTGGCGCGACAACGTGGATGACCCTTGGGATCTGTCCTACCGCGTGACGGCCGTCGATCAGGCCGGCAACGAGAGCGATCCGGCGTTCCCGCAGTCGACCAGCGGGCTGGACGCCCGCGGCGATCTGCCCGGGGCCGGCGGCGACTGGCGCCTGCATCCGCCGGTACCGAACCCGTTCAATCCCGCGACGAAGCTGGGCTTCGACGTCCCGCGCGGAGGGGGCCGGGTCCGCTTGCGCGTGTTCGATCTGCGGGGCCGCGAGGTGCGGCTCCTGTGTGACGGGACGTACCCGGCGGGCCGCCACGAAGCGGTCTGGGACGGCCTTGACACGGCCGGCCGCCAGGTGCCGTCGGGCGTCTACCTGGTGCGCCTGGAGACGAGTGAACTGACGTTGTCACGACGGGCAGTGCTCGCAAAGTAAGGCCCGTTCCGGGGAGGACGTCCGGCTCCCCGGGTGCTATCTTGGCGCCCGGGGAGGTTGGCAGATGAAGAGCCACCGCGAGGAGATCTCGCTGGAAGTGCCGTCGCGGCGAGGGTTCGTCAACATCACGCCGCAGGTGGCCGCCGCGCTGGAGCGCAGCGGCATCCGGGAAGGGCTGTGCCTGGTCAACGCCCTGCACATCACAGCCTCGGTGTTCATCAACGACGACGAGTCCGGCCTGCACCACGACTACGAGAAGTGGCTGGAAAAGCTGGCCCCGCACGCGCCCACCGATCAGTACCGCCACAACCTGACCGGCGAGGACAACGCCGACGCGCACCTCAAGCGCCAGGTGATGGGGCGCGAGGTGGTGATCGCCGTGACCGGCGGCCGCCTGGACTTCGGGCGCTGGGAGCAGGTCTTCTACGGCGAGTTCGACGGGCGACGCCGCAAGCGCGTGCTGGTCAAGATCATCGGCGAGTGAACCCGTGACCGCGACGACCCGCCTGCTGCTGGCCCCGATGGAGGGCCTCCTCGACCACCACCTGCGCGAAGTGCTGACGGGGGTGGGCGGCCTCGACCGCTGCGTCTCCGAGTTCATCCGCGTCACCGACCGCCTCGTGCCGGATCACGTCCTGCTGCGCCTGGTGCCCGAGCTGCGCCACGGCAGCCGCACCGCCGCCGGCACGGCGGTGCGCCCGCAGCTGCTCGGTTCGGACCCCGCCTGCCTGGCCGACAACGCGGCGGCCCTGGCCGCGCTCGGGGCCGAGGGCGTGGACCTGAACTTCGGCTGCCCCGCCCGCACGGTAAACCGCCACCGCGGCGGGGCCGTGCTGCTGCAGGAGCCGGAGCTGCTGCGGGCGATCGTCGCGGCCGTGCGCGCCGCCGTGCCGCCCGCGGTGCCCGTCTCGGCGAAGATGCGCCTGGGTTACCGCGACGAGTCGCGGCTGCTGGACTGCGCGCGGGCGCTGGCCGACGGCGGGGCGGGGGAGATCGTGGTGCACGCGCGCACGCAGGCCGACGGCTACCGGCCGCCGGCCAGGTGGGATCGCATCGCCCGCGTGCGGGAGGCGGTGGCGGTGCCGGTGGTGGCCAACGGCGAGCTGTGGACGGTCGACGACGCGCGGCGTTGCCGGGCCGAGAGCGGCTGCGACGCGCTGATGCTCGGGCGCGGGCAGGTGGCCGACCCGTGGCTGGCGTTGGCGATCCGGGGCGAGCCGGCGGGCGCGGGCTCCGGCGCCTGGGCGGACCTGCTGCCCCTGCTGCGCGCGTTCTGGGACGGCCTGGCCGCGGACTTCGCCGAACGGCACCGGCCCGGCCGGCTCAAGCAGTGGCTCAACCTGTTGCGGCGGCGCTTCCCGGCGGCGCAGGCGGCGTGGGAGCGGGTGCGCGAGGTGGAGGAGCCGCGCGAAATGGAGCGCCGCCTGTTCGGGCCGCCGTCGTGACAGCCGCCGCGAGCCGGCGGCGCCCCTCGTTCAGCGCAGCAGCGTCAGCCGCGTCGCGGCGACCAGTCCCGCCGCCTCGACGCGCGCCAGATACACCCCCGACGGCTGCGCGCGGCCGCGGTCGTCGCGGCCGTCCCAGACCGCCTCGTTGCGGCCGGCGGCGAACTCCCGTCCATCGCCGAGCACGCGCACCAGTCGACCGGCGGCGTCATGCACCGTCAGGCGGACCGGCAGCGCCCGCGGCAGCTCGAAGGCCAGCGTCGTCGACGGGTTGAAGGGATTCGGCGTCGCGGACAGGGCGACCGTCGCGGCGGGCAGCGGCGCCGCGCTGGCAGGCGGCACCAGGCGCACGCTGTCCAGCCCGACGGTCTCCTCGATCTGGGCCCCGAACTCCGCCGGCAGCATCAGCGCGTCGACATCGGCCAGTACGGCGGCGAAATCGGCGGGGCTGACGACGGCGCCGGCGGCGTTGTTGTAGCGGAAGGCGCTGGCCGCCAGCGGCACGACGTAGCGGCCCCAGGCCGGCGGCGCCGGCGGCAGCTGCGGCAGCTCGTGGCAGATGACGCGGCCGGCGCCGATCAGGATCACCACGTCCGAGTCGGCCCAGTCGCGCTCGGTCGAGGTGAGCGAGAACGTGAGCGTGCCGCCGGCATACGCGGTGCGGTCGCCCAGCCAGGCGGCCGGCGCCACGAAGAACGCGCATTGGTTCGTCGCGTCGTGGTGGGAGACGTAGCCGGCCGGGTCGCCGCCCGTGTCGTGCCAGGTCAGCGCGTGCGTGGCCACGATCGAATTGTAGTTGCCGCAGTTGAGGTCGCGGACGAACCAGTCCTCGGCGTCCTCGCCGAAGTAGGCGGCCAGTTGGGCCTCGGCGCCGGCGGCCATGCACAGCAGCGCGGCGGACAGGAGAGCGGTGAGACGACGTGCGGATGTCATGGCGGCGATCCCCCCGGGGGCTACAGGACTTTGACGATCCTGTATGATGACATAACCGCGCGGACCCGGTCAAGAGGGCGCCGGGCGGGACCCGCAGGCGCAAAGGGGGCGCCGGCAACCCCGGCGCCCCCGCCCGTCCCGCGCGGCCGGATTCTACAGCAGCGGGTTGGACACCACCCCGTCCGCCAGCTTGGGCTCGAACCACGTCGACTTGGGCGGCATCACCTGGTTGGTGTCCGCCACGGCGATCAGGTCGTCCAGCGAGGTCGCAAACAGCGCGAATCCGGCGGCCATCTCGCCGGAGTCGACGCGCTTCTCCAGTTCGCCCAGCCCGCGGATGCCGCCGACGAAGTCGACGCGGTCGCTCTTGCGCAGGTCCTTGATGCCGAGGATGCGGTCGAGCACCAGGTCCGACAGCACGCTCACGTCGAGCGCGCCGACGGGGTCCTGCTCCCGCGTGGGCGTGGGCACGGTGGGCGTCAGGCGGTACCACTGCCGGCCCAGGTAGAGGCCGAACTCGCGCCGCGCCGCGGGCTTCGCCTGGCCGGCGACCTTCTCCACGCGGAAGCTCCCGCCCACCTTCGCCAGGAACGCCTCGGGCGACATCCCGTTCAGGTCCCTCACCACGCGGTTGTAGTCCCAGATCTTCATCTCGTCGACCGGGTAGGCCACCGCCAGGTAGGTGTTGTAGGGCTCGGCGCCGGTGTGGGCGGCGCCGCGCTCCTGCACCATCAGCTTCTTGACGCGGCTGGCCGCGGCGCTGCGGTGGTGGCCGTCGGCGATGTACACCGTCGGCGCGGTGTCGAAAGCCTCGACCAGCGCCTTGATGTCGGCGTCGTCGGACACGACCCACAGCGTGTGGATGACGCCGCCCTGGCCCGTGGCCGAAAACTCGGGCGCGCCCTTCGCGACGCGCGAGATGACGGCGTCGGCGGCGGGAATCTGCTTGTAGGCGATCAGGCCGGGGCCGGTCTGCGCCCGCACGTGCATGATCTGGTTGACCCGGTCGTCCTCCTTGACCGGGCGCGTGAACTCGTGGCGGCGGATGCGGCCGGCGTCGTAGTCGTCCACGCAGGCGCCGACGACCAGGCCGGTCTGCACGTGGTCCCCCATCTGGAGGCGATAGACGTAGAAGCAGGGCTTGGCGTCCTGGATGAGCACGCCGTCGTCCAGCAGCCGCCGGAAGTTCTCCGCGGCCTTCTCGTAGACGGCCGGCGCGTGCACGTCCGTGCCGGGCGGCAGGTCGATCTCGGCCTTGGAGACGTGCAGGAAGCTCAGCGGCTTGCCCCGCGCCAGTTCGCGCGCCTCGTCGGAGTCCAGCACGTCGTAGGGCGGCGCGATGACGTCCTGCGCCTTGCCGGGCGCGGGGCGGATGCCGCGGATGGGCGTGAACAGGGGGAGCTTCTTCATGTGGATCCTGCCTTGACTTGTCTGGCCTTACCTTGCGGCGGCGGGCGGGTGGCCCCGCCCGCGCCTTCCTTCCGGGTCTCCGGACGCGTCGGTGCTACGCCACCTTGTCGCCGTTGACCGCGTGCTTCTTCACCTTGTTCAGCAGGTAGTCGGCGATCTGTTCGGCCGCCTGCCGGGCGACCGTCACCTGCGCGTCCTTGGTCGAGGCCGCGATGTGCGGCGTGCACACCACGTTCTCCAGGCCGAAGAACACGTGCTCGGTCGCCGGCTCGGTCGCGTAGACGTCGCAGGCCAGGCCCGCGACCTGGCCGCTCTCGAGCGCCGCCTTGACGTCCGCTTCGACCATGATGCCGCCGCGCGCGCAGTTGATCAGGCGGACGCCCTTCTTCATCTTCGCGATGGCGTCCTTGTTGATCATGCCCTTGGTGGCCGGCACCATCGCCACGTGGTAGGTGATGAAATCGGCCTTCGCGTACAGCTCGTCCAGCGTCACCATCTTGACGCCGAGCTCCTTCGCCTTCTCCGGCGTCAGGAGCGGGTCGTGGGCGATCACGTTCATCTTCAGGCCCACGCCGCGCTCGGCGACCACGGCGCCGATGTTGCCGCAGCCGACCACGCCCAGGGTCTTGCCGGTCAGCTCGACGCCCTCGAACTTCTTCTTCTCCCACTTGCCGGCGTGCGTCGAGGCGTTGGCCTGCGGGATGTGGCGGGCCAGGGCCATCATCATGGCCACGGCGTGCTCGCCCGTGGAGACCGTGTTGCCGAACGGCGTGTTCATCACGAGCACGCCCTTCTCCGAGCAGGCCGGCACGTCGATGTTGTCGACGCCCGAGCCGGCGCGGGCCACGGCCTTCAGCTTCGTGGCGGCCCCGATCAGGTCGCGCGTCAGCGTGGTGGCCGAGCGCACGATGATCGCGTCGTACTCGCCGATGCAGGCCTTCAGCTCGTCCGGGGTCATGCCGGTCTTCACGACGGGCTCCAGCCCGTGGTCGCGCAGCACCGTCTCGCACAGCTTGTCGGCCTTGTCGGCGATCAGCACCTTGAACATGGCAGCGCCTCCCTGGCGATGATGGGGCTCACTTCGCGTACTCGGCGGCCACGGTCGCGTAGGCCCAGTCCAGCCACGCCGTGAGCGCCTCGATGTCGGACGTCTCGACGGTGGCGCCGCACCAGACGCGGAAGCCGACCGGGGCCTTGGCGTAGGCGTTGATGTCCTTGGCCACGCCCTCCTTGTCCAGCAGGCCGGAGATCTTCTTCGCCGCGACGGACTTCTCCTCGTCCGGCAGCTTAAGGAACCAGTCGGCCTTGACCTTGAAGCAGACCGACGTGTTCGAGCGGATCTCCTTCGACTCGGCCAGGAAGTCGATCCAGTCCGACTTCGCGACCCACTTCTCGAAGGCGGCCAGGTTGGCGTTCGAGCGCTTGTACAGGCCCTGCAGGCCGCCGATCGACTCGGCCCACTTCAGGGCGTCGATGGCGTCCTCGACGCAGAGCATCGACGGCGTGTTGACCGTGCTGTACTCCAGCTCGCCCGGCTTCAGCTTGCCCTCGGCGGCCAGGCGGAAGATCTTCGGCAGCGGCCACGGCACCTTCGGCTCGTTCTCCTGCATGCGGGCCACCGCGCGCGGCGACAGGATGATGACGCCGTGCGCCGCCTCGCCGCCCAGCACCTTCTGCCACGAGAAGGTGACCACGTCCAGCTTGGCGAAATCCACCGGCATCGCGTACACGCCGGAGGTGGCGTCGCAGATGGTGATGCCCTCGCGGTCGGCGGCGATCCAGTCGAAGTTGGGCACCTTCACGCCCGAGGTGGTGCCGTTGAGCGTGAAGATGATGTCGTGCGCGCGGTTGGCCTGGCGCAGGTCCGGGAGCTTGCCGTAGTCGGCCTTGTACTCGTTCACCTGCGGCAGCTTCAGGTACTTGACGGCGTCGGTGATCCAGCCCTTGCCGAACGACTCCCAGCCGAAGATGTCGACCGGGCGCGGCCCGAGCATCGTCCACATCGCCAGTTCGACCGCGCCGGTGTCCGAGCCGGCGACGATGCCGATGCGGTAGTCGTCGGGCACCTCGAGCAGCTTCTTCATGCGGTCGGAGCATTCCTGCAGTCGCGCCTTGCCTTCCTTGGAGCGGTGGGAGCGGCCCACCAGCGCGCCCTTGAGCGCGTCGACGGTCCAGCCGGGGCGCTTGGCGCAGGGGCCGGACGAGAAGTTGGGACAGGCGGGTTTGCGAACGGGCTTTTCCATGGCGTGAACTCCCTGAGGACGGGTGCCGGTGCAGGTCCGGAACAGGCGAAACGTAGTGGGTTGGCGCGGGGAATTGCAACCCGGGGCGGGGGCGCACCGCGCCCCGCGCCTCGGGCCGAGCCGGTCCGGTTTCGGTGAAAGTCCCGCCTCAGATTTGAGAGGGATAGTCGTTGTCAATGGCCGCCGGAACCGTCGCCGGGTGGCAGGATCCGGCCCGACGCTTATGCTGAGCGGGACGCCGGCGCCGGCGCGGCCGGGACCGGTGCGGGAAGGATGGCCATGAGCGGAAACGGCACCGACGAACACGAATCTGCGCCCTGCGGCAATCTCCTGGACCACCTGCTCGAGGGCTGCCAGGTGCTGGGCTTCGACTGGCGGTACCGCTACCTGAATCCCGCGGCCGAAACGCACAATCGGCGGCCGAACTCCGACCTGATCGGGCGCCGTTACCAGGACATGTGGCCGGGCATCGAGGCCACCGAGGTCTACGGACGCATTCGCGACTGCCTCGAGTCCCGGATCCCCCACGCCATGGAGAACGAGTTCACGTTTCCCGACGGCCATGTCGGCTGGTTCGAGCTGCGGATCACGCCGGTGCCCGAGGGCGTGTTCATCATGTCGCTGGACGTGAGCGAGCGGAAGCGGATGGAAAGCGAACTGCGGCGCTCGGCCGAGCAGCTGCTGCAGGCGCAGAAGCTGGAATCGGTGGGACGCCTGGCCGGCGGCGTCGCGCACGACTTCAACAATCTGCTGAGCGTCATCATGGGCCACACCGAGCTGGCCCGGGAGGATGCCGGCGACAACGACGAGATGCAGGCGCACCTGCGCCGGATCGACCAGGCCGCGCGGCGCTCGGCGGAAGTGATCCAGCAGCTGCTGGCCTTCGCGCGCCGGCAGACGATCGAGCCGCGCCCGCTCGACATCAACGCCGAGGTCCAGGTCAATCTCGGCCTGTTGAGGCGGCTGATCGGCGAGGATATCGAACTGGCGTGGCATCCCGAGGGCGGTCTTCTGCCCGTGCTGATGGACCCCACGCAGGTGCACCAGATCCTGACGAACCTCTGCCTGAACGCCCGCGACGCGATCACGGGCCACGGCCGGATCACGGTCGAGACCAGGAACGTCAGCCTGGACGCGGCGGCTTGTGAGGGCCGCCCCGGGTTCCAGCCGGGCGATTTCGTGGTGCTCACCGTCAGCGACGACGGTGTGGGCATGGCTCGCGAGGTGGCGGCGCGGGTCTTCGAGCCCTTCTTCACGACCAAGGAGCTCGGCCACGGCACGGGTCTGGGGCTGGCGACGGTCTACGGCATCGTCAAGCAGAACGACGGCTTCATCAACGTCTACAGCGAGCCCGGCCGCGGCACCACGTTCCGCATCTATCTGAGGGGGGCGCCGGCGGCGCGGGTCGACGAGCGCGCGGAGGCCGGGGGCGCCCCGGCCGATTGGCACGGCACCGAGACCGTCCTGGTCGTCGAGGACGAGGAGTTGATCCTCGCGGTCACGTCCGGGATGCTCGAGCGGTCCGGCTACCGCGTGCTGGCGGCGTGCACCCCGGAGGGCGCGCTGGAACTGGCGCGCGGCAGCGACGGCCGGATCGATCTCCTGCTGTCGGATGTCATCATGCCCGACATGACGGGGCCGGCGCTGGCCGAGCGCGTGCGGGCGGCGCACCCGGATCTCAAGGTCCTCTACACCTCCGGCTACACGGCGAACGTGATCGCGCACCGCGGCGTCCTGGACCCCGGGGTGAACTTCCTGCCGAAGCCGTTCACGCGCCGGCAGCTGTCGGAGAAGGTCAGGCGGGTGCTGGACGGGCTGGAGCGCTGAGCGCGGGAACGCCGCCTGCCGCCCCGCGAACGCGAGGACTGCCGCCCGCGAGCGGACGGCAGTCCGGTGAGATCGGTCAGGCCTTTCCGGCGGACTACCTGCGGGTCACCAACGCCTTGGCCACCGCGAACGTCTGCCCGGTGTTCTTCTTGCCGGCGGTCGCCCTGACGCCGGCAACCCATGTGAACTCCACGTAGCGGTCGCCCGTGCCCTGCAGCTGGCACGAATAGCCCTTGACGGTGGCCTCGGACTCGCTGACCGGGATCGCGGTGGAGGTCATGCCGGCCGCGGCGCCGCCGGTCGCCGTGAACGTGCCCTCGTAGCTGAGGAACTGCACGACCTGGCCCGAGGCGTTGACCAGCGCGAAGCCGTCCGGCGCGCCGTTCTGCAGCCCGGCCCAGCTGAACGACAGCACGCCGTAGCCGGCCTGCAGGTTGCCGAACGTGCCGCTCAGCGCCTTGGTCATGTACACCGCGCCGTCGGCGCCGTTGTAAGCCAGCAGCGTCCAGCCCGCCAGCGAGGTGCCTGCCGGGCCGGCCAGCTCGACCAGCTCGCCGCTGTCGGTGCCGGCGTTGTCGTAGTGGAACTCGTTGATCCAGACGTTGGCCAGCGCCGGCGCAGTCACCGTGACGGGCGCCGTGTCGGAGTGCTGGGCGCCGTCGTCGTCCGTCACCGTGAGCGTGGCGGTGTACGAGCCGGCTGCCGCGTAGGCGTGCGTCGGGTTGGCCGCCGTGCTGGTCGCGCCGTCGCCGAAGTTCCACAGCCAGGCGGTGATGGTGCCGTCGCTGTCGCTCGAACCCGCGGACGAGAAGGCGATGTTCGCGCCCGTGGTGCCGCTGTAGGGGCCGTTGGCCTGCGCGACCGGCGCCACGTTGGGGGCGGTGATCGTCACTGCGGCGGTGTCGGAATGCTGGGCGCCGTCATCATCCGTCACGGTGAGCGTGGCGGTGTAGGAGCCCGCCGCGGCGTAGGCGTGGGCCGGATTGGCCGCCGTGCTGGTCGCGCCGTCGCCGAAGTTCCACGACCAGGCGACGATGGCGCCGTCGCTGTCGGTCGAGCCCGC
>CAYNPY010000003.1:41448-64183 GCA_964399195.1 uncultured Fibrobacteraceae bacterium
AGGTACATCGCCCCGCCGCTGCCGTTGTAGCCGACCACCGACCAGCCGCTCAGCGACGTGCCGGCCGTGCCGCAGACCTCGACCAGCTCGCCGGTGTCGGTGCCGTCGTTGTCGTAGTGGATCTCGTTGATCCAGACCACCGTGCCGCCGCCGCCGCCCGTCGGCGTGGCCGAGGCCGTGGCCGACGGCGCGGACTCGTTGCCGGTCACGTCGTCGGCCGTCACGCGGTACCAGTAGGTGACCCCGCCGGTGACCGCGTTGTCCGTGTAGGCGCTGTTGGCCAGCAGCGTGCCGTTGAGCGCGCTGAAGGGGCCGGCCGCGGCGGTGGCGCGGTAGACGGTGTAGCCGGCCAGGTCGGCCTCGGAGTTGTTCGCCCAGTCCAGCGTGACCGAGCCGGCGCCTGCCGTCGCCAGCAGGCCGGTGGGCGCGGCGGGCGGCGTCGTGTCGCCCGTGCCGCAATTGCCGCTGAACAGGCAGGCCACCCACTCGGGGTGGTCGATGAACGGGTTGCGGTTGCCCTGGTAGGCGTAGACCGCGTCGTTGCGGGCCTGTTCCTTGGCGTCGACGGGATCATCGAGGTGCCACTGCAGCACGGTGGCCAGCAGGCCCATGTAGGCCGTGCTCTCGTTGCTGCCGGTGTTCGAGGCCTCGATCAGCGACAGGGTGTTCGTGAGGATCAGGTCGGGTTCGGCGTACCCGGTGATGCCGTGCGTGCCGCCCTCGTAGCGGACGTCCATGTACAGCAGGGCGCGCGCGACGTCGCCGCGGCGGTCCCACCACGTCTCCCAGTAGGTGACGTCCGACCAGTTCGACCAGCCGGGGTAGACACCCGTGCCGCCGCCCACGCCGTTCACCAGCTGCGTCGGGTACTCGGTGCCCGTGCCGCCGACCACGCCGTAAGGCTTGTTGCCGCGCGACGAGTTGTAGCTGTCGTTGCAGATGAACAGGTGGTGGCAGTCGGTGTACGGGTAGTTGGAGGCGCCGTCGTTGGGGAAGCCGTAGCTCTTGGCCCAGACGTGCTCGCGGTTGTAGTCGAGGTTGCCCTCACCGTACTTCGGGAAGCTGGCGTTCAGGTAGACGTCCAGCACGCGCCCGCTGTCGGCCGGGTCGGTGTCGGCGGCCTCGACCACGTTCCAGGTGTCGGTGGCCGTCGAGGTGTAGGGGATCTTCAGGTGGTCGTCGATGACGGCGTGGAGGGTCGAGCGGAGGGTGGCGGCGGAGGTGGCGTTGACGCTGTCGTAGTACCCGGCGGGGATGCCTTTCTCGAAGCCCGGCGGCGCCGTCGGCGGGGCCAGGGGGTGGTCGTTCGAACAGCCGCCGAAGACGACGGCCAGGGCCAGGAACCACAGGGCGAGCGCGCGGATCGAGGGACGCATCCCGAACCTCCTGCCGGGGTGAGTGGCGATGGCGGGGCGAGTCTAGGCGGCGCGCTTCGGACTGCCAAGCGCGAGTTGTCCCGATCATGTGAATATTCGGTGTTGGACCGCCCGGAATCGGGAGGTCATCGGTTGTGATTCACGCGCGGCCGTGGAACGCCCCTTGCTGAATCGTCCCGGCGCGGCGCGCGGCCGGCGGGATCGACCCCGCCCCGCGGAACGCCGCCCGACACCGGACCGCCGCGAGGGCCGCCCCATGGGCTTGCCGTCCAGCCGGACGCACATCCGCGCGATCGCGAGGCGAATCGGGCCGCCGGCCGCCTTCCTGGCCGCGTGCGTCCTCCTCGCGGCGCCACCGACGCCGGCCCCGGCGAGCACCAGCGACGGCCTGCCGCCGGCCCGCCTGCGCTTCAGCGTCCAGGACCCGGACGGCAATTTCTTCCCCCACGGCGAGGTCGAATTCTGCCTGCAGGGCGGCGGCTGCCTGTACGCGGACATCGACCGCGGCTACCCGGGGCAGTTCTTCGTGCCGGCGGCGAAGCTGGTGCCGGGCGGCCTCTACCAGGTCATGGTCTACGATCCGGATGTCGACGTGGTCTATGAGACGCGCGACTGGCGCTACGTGCCGGCGGACCACGATCCCGGCTACGACATCCTGCTGGGCGTCGACAAGTTCCTGGTCTTCGCGCAGTTCCGCGGGCTGCCGGGCGGCGGCCTCGCGTTCGAGATCGCCAACACGCTGAACCCCGAGTGGGAGGCGCGAGCGGGCGCGGCGGTGGCGGCGTCCGGTCCGGAGCCCTTGCCCGGGTTCCCGAAGCTGGTGGGGCGCCTGACGGTGCCGGTACTGCTGGGCTCGCGCTACGGCGAGGACCCGCAGGCCGCCGGCGGCGTGCTGGGCGTGGATCCCGGGCTGGGCGTGGCGCTGGCCTGGCGCAGCCGCTACCCGCAGCGGTTGGAGGCAGGCGCGCGGCGCGTGCCGTTCCACGAGATCACCCTGGCCTGGGACGGCAACCGCTACGAGACGGCGCAGGCGCTGACCCCGGGGCGGAGCAGCGACGTCGTCTTCCATCGCCTGACCGTCGCCTATGGCCTGGGCCGCGCCGCTCCGAGCGGCGAGTCGCAGTTCAGCCTGTCGGCCGTGCTGGGCGCCGGCGCGGTGCTGGACCGCACCGAGGTCCTGCGCTACCTGGGCCGCGAGTACCGCATGTTCGGCCTGGGGCTGAGGCTGGCGTACGCGCGCGAGATCGCCGCCGGCCGCGGCGTTCGCGTGGGCCTGTGCGCCACGGCGGAGATGATGCACTGGCGGGCCACGCCCGTCGGGACCGATCACTGGCACGGCGCGGCGCCCGCGGTGGCGCTGGGCCTGGCCTTCTATTGAGGAGCGACGTGGACGCGGCAAGGCGGCAACGGCGGCGGGATGGTCGGGGGGCGGCGGCAATGCCGGCGCCGGCGCTCGCCCTGCTGTTCCTGCTGCTCGGGTTGCTGCCGGGCTGCGACGGCAAGGACAACGATTGGGACGCCTTCGACCCCTCGCGCAAGCTGCTGACGGTGGCCGCCGACACGCTGCGCCTGGCCGAGGGCGGCGACGGCCGCGCGCTGGTGTTCTCGCTGCAGATGGTGCCGGACGACACGGTCTTCGTGGAGTTGGCGGCCGACGGTGGGCAAGCCACGGCCGAGCCGGCGACGCTGGTGTTCGCGCCCGACGACGACGAATGGTCGCGCCCGCGCACCGCCGTCATCACCGCGGTCGACGACGACCTGGACGAGGGCGCGCACCGGGACGCGCTCACGGTGCTGGCCGTCTCGCGCGATCCGGACTACGACGGCCAGGGCGGCCCCGCGCTGGTGCCGCTGGCGATCACGGACGACGACCGCGCCGGCGTGGCCGTCTCCGCGACGCTGGTCGAACTGGTCGAGGCGCCGCCCGGCGCGCTGGAGCGCACCTACGAACTGGTCCTCACCTCGCAGCCGACCGCGGACGTGACCGTGGCGATCACCGCCGCGCCCGCCGAACCGTCCCTGCACGTGTCGCCGTCGTCGGTCGTCTTCACGCCGGCCGATTGGGCTGGCCCCCGCACCGTGACCCTGTGGGCCGAGCAGGACCAGGACGACGCCGACGACCTGACCGTGATCCTTTCGCACGCGGCCGCCTCGACCGATCCGCGCTACGGCGCGTCGCTCGCGATCGCCGACGTCACGGTGCAGGTCTACGACAACACCATGCCGCCGATCGCGCGCCTGCGCCCGGCCGGCGGCGCCGCGGCCCTGTCGCTGGCCGAGGCCGCCCCGGGCGCGACAGCCGACGTCGAGATCGTGCTGGACCGCCCCAGCCGGCAGCCCGTGCAGCTGCACCTGGCGACCGGCGACGACACCGCCGTCGGCGGCCAGGACTACCAGAGCGTGGATCTGGACGTCACCTTCGCGCCGGGCGACCCGCTGGTCAGGACCGTGCCGCTGCGCGTGATCGACGACGCGCTGCTGGAGAACACCGAGCGCTTCGAGGTGGTGCTGACCGGGCTGGGCAACGCCATCATCGGCGACGACGACCGCCTCCACTGCGCGATCGTCGACAACGACCTGACGACGCTCACACTGAGCGTGCTGCCGGCGCCCGAGGACGGCGGCTCGGCGCAGTTCGTGGTCACCATCCCGGCGCCGCAGCCGCTGCCGGTGGGCTTCACGTTCACGACCGCCGCCGGCACGGCCACCAGCGGCGTCGACTTCGAGCCCGTCGCTGCCGCCTACTTCATCGCGCCGGGCCAGACGCAGCGGGTCATTCCGGTGGTGCTGCGCGCCGATCCCTACCATGAGGGCAACGAGACCTTCACCGCCAACCTCACCAACGTCTCGGCGACCGCGGTCTGGAGCGGAGCGCCGGTCGTGGCGACGATCGTGGACGACGACCCGCAGGCGATCGCGCTGGACGGCCCGGTGGTCGGCGAGGCCGCCGGCAGCGCGGTGTTCACGCTGCGCCTGCAGGCGCCCTACGACGCGCCCGTGACCTTGACGGTCACGACGCTGGCCGGCGACGGAGTGGGCGCGGGCGCGGGGCAGGAGGACGCCGCGGCGGGCAGCGACTACGTGGCCGTCACGGGCGCCGCCTGGGTCGTCCCGGCCGACGCCACCACGGCCACGTTCCCGGTGGCGCTGCTGGCGGGGACCGCGGCCGAGGCGCTGCACGAGTACTTCCGCCTGCGCGTCGACACGGCGAGCCGGCCCGGCTTCGCGGGGCTGGTGGCAACCGCCGACGTCGTCGACGACGACCAGCCCTTCCTGACGGCCGCGGACCTGGTCGTGACCGAGTCGTCCGGCGCGGCCGTCTTCGCGGTGAGGCTGGTCGACGGCGCGGGCGCGGCGGTCACCAGCAGCGCCGACGTCCACTTCCGCGCCGACACCATCGACCAGACCGCGACCGCGGGCGCGGACTACGCGGCCGTCGGCGCCTTCTTCACGATCCCGGCCGGCCAGGGCGCCGTGGCCGTGCCGGTGACGCTGATCGACGACGCCTGGGACGACGACAGCGAGACCTTCGTGCTGCGCCTGTCGGCCCCGGCCAACGCGCAGCTGGACCCGGGCGAGGCCGACGCCTTCTGCGCGATCACCGACGACGAGTTCCCCTCGATCAACCTGGGCGCCGCGATCACGCGCGCCAACGAGGGCAGCACGCTGGTCTTCACGGTGAGCCTGACCACCCCGCGCCAGGCGCCCACGACCTTCACGCTGGCGGTCCTGCCCGGCACCACCGGCGGCTCCGGCGTGGATTACCTGTTCACGGCCGGCGGCGCGCAGGTGATCCCGCCGTTCGTGCCGTCGCTCAGCTTCTCGGTGCCGCTGCTGGACGATCAGCTGGCGGGCGAACCCGACGAGGCGCTGCGCGCCACCATCGCCGCCGCCAACGTGGCCCTCGGCGTCGCCGCGCTGGACCTGACCATCGTCGATGCGCCCGAGCTGTCCATCGGGGCGGCGCCGGCCGTCGTCGAGGGGGCTCCGGCGGAGTTCCCGGTCACCCTGGACGCGCCGTCGACGGCGCCGGTCAGCTTCCGCGTGCAGTTCTCCAGCGGCACGGCCAACGTCGCCCGGGACATCAACGGCTCCGGGACCGGACCGTTCACGATCCCGGCCGGCTCGATCGGCGTGAACGTGCCGGTGCCGACCGTCGCCGGCGACGGCGGCGACCTGGCGAGCGAGACCTTCACGACGACGCTGATCAGCCCGGCCAACGCCACGCTGAGCGGCTTCAACTCGGCCGCGGGCACGATCCTGGACGGCGACCCCTCGCCGCTCTCGTTCGCCGGGGACGCCGTCGCGGTCGAGGGCCAGGACATCGTCTTCACGGTGCAGGCGGCCTGGACCAGCGAGGCGGCGATCACCTTCGGCGTGCAGTTCACCGACGGCACGGCGGCCGGCTCGGGCATCGACTACGTCAGCGCCGGCGCCGGGCCGTTCACGATCCCGGCCGGCCAGTCGGCCGTGACGGTCAGGGTGCCGACCGTCGACGACGCCGGCCCGGAACTGGCGGCGGAAGACTTCACGATCCGGATCAGCGGCCCGGTCAACGCCGTCGCCGGCGCGGCGCCCGCCGCCACCGGCCGCGTGCTGGACAACGACCAACCGGTGCTGACCATCGCGGCCGGCCCGCCGGTCACCGAGGGCGGCACGCTGTCGTTCACGGTGAGCCTGAGCCGGCAGACCATCGTGCCGGTGACGTTCGGCGTGGACTTCCTGAGCGGCTCGACGCAGGGGGCGGCGGACTTCACGGCGCCGGCCGGTCCCTGGACGCTGCCGCCGGGCGCGACCTCCGTGGTCATCGACGTGCCCACCGTGCAGGACGCTGCGCACGAGAACCAGGAGATCCTCATCGCCCGGCTGGCGGCGGGGCCGGTCAACGCCGTGGTCGGCGCGCCTGCCGAGGCCAACGGGGTGATCGACGACGACGATCCGTAGGCGCGGGCGTTGCGTTCTCGTGATGCTTGCGCCGGCGCAATGGTCCGGCCGTCTACTTTGCGGCCTTCTTGACCTTCGCCACCGCGTCGCGGCCGTACAGGCAGCAGACGCCCTTCTTCGCCTTGGGCTCGAGGCCCAGGTCCTTGATGGCCTTCTTCACCTTGGCGTCCGGCAGGCCCAGTTCCTTGGCGATGGCGCCGGCGGTCAGCAGGTCGGCGTTCTTGTCGGCGGGCATGGGACTTCCTTTCCGGATGATTCGAGGGGACGACGACGGCGGAGGGTTCACGCCGCCGCGCCGAGCATAGCAGCGGACGGCGGCGGCGTGTACCGTCGGCTGCCATCGGCTGCTCCTTGCCGCCCCGCCCCCCTCATGCGAGCTTGGACGGACACCCCCAACCGGAGGCCCCGCCGTGGACCGCGCCGAGACCCGCGACCTTCTGTCCCGCATGGAGCTCTTCCGCGGCCTCGAAGCCGCCGAGTTGGAGCGCATCGCCGCGCGCCTGGCGGTGGTCGACGTGCCCGCCGGCAGCCTGCTGTTCGAGGAGCACGCCCCGCGCCGCAACGTGCACCTGGTCGAGCGCGGCGAGATCGAGGTCTACCAGCGTCTGCCCGGGGGCGGCGAGAAGCGCCTGGCCTGGTTCGGGCCCGGCGACTTCCTGGGCGAAGGCAGCCTGCTGGACGATTACCCGCACTCCTCGTGCGCGCGCGCGCTGGTGGACTGCCGCATCCGGCGCCTGCCCCGCGAGCAGTTCCTGGAGATGCTGGCCGACGATCCGGCCCTGGCCGCGAAGGTGCTGGCCCGCGCCGTGCGCGTGATCTCGCGCCGGATGACGCTGGCTTCGATGCGCCCGGCCAACCCCGGCGCCCAGTACGTCAGCGGCCGCACCCGCGCCGAGCACGACCTGCTGGGCGACCGCGAGGTGCCGCACGACGCGTACTACGGAATCCAGACGCTGCGCGCGGTGGAGAACTTCCCGATCAGCGGCGTCACGCTGGGCCACCACCCGGTGCTGGTGCGCGCGCTGGCCATGGTCAAGGACGCCTGCGCCCGCGCCAACGCCGAGCTGGGCCACCTGCCGCAACCGATCGCCGACGCCATCACGCGCGCCTGCCACGAGATCGTCCAGGGCAAGCTGCACGGGCACTTCGTGGTGGACCTGATCCAGGGCGGGGCCGGGACCTCGACGAACATGAACGCCAACGAGGTGATCGCCAACCGCGCGCTGGAGCTGCTGGGGCTGGCCAAGGGCGAGTACCGCCACTGCCACCCCAACAACCACGTGAACCTGTCGCAGTCCACGAACGACGCCTACCCGACGGCCCTGCGCGTGGCCCTGATCCACGCCAACGCCGGCATCTGCGGCGTGCTGCGCGAACTGGTGGCCGCGTTCGCCGCCAAGGCGGCCGAATTCAACGACGTGCTGAAGATGGGCCGCACCCAGCTGCAGGACGCGGTGCCCATGACCCTGGGCCAGGAGTTCGAGGCCTACGCCGTGACCCTGGGCGAGGAGATCGAGCGCCTGGAGCAGAACGCGGCCCTGTTCCTCGAGGTGAACCTGGGCGGCACCGCCATCGGCACCGGCCTGAACGCCGACCCGGACTTCGGCGCGAAGGCGGTGGCCCACCTGCGCGAGACCAGCGGGCTGGAGGTGCGTCTGGCCCCGCACCTGATCGAGTCGACCATGGATACGGGCGCCTTCGTCATGTACAGCTCGGCGCTCAAGCGGCTGGCGGTCAAGCTGTCGAAGATCTGCAACGACCTGCGCCTGCTCTCCAGCGGCCCGCGCACCGGCCTGGGCGAGATCAACCTGCCGCCGATGCAGCCCGGCTCCTCGATCATGCCCGGCAAGGTCAACCCCGTGATCCCCGAGGTGGTCAACCAGATCGCCTTCAAGGTGATCGGCAACGACCTGACCGTCACCATGGCGGCCGAGGCCGGCCAGCTCGAGCTGAACGTGATGGAACCGGTCATCGTGCAGAGCCTGCTCGAGTCCATCGACATGCTGGAGAACGGCATGGAGACGCTGCGCGCGCGCTGCGTGACGGGCATCACGGCCAACGTCGAGCGCTGCCGCGAGCACGTGCAGCGCAGCATCGGCGTGGTCACCGCGCTGAACCCGGTGCTGGGCTACGACAAGAGCACCGAACTGGCCCAGGAGGCGCTGCGCACCGGGCGCGGCGTCTACGAGCTGGTTCTGGAGCAGGGGCTGCTCGCGCGCGAGGACCTCGACCGGCTGCTCTCGCCCGAAGCGATGGTCAAGCCGCGGCGGCTGTGAGGCGGGGCGGGCGCCCCGCCCGCCTCACGCCCGGTCGTACGCCCGCCTGAGCCAGCCCATCAATTCGGCGTCCACGTCGGCCGGCTTCTCCAGCCGCACGCGGTGGCTGACCATGGCGTTGAAGCTGCCGGCGGCTTCCAGGCGCGGCCCGGCGGGATCGCCCTTCAGGCATAGGCCCACATCGACGCGCGTCTTCGTCGTCGGCTGCACCAGCGCGAACTGCTTGCTGCGCCGCAGCGAGACGTAGGTCTTCTTGGGCGAGATCTCCACGTCGCCGCCGAAGGCGCGCACCGCTTTTTCGATCGCCGCCCAGACCGGCAGCAGGGCCTGCTTTTCGCCGGCGTACATGGCCGCGACCAGGTCCTCGCCGCCGGGGGCCGGCCCGTCGCCCTGCAGGGCCGACTGCGCGACTAGATTGGCGTAGCCGTGGCCCAGGCCATGGTCGGCCTTGAGCATCGCCACGATCTGGCCGTGCTTCGCCAGCCCGCTCGCGCGGGCCAGCGCCACCCACTCGGGCAGCGCGCGGCCGGTCTTCTCCTTCAGGTTGGCGATCATCGTCGCCAGGGCGTCGTCGGGCGTCTTCTTCTTCGCGTCGGCCATCACTGTCCTCCCGGGCTCAGGAAACGCGGCCGTTCAGCGGCCAGTGCTCGCTGCGGCTGCGCTTGGGCGTGGTGAAAGCGGTGGCGGCCATCATCGCCAGCATCAGGCGCTGCTTCAGCGTGGGCCGGCCGGTCTCGCAGAGGGCCTTGAGCGTGGCGCCGATGAACTCGCTGCCCTGCTTCATGTACTTCTCGCTCTTGCTGCCGGCGGTGATCTGCTCGGAAGTGAGCGTGAACTGCACGCCGCCGCCCGTTTCCTCCAGCTCGTAGGTCACCTTGCAGGCGGGGTCGTCCAGCGAGGTGAACTTGAAGGTGTGGCTGAAGCGGCGCGGGGGATCGAACTCGAGCACGTCGCCGACCACGCCGGTGAACTTGCCGTCGGGCGTGCGCATGCGGATGGGCGCGCCCGGTCCCAGCGTGGTGGTGTGCATGACCGAGCCGAAGAAGAACGGCAGCGGCTCGCCGGTGCGGGTCAGCGCGTCCCACACGCGCTGGATGGGGGCGTTGATCGTGATCCGGTACACCTGCTTCACGTTACCGGCTTGCTTCACGTTACCGCTCATGTCCGGTCTCCTCCTGCTCGGCCAGGAACTTGATGTCGTTGACGTGGGCCGCCCAGAAGCGGCTGTACTGCGACGTCCAGCGGTCGTAGACCAGCTGGATCGGCGCTGCATTGAAGTACAACTCGCGCACGCGGCCCTGCTTCTGCGAGATGACCAGCCCGGCCTCCTCCAGCACGCGCAGGTGCTTGAGCACGCCGATCCGGCTCATCGGGAACCGGGGCACCAGGTACTTCGCCACGTCGTTGACGCTGCAGCCCGGCATCCCGACCAGGATGTCGAGCAGGTGCCGGCGGGCCGGGTGGGCCAGGGCGGCGAAGACGGAGTTCATGGCGTCCGGTTTCATGGGTAACCAAATGGTTACATAAAATCCCCAACCACGTCAAGACCCCTTTGGTGCCGTCGAGATTGTGTCTGGTCGTGAGGGACCCGGAAAACAGGGGTATAAATTGATTTTATATCGCTTCTTTGTGCCAATGGGCGTGCAAAGGGCACACGTGCAGGGCCAGACACAATTTCGACGGCACAACCTAGATGGCGGCGGCGGGCGGCAGGACCGTCCAGCCGAAGCTCGTCCCCGCCCCCAGCGGCACCAGTTCCCCGCCCTCCCCGCCGGGCACCGTCGCCGGCACCGCGCAGGCGCGCCGCTCCAGCGTCAGCGTCCCGCGGTTGAACGGCAGCCCGTAGAAGAGCGGCCCGTGCCGCCCGCAGAAGCCCTCCAGGCGATCCAGCGCGCCGGCCTGCTCGAAGACCGTCGCATAGGCCTCCATGGCCACCGGCGCGCTGAAGATGCCCGCGCAGCCGCAGGCGGTCTCCTTGGCGGCGCGCGGGTGCGGCGCGCTGTCGGTGCCCAGGAAGAACTTCGGCGAGCCGCCGGTGGCCGCGGCGACCAGCGCGCGGCGGTGCTCCTCGCGCTTGAGCACGGGCAGGCAGTAGAGGTGGGGGTTCAGGCCGCCCGCGAACATGGCCCCGCGGTTCAGCAGCAGGTGGTGGGCGGTGATCGTGGCCGCCAGCGTGGGCGGGCCCTGCGCGACGAACTCGACGGCCTGCCTTGTCGTGACGTGTTCCAGCACGATCTTCAGGCCGGGCACCGCGTCCAGCAGGGGGCGCAGGTGGCGCTCGATGAAGACCGCCTCGCGGTCGAAGACGTCGACGTCCGGGTCGGTGACCTCGCCGTGCACCAGCAGCGGCAGGCCGCAGGCGGCCAGGGCCTCGAACAGCGGACGCGCGCGCGCCAGGTCGGTCACCCCGTGCTCGGAATTGGTGGTGGCACCCGCCGGGTAGAGCTTCGCGGCGACGACGAAGCCCTGCGCCTTCGCCCGCTCGATCTCGGCCGGCTTCATGGCGTCGGTCAGGTACAGCGTCATCAGCGGCGTGAAATCCACGTCAGGGTGCAGCGCGTCGAGGATGCGTTCGTAGTAGGCGGCCGCCGCGGCGGCGGTGGTGACCGGCGGCCTGAGGTTGGGCATGACGATCGCGCGGGCGAAGCAGCGCGTCGTCCAGGGCAGCACGGCGGCCATCAGGTCGCCGTCCCGCAGGTGCAGGTGCCAATCGTCGGGGCGGGTGATCGTCAGGGTCCGCGGTGCGCCGTTCGTGCCGCTGGTCATCGTTCGGTCAGCTCCGGTTTGCGCGGGTCGAGGGCGGCGCCGGCGCGCCTCAGCCGCCGATGTTGATCATGCTCTCGAGATTGTGGCGGCGCTGGTCCGCCTCGGCGGCCACGCCGTCGGGCAGACGGGCGGCCACCGCGCCGCGGACCGCGGCGGCCAGCGCGTCGTCGTCGGCGCCGGCGCGGATCAGCGGGCGCAGGAACGCCGACGGCCGCCCGTAGAGGCAGGTGCGCAGCCGGCCGCGCGCGTCCAGGCGGAGGCGGCGGCAGCCGCCGCAGAAGGTGCGGCTGTGGCCCTCGATGATGCCGACGCGCCCCGCGTGGCCGGGCAAGCGGAACAGCTTCTCCACGGCGCCCGGCCGCGCCGGCTCGGGCACCAGCAGCGGGCCGGTCGCCAGGCGCGCCAGGATCTGGGAACCGGCGATGCCCGGTCCGCAGAAGCGGCCCTCGCCGACGAACGGCATCGGCTCGATGAAGCGCACCGTGAGCGGGCGCTCGCGCGTGAGCTCCACGAAGGCGTCCAGTTCGTGGTCGTTCCAGCCGGGCAGCACCACCATGTTGAGCTTCAGCCCCAGGCCGCGGGCCAGCACCTCGTCGATGGCGGCGCGGGCCCGCGCGAAGCCCTCGCGCCGGGTGATCGCCGTCCAGGTGCCCTCGTCCAGCGAATCTAGGCTGAGATTGACGCGGCGCAGCCCGGCCCGCGCCAGCGCGTCCAGGTGGTCGACCAGGAGCAGGCCGTTGGTCGTCAGGAGCACTTCCGGGTTGCCCGGCAGGGAGCCGAGGGCGGCCACCAGGTCCACCAGGTCGCGCCGCACCAGCGGCTCGCCGCCCGTCAGGCGGATGCTGCGCACGCCCAGGCCGGCGAACACCGCGCCCAGGCGCACCAGTTCGGCGAACGACAGCAACTCGTCCCGTTCGGCGAGCGCGATCCCGGCCGCGGGCAGGCAGTAGCGGCAACGCAGGTTGCAGTTGTCGGTGACCGCCAGCCGCAGGTAGTCGAGGCGGCGTCCCTGGGGATCGATCAGGGGGCCGGCGGCGGCCGGGCCGCTGAGCGGGAAGGCGGCCGGGCCGGGGCCCGGCAGCGCGGAGGCCGGCACCGCCGCCTGCAGCCGGGCGGCGGGAGGGGCGGTGGGGCCGGTAGCCCCGGGTGCGCGGCCTGCGGGCATGCGGGCAACCTCGGGCGGCGCCGGCCGTGTGGCAGGACCGCCGCCGGGCCTCGGGTGGAGGCGACACCCACAAGAATACACCAAATCGGCGGCCTGTCCACGCGGCGCGGGCGCCGGATGCGGTCTTCGCTTTCGGAACGGCTTGGCGTATCTTGTTGGCCCAGATTGGCGCGGCAATCCGAATCCCAGCGCGGGAGTCACCGGTCATGGACGTCGACATCAACCTGCTGCACCACCTGTTCCGCGCCCACCCCTGGCACGGCGTGGCCATCGGCGACGAGGCGCCAGAGCGCGTCACCGCGTACGTCGAGATCGTGCCCACCGACACGGTGAAGTACGAGCTGGACAAGCCGACCGGGCTGCTGAAGGTGGACCGGCCGCAGAAGTTCTCGAACGTCTACCCGACGCTGTACGGACTGCTGCCGCAGACCTTCTGCGGCCCGAAGGTGGCCGACTTCTGCATGAAGCAGGCGTCGCGCGGGGGCATCATCGGCGACGGCGACCCGCTGGACATCTGCATCCTGGCCGAGAAGACCATCACCCACGGCGACATCCTGCTGACGGTGACGCCCATCGGCGGGCTGCGCATGATCGACGGCGACGAGGCCGACGACAAGATCATCGCCGTGCTGGGCACCGACGCCATCTACGGCCACCTGCGCGACATCTACGAGTGCCCGGCGCCGATGATCGAGCGCCTGCGCCACTACTTCCTGACCTACAAGGACGCGCCCGGCGCCCGCCGCAGCGAGACCGAGATCACGCACATCTACGGCCGGGCCGAGGCGCACGAGGTCATCGAGCGCAGCATGGCCGACTATGCCGACAAGTTCGGCGACCTCAAGCGGCTGTTCGAGCGGCTGCGGTCGCGCTGAGCCCGATCCGGCCGCCCGGCCGTCCGCGGGCCGGCCTCCGACACACCGGTCCGGGCAAGGTCTTGTTCGTCGGCGACAATAATGGTATGACTTTCCCGGGCGCCGCCCCGCCGCCACCATGTCCCGCCGCCGGCGCCGGGTCCGCCGCCAGGCGGTCGTCACCGAGCGCACCCCCAGGAGGGCCGAACCATGGCCGACGACAGCAAGCGTGAAGTCTACGGGCCCAATCCCGACGTGGCCGCGACGTCCTGGATCGGCAGCATGGCCGAGTACCAGCGCCTGTACCGCCTGTCGCTGGACGACCCGGAGACCTTCTGGGGCAAGCAGGCCGAGCACATCTCCTGGTTCGTGCCGCCGCGCATGATCTTCGACCACGACTACGAGAACGTGGACTTCAGCTGGTACCTGGGCGGGCGCCTCAACGCCTGCTTCAACTGCGTCGACCGGCACCTGGACACGCACTCGGACAAGACGGCCATCATCTGGGTCAAGGACGAGCCGGGCCAGTACGAGCACATCACCTACCGCCACCTCAAGCACCAGGTGGCGCGCGTGGCGAACGTGCTGAAGGCCCACGGCGTGCGCAAGGGCGACCGCGTCGCCATCTACATGCCGATGATCCCCGAGCTGGCCTACACGATGCTGGCCTGCGCGCGGATCGGCGCCGTGCACTCGATCATCTTCGGCGGGTTCAGCGCCGACGCCATCCGCGACCGCATCCTGGACGCGGAGTGCCACGTCGTGGTCACGGCCAACGAGGGCTACCGGGGCGGCAAGACCATCAAGTTGAAGGAGACCGTCGATCGCGCCGTCGACGGCCTGGAAACGGTCAAGCGCGTGCTGGTGGCCCGGCGCACGGACCACGCCTCGCCGATGCGGGCGGGACGCGACTTCTGGCTGGACGACGAGATGAAGAAACAGCGCTCGACCTGCACCGTCGAGTGGGTGGGGGCCGAGGACCCGCTGTTCATCCTCTACACGTCCGGCTCGACGGGCAAGCCCAAGGGCGTCATGCACACGACCGGCGGCTACATGGTCTACGCCTCGATGACGCACCGCATGGTCTTCAACTACCGCCCCGGCGACGTCTACTTCTGCGCGGCGGACATCGGCTGGATCACGGGCCACTCGTACATCATCTACGGGCCGCTGGCCAACGGCGCCACCACCGTGATGTTCGAGTCGATCCCGACCTACCCCGACGCCGGCCGCTACTGGCAGATCGTCGACGACCTGAAGGTGAACATCTTCTACACGGCGCCGACCGCCATCCGCGCGATCGCGCGCGAGGGCGACGCGTTCCTGGCGGGCTCCTCGCGCGAGTCGCTGCGCGTGCTCGGCACCGTCGGCGAGCCCATCAGCCCCGAGACCTGGAAGTGGTACTGGGAGAAGGTCGGCAAGAAGCGCTGCTGCGTGGTGGACACCTGGTGGCAGACCGAGACCGGCGGCATCATGATCACGCCGCTGCCCGGTGTCACCCCGCTGAAGCCCGGTTCGGCGACCCTGCCGTTCTTCGGCGTCAAGCCGCTGCTGATGGACGCCGACGGCCAGATCCTCGAGGGCAACGGCGTGACGGGCAATCTCTGCATCGAGCGCACGTGGCCCGGCCAGGCGCGCACGGTCTGGGGCGACCACCAGCGCTTCCACGAGACCTACTTCACGCAGTACCCCGGCTACTACTTCACCGGCGACGGCTGCCGGCGCGACGAGGACGGCTACTACTGGATCACCGGCCGCGTCGACGACGTGATCAACGTCAGCGGGCATCGCCTGGGCACGGCCGAGGTCGAGAGCGCGCTGGTGGCGCACGAGGCCGTGGCCGAGGCCGCGGTGGTGGGCTTCCCGCACGAGATCAAGGGCCAGGGCATCTTCTCGTACGTGATCCTGAGCGCCGACGCCAACGGCGCCGCCCCCGGCGAGCTGGTGGGCGCGCTCAAGGAGCAGGTGCGGCACGTGATCGGCCCCATCGCGACGCCGGACGCCATCCTGATCGTGCCGGGCCTGCCCAAGACGCGGTCGGGCAAGATCATGCGGCGCATCCTGCGCAAGATCGCCGCCGGCGAATACACCGGCCTGGGCGACGTCACCACGCTGGCCGACCCGGGCGTGGTGGACCAGCTGATCGAGGCGCACAAGAAGCTGGTCGGGAAGGTCTAGGCGCTGGCGCCGGCGCAACTGAGCGCCCGTCGATCCCGTCCGCCGTCGTTCCCCATCGTTGCCGATCGCGGCGCGGAAGGGCGCGGACTTCCCCGCGGCCGCGCGCGACCAGCCCGCGGCGAATCGCAGATTGTCCTGGCATTTGTCGGATGGTATCATGGATGCGTATCTTATGACGCTCGGGAGCCTGCGGCCGGCCGTCGTGCGGCGACTCCCGGCTCCCGGTGCGCATCGCGCCACCGCCAACGCACACCAGCCCGAAAGCCGAGCCATGCGCCATCGCCCGCTGCGCCGCCATCCCGCGCCCGCGTCCCGCGTCTCTTTCGTCCTGGTCCTGATCGCGCTGTCGTTGAGCGCGGCGGCCGCCCTGGCCGCGCCGCACTGGGGCGACCGTTACGACCTGCGCCAGCCCGACGGCGCCGTGGTGCCGGTGGTGGTCTGGGGCGACGAGTTCTACCAGCACATCGAGTCGCTGGACGGCTACACGCTGGTGCGCGACGAGACGACGGGCGTCATCTGCTACGCGCGGCTGGCCGCGGACGGCCGTTCGCTGGTCAGCACGGGCGTGCGGGCCGGCGATCCCGCGCTGTCGACGCTGGGGCTGACGCCGCGCCTGCGCCTTCCGCTCGAGGAGCGGCGCCGGCAGGCGGCCGCCACGCGCGAGGTGCTGGACGCCGAGGGCCTGCCAGCGTTCCGGGACGCGAGCAAGGCCGGCGCCGCGGTCGTCACCGGCGACGTCAAGGGCATCACCCTGCTGATCGACTTCAGCGACCAGCCCTGGACCATCCCCGCCGCCGACTTCGAGGCCTACCTCAACCTGCCCGGCTACACGGGCTACGGCAACAACGGCTCGGTGCGCGACTACTTCCACGACGTGTCGGACGGGCTGCTGACCTACACCAACTTCGTGCCGACCGTCTACTACCGCGCGGCGCAGCCCAAGACCTACTACGACACCAGCGCGGTGACCTACGGCCAGCGCGCCCGCGAACTGATCCGCGAGGCGCTGATCTGGCTGAACAACCAAGGCTTCAACTACAGCCTGTACGACGCCAACGGCGACGGCCGTGTCGACGCCCTCAACGTGTTCTACGCCGGCGAGCCGACGCAGGGCTGGGCGCAGGGGCTGTGGCCGCACGCCAGCAGCATCTCCTACTCGGCCGACGGCGTCACGACCGGCAGCTACCAGATCACGAACATCGGCAGCGGGCCGTCGCTGGGCACGTTCTGCCACGAGAACGGCCACATGCTGTGCGGGTGGCCCGACCTCTACGACTACGACGGCGATTCCTCCGGCGTGGGCCGCTTCTGCCTGATGTGCAACAGCGGACCGGCCAACAATCCGGTGCAGCCGAGCGCCCCGTTCCGCATGATGTCCGGCTGGTCGACGTCGCTGACCACCCTGACCACCGCGGTCGCCAATCTCCCGGTCACGGCCGGCGTCAACCAGTTCTACAAGGTGAACCGCCCCTCGTACCCCAACGAGTACTACCTCATCGAGAACCGTCAGCGCACCGGCCGCGACGCTTCGCTGCCGGACACGGGCCTGGCGATCTGGCACGTCGACACCAACGGCAGCAACAACAACCAGCAGATGACGCCGACGCAGCACTACTACACGACGCTGGTGCAGGCGGACGGTCGCTGGGACCTGGAGAACGGCATCGGGCAGGGCGACGCCACCGACCTGTGGTCGGCGCCCGACCACGTGCTGTTCACGCCCGTCACCAGCCCGGCGGCCACCTGGTGGAACGGCGCCGCGGCGCCCGTCTTCATCGACGGCGTCAGCGCCAGCGCGCCGACGATGACCTTCAACTACCGGCCGTCGGTCGGCTCGCTGGCCGTGTCGATCACCGTCCAGCCCGCTGGCCTGTTGGCCCCGTGGCGGCTGGAAGGGCCGAACGGCTTCCTCGAGACCGGCAGCGGCGACGCGGTGGTCCTGGTCTGGGACGCCGGAACCTACACGCTGACCTGGCTGCCCGTGCCGGGCTGGTCGCTGCCGGCAGCGCCGGTGGCCGCCGGCGCCGTGACCGAGAGCGGGCCGCCGCTGGCCCTCGGCGGCACGTACCAGGACCCGCCGTTCGTCGCCACCTCGGCCGGCTCACTCGGTGACACGGGCGCCGGCCGCGGCGTCAGCCTGGTGGACTTCGACGGCGACGGCGACCTGGACCTGTTCATCTGCAACCGCGGCACGGCCAACCGCCTGCTGCGCAACGACGGCAACCTGACGTTCACGGACGTCGCGACGGGGCTCCTGGCCGAAGCGGGCCTGACGATGGCCGCGGCCTGGGCCGACTTCGACGGCGACGGCGACCAGGACGTCTACCTGACGCGCGACGGGCAGGCCAACCGCCTGCTGGTCTCAGGCGGCGGCGCCTGGACGAACATCGCCCAGTTCGGCGTCGACGACGCAGGCCCCGGCCGCGCCGCCTCGTGGGTCGACTACGACAACGACGGCCTGCTCGACCTGCACCTGGTCAACGACGGCGCGGCGAGCCAGATCTTCCGCTCGTTCGGCGACATCGGCGGCGGGCAGTTCTTCCTGGTGGGCCAGGGGATCGCCGCGCTGCAGGCCGTCGGCAACGGCACGGCGGCGCCCTGGGCCGACTATGACGGCGACGGCGACCAGGACGTCTACCGCGTCCTGGCCTGGCAGGCGAACCAGCTGGTGCAGAACGTCGGCCTGGCGGGCTTCATGGCGACCGGCGTGATGGCCAATGCCAATGCGGGCCAGGCGGCCGCCTGGGGCGACCTGGACGGCGACGGCGACCTGGATCTCTACCTGGTCAACGACGGCCAGGTCGACGTCTGCTACCGGAACCAGGGCGCGTACTTCGAGACGATCACCGGCCCGGGCCTGGGCGACGGCGGCAACGGCCGCGGCCTGGCCCTGGCCGACTTCGACAACGACGGCGCCCTGGACATCTACGTGGCGCGCAAGGACCAGCCGGACCTGCTCCTGTTCGGCGACGGCGCCGGACAGTTCGCGGCCTCGCAGCTGGTGCCGGCCGCGCAGGGCAGCACCACGGCCGTGGCCTGCGGCGACCTCGACGGCGACGGCGGCCTGGACCTCTACCTCTCGCGCGACGGCGCGCCGAACGTGCTCCTGCGCAACGCGATCGCCGGCCGCGGCCACTGGCTGCACCTGGACCTGGTGGGCGCGGGCACACAGCGCGACGCCATCGGCGCCACCGTGCGGCTGGTCAGTGGCGGCGCTTCGCAGCTGAGGCACGTGTCCGGCGGCGGCGAGAGCCTGGCGCAGCACGCGCGGCGGGTGGCCTTCGGGTTGGGCGCATCCGCCGTGGCCGACAGCGTGATCGTGCGCTGGCCCGACGGCACGACGAGCGTGCGGCTCAACGTGGCGGTCGACCGCGTGCTGACCATCCAGCAGGGCGTCGCCAGCGCGGTGGACCTGCCGCTTGCCGCGCCCGCGGTCACCGCGCTGGGCGCGCCGTACCCCAACCCGTTCAACCCGTCGACGACGGTGTCGTTCGACCTGGCGACGCCGGGGCGCGCGGAGCTGGCGATCTACTCGCTGGACGGCCGCCGCGTGGCGACGCTCGTGGCGGGCGAGTTGCCGGCGGGGCGGCATGCCGCCGTGTGGGACGGCCGCGACGAACGGGGCCGGCCGGTGGCTTCGGGCAGCTATGCGTGCCGGCTGGCGACGGAGGCGGGCGTGATGTCGCGGCGCCTGACCCTGGTGAAGTAGGGCGCGATGAACTGGATCGAGATCCTCGGCTACGCCGCCTCCGTGCTGGTGGCCGTGTCGCTGACCATGAACTCGCTGGCGCGCCTGCGCGCCCTGAACCTGCTGGGCGCGAGCCTGTTCGCGGTCTACGGCTGGCTGGTGGGCGCCGTGCCGGTGCTGCTGGTCAACGGCTTCATCGCCGTGGTCAACGTCGTCTTCCTGGCGCGGATGCAGCCCGGCCGCAGCGAGGCCTTCGAGCTGCTGGCCATCCGCCGCCGCGACAACCGCTACCTGCAGCGCTTCCTGGCGTTCCACCGCGAGGACATCGCCCGCTTCAGTCCCGGCTTCGACGCCGACGCCGTCGCCGACCCGCGCATCGTCTTCATCCTGCGCGACATGCAGCCGGTGGGCCTGGTCGTCTGCGAGCCCGGCCCCGGCGGCGACCTGCGCGTGCACCTGGACTACGTGATCCCGTCCTACCGCGACTTCCGCTGCGCGCACTACTTCTACCAGGCCTGGTCGTCGGTCGTGGAGTGCCCGGACGCGCGCCGCTTCGTGGCCACGGGCGGCAGCGACAAGCATCGCTGGTACCTGCGCAAGGTGGGCTTCACGGCCGAGCCGGCGCTGGGGGCGGACGTGTTCGTGCGGGCGGCCTGACCGCGGCGCGGCGGGCATCCCTGCCGCCAGGCCCCTGTTGCGCCGAAGGCCGTTCGGCTATACTCAACGTGACATCTCGCCCGCGAATGCATTGTGAGATCGGGGGACTCCATGTTCCACCGCGCCCATCGGATTCTCATGCTCACGATGTTGCTGGCGACAGCCACCCCGGCCGCGCGCGCCCAACTCCCCGCCGACGTCTGGTGGCGCGACGGCTTCCACCCCGCCGGGCTGCAAGGGTCCGTGTGGGCGCTGCGCCCGTTCTCGGGGGGCGTCGTGGTCGGGGGAACCCTTGCGGCGGTCGAAGACCGGCCTGCCCTGAACGTCGTTCGGTTCGAACTGCAGGACGGGCTGCTCGCCCGCGGCACGGCCGTCGGCGAGGGACTCAACGGCACCGTCATGGCTTTCGCCGAGCACGAGGGCGAACTGATCGCCGGCGGGCAGTTCACGCGTTCCGGCGGCACGGTCGTGGAGCGTGTCGCCCGCTGGGACGGCAAGTCCTGGCAGCCCGTCGGTGCCGGTCTGCCGGGGGTGACGGTCAAGGCGCTCGCCAGCTACGGCGGCCATCTCCAGGCCGGCGCCTACCGCTGGGACGGCGTCGCGTGGACGAATGTGCTGCAGACCAACGGCGATGTCCGCTTCCTGGCCGAGCACGGCGGGCTGCTCTACGTGGCAGGCTCGTTCACCCAGGCGCGCGGCGTGGCCGTGAACCATGCCTTCGCCTGGGACGGCGTCGCGGTGTTGCCCCTCGGCGCCGGCCTGAGCGGACCGGCGGTCGGCCTGGCGGTCGTCGACGGGGCGGTGGCCGTCGCGACCACCTCCAATTCGGGCCTCGGCAACGTCGCGCTCTGGGACGGCGGCGCCTGGAACGTGATCCTGTCCGGATCGCAGATCGAATCCATCTCCGCCTGGGGCGATCGTCTGGTGGTCTCGCACTGGTGGCGGGCCGCGCCGTATCTGTGGTTTCCGCTGATCCGGGCCTGGCAGGATGGCGCCTGGACGGGCCTGGGCGGATTCACCTCGCGGGTGATGACCGAACTGGGGGGCGACCTGCTGCTGCAGGCCGACCCGGCCGCGGTGCCCGGCATCGTCTCGCCGGGGTTGATCGCGTGCGGCGGAGCCGGCTTCCGCGCGGCCTTCGTCCCGGGGGACGGCTGCGACGACGGCTTCCACGCGCTGGCCCCGCTCGGCGATGCCGCGATCGCGGTGGGGAGCTTCCGCATCGCCGGCGGCAGGTGCTTCGACCGCGCCGTCCTGGCGGCGGAAGGACTCTGGTACCCCTGGGGAGCGGGCGCCGACCTCGGCTCGGACGGCTGGTTCACCGATGTGGCCGTGATCGGGCCGGAGACCTACGGCGTCTACGCGCGCTCTGAGATCGACATCTTCACGTCCGAGATCTGCCGGCTCACGTGGCAGAACAGCGTTGCCGCCTGGGAGCGGCTGTTTGCCTGGGATTCCCTGGCCTGGGAAGCGTATCTCGTGCCGATCGGCGACGAACTGCACGCGCTCCATGGCAGGACCCTCTGGCGGGTCGCCCTGCCCACGGGGATGCTGGCGCCGTTGCCGGGGCTCGAACCCGACGGTTACGTCGCCGACGCCTGCCTGCACGGCGGCGCTCTCGTGCTGGCCGGTCAGATCGCCGCCACCGGCAGCGTGCCCTGCGGCCACGTCCTGCGCCGCATCGGCGCCGCCTGGGAGGACCTCGGCAATCCGGACGGGGCGCTCGCAGTGACGAAGCTCGCCTCGCTCGGCGACGACGGTCTGGCGGCGGTCTATCGCGACGGCTGGGGCCCGGCCGCGAGCGTGGCGCTCCTGGACCCCGGCGGCTGGCGGCAGCTCGGGGACGAATTCGGCGGGGAGGTCACGGAACTCGTCTGCCATCGCGGCTACCTGTTCGCCGCCGGCGACTTCGACCGCGTCGGCGATGTCGAGGCGCACGGTCTGGCGATGTGGACCGGCGCGACCTGGATGCCGGTCGGCTCCGGCGTCACGGGCAACTCGTCGGGGCGCGTGAGCGACCTTGTCAGCGCCGGGCGCAATCTCTGGCTCTGCGGTTCGTTCACCAAGGTTGCCGGCCGGCCCAGCGCCGGGCTCGCCTGCTGGAGCGGGGACCCTGCGTTCCTGGCGGCGCTGAGCGGTGTCCCCGCCTCGCCCGGCGGCGGCAATGCGCTGCTGCGCCCGGCGTGGCCCAACCCGTTCAATCCGCGCACCGAACTGGCGTTCACGCTGCCGACGTCCGGCCCGGTGCGGTTGCGCGTCCACGACGCGCGCGGCGCCGTCGTCCGTACGCTGGTGGACGGCGCGCTGGCGGCGGGAGAGCATCGTCCCACCTGGGACGGCCATGACGACGCGGGACGCGCGGCGCCATCAGGCGCGTACTTCGCACGGCTGGAAGCTGGTGCGGTGGTGGAGACAGCGAAGCTCGTGCTCGTGCGCTGAGCCGCCGTTCCGGCCGCCCGGCAGGATCTGCCGCCGCGGGCGCGCGGTCCGGGGCTTGCATCGGCCCGGTCAGGACCGAGCCAGACCCCCGCCGCCGCCGACCAGGAGTGCCGCCATGAGCGTACCCGGGCCGTTGCTGTCCGTGGTCATCGCCTGCCGTAACCAGTTGAACGCCTTGAAGTTCACGCTCGCGACGCTGCGCGGCCAGGCGCCAGCGGTGCCGTTCGAGGTCATCGTCGTGGACCAGGGCTCCAGCGACGGCAGCGCCCAATTCCTGTCCGGGCTGGCCGAAAGGGCCGAGGTGCGCCTGGTGGCCGACGGGACGCGCGAGGGCCGCGGGGGGGGGGGGCCCCCCCGGGCCGGCGCCCCCCGCCGCCCCCCCCCCCCCGAAC
>CAYNPY010000003.1:64193-83913 GCA_964399195.1 uncultured Fibrobacteraceae bacterium
CGCGCGCAACCGCGGGGCGCGCGCCGCGCGCGGCCGCGCCATCATGTTCCTGGACCCGGGCCTGGTGCTGGGGCCGCAGTGGTCCGAGTCGCTGGTCGACACGCTCGAGCGCGACCCGCTGGTCGGCGCCGTGGCCGGCAAGGTGATCCTGCAGGACGGGCGCATCGACCATGCCGGGCTGGCGCTGCTGCGCTGGGAGCGGCAGCCGCGGCGCTTCCGCCTGTCGGGCCGCAGCCTGCACGCCGGGCGCCCGGCGGACCTGCCCGCCTCGCTGCGCCCGCTCGCGGTGCAGTGCCTGGCCGGCGAGGCTCTGTGCGTGCGCGCCTCGGCGTTCTTCGCCGTCGGCGGCTTCGACGAGTGCATCGGCCGCGAGTTCGGCCGCAGCAAGGCGATGGCCGACGGCGAGCCCGCGGGCGTGGACCTCTGCCTGCGCCTCGGCTCGCGCGGCTGGCACTGCGTGTACCGCCCCGAGAGCGTGATGACGCGCCTGCGCGTGGCCGAGAACGACCCCGACGCCGACCCGCTGCGCGACGAGCTGACCGCGGCCGACGACCTGGTGCTGGTGACCGCCTCGTGGCTGGAGAGCGCGCGGCCCGACTTCGTGGCGCCGGCCGCCGGCGGCGCCGTCGCGCAGGAGAACGGCGGCATCCGTCCCTGGGTGGAGCCCGCCCTCGCCTTCCCGTTCGGCCACTACCACCACGGGCGCAGCCCGGGCGCTCCCGTGGGCGCGGCGCCGGCGCCGATGGCCTCGGTCATCGTCCCGACCTGCAATGCGCTGGAGTACACGCGGCTGTGCGTGGAATCGCTGCTGACGCACACCGACGCGCGCCACGAACTGGTCTTCGTCGACAACGGCAGCACCGACGGCACGCCCGCCTACCTGCAGGGCCTGGCCCGCGACCACAAGCGCGTGCGCTTGCTGCGCAACGACGGGAACCTGGGCTTCGCCCGCGCCTGCAACCAGGGCCTGGCCGCCGCGCGCGGCCGCCACCTGGTGCTGCTCAACAGCGACACCGTGGTGACGCACGGCTGGCTGGAGAAGCTGATCGCGGTCGCCGAGAGCCGGCCCCGCGCCGGCCTGGTGGGCCCGGTGACGAACAACATCTCCGGCCTGCAGCGGCTGGATCAGGTGGGCTACGACCAGGAGAGCCTGGCGGGTCTGGCCGCGTTCGCCGCGGCGGAGTCGGCGCGCCATGAGGGCGAGGTCGAGCGCACCATGCGCCTGACCGGCATGTGCCTGTTGATCAAGCGCGAGCTGTTGGCGCGCCTGGGCGGCCTGGACGAGGTCTTCGGGCTGGGCAACTACGAGGACAACGACTACTGCCTGCGCGCGCACCTGGCGGGCTACGAGTGCCTGATCGCGCGCGGCGTCTTCATCCACCACTTCGGAAGCCGCAGTTTCGCGGCCGCGGGCATCGACTACGCCGCGCAGATCCAGCGCCAGTGGTCGGTGTTCAAGGCGAAGTGGGGCATCCCCGCCGTCACGCCCATGAACGGGCACGTGGAACTGGGCGCGCTGCTGGCCGGCGGCTTCGACCCGGAGCGTCACTTCCAGGCGCTGCCGGACGGCGCGGGCGCGGACACCGCAGGCGCGCGCGTCGCCGCGACGCCCGCGGGCGAGGTGGCGGTGGGGGCGGGCTAGGGCACGCCGTCACGCGCGATTCCGGGCGGCCTGCGCGGCTCGCGCCGCTTGCGCCGGCGCAACTCGCCGTCCGCGCCGGTGCCCGCGCGGGACCGTCCCGTACATTGACACATCCCGCCCTGGCGTTCATACTGACCCGGCAACCTCATGATCGTTGCCGACGACCGGAAGGAGGCCGCCATGGCGCCCCCTGCTTCCACCGACAGACCTGCTTCCAAGCGCGACCGGACCCTGCCGTACACCTACGAAGCGTGGGTGGACATCCTCGCGGGCCGGGGCAGGGAACCGCTCTACGACCACTACTTCTCCGACACCCTCTGCGGCCTGGTCGAGTGCCTGGCCGAGGAGGGCGTCGCGCCGGGCTGCGTGAAGCTGTTCGGCCACTACCACGGGCAGGCCTCCGCACTGGACGTGTCGGTGCTGCTGGGCGGCGACGGCCGCTGGCTGCAGCGGCCCCTGCTGTGCCACGCTCTCGAGGAGCACTACGCCATCACCCACGACGAGTGCTACCGGGGACACGTCGAGAAGAGCCCCTGCCGGTTCGAGGACCGCGACCGCAGCGCCGACGGCCCGGTGTGGTGAGCCCGTCCTTCTGACGAGCCGGGCGCGCCCCGGCGCGCGACTCACGCCCATCCCCGCAGGCGACAACGCCCCCGGCCCGTGCTACCCTGCGCCTTCGCGACGGCGGGCCGCCGTCGCCGTGACGCTCCGCTGCCACCGCCGACCCCGGAGACCCGCCGATGGCTCCTCGCCACCCCGCGCCCGCCGCCGCGCACGGCGCGCCCCTGCGGCAGATCGGCCTGTACGCCGCGATCTGCATCACCGTCGGCAACATCATCGGCTCGGGGATCTTCCGCAGCCCGCACACGGTGGGGCAGCACCTCGATTCGCTGTCGCTGGTGGTGCTGGCCTGGGTGCTGGGCGGGGCGCTGTCGCTGTGCGGCTCGCTGGTGCTGGCCGAGCTGGCCGTGGCGCATCCGCGCACCGGCGGCCTCTACGTGTTCATCCGCGAGGGCTTCGGCGACGCCTGGGGCTTCGTTTTCGGTTGGGCCAACCTGTGGGTGATCAAGCCGACCCTGATCGCCTCGGTGATCAGCGTGTTTGCGCTCTACTTCTGCCAGGCGACGGGGCTGCCGGACGCGGCGAAGCTGCCGGCCGGCGTCGCGGCCATCCTGCTGCTGACGTTCGTCAACTGGCTGGGCGTGCGCGAGGGGGTGCGCACGCAGACGCTGTTTACGACGCTCAAGGTGGCCGGCATCGCCGCGCTGTGCGTGTGCGCCTTCACGCTGCCGGCTTCGGGCCCAGGCCCGGAAGCGCAGCGCGCCGTGGCCGAGGCCGGCCCCGCCACCGGGCACCCCTCCCTGCTGCTGGGCCTGGTGCTGGCGATGATCCCGATCCTCTTCGCCTACGACGGCTGGACCGACTCGACCTACGTGGGCGGCGAGATCAAGGACCCGCGCCGCGCGCTGCCCATCGGCATCCTGGGCGGCACGGTGCTGGTCATCGTCGTCTACGTGCTGACCAACCTGGCCTACTACGCCGTGCTCTCGCCGGCCGAGGTGGCCGCCATCCCGGCGGTCGGCTCCGAGACGATCGGGCGCCTGCTGGGCGACTGGGGCCGCCGCGCGCTGGCGGTCCTGGTGGCCGTCTCCACGTTCGGCACCGCCAACGGGTCGGTGCTGACGGGACCGCGCGTGACGCAGGCGATGGCGGCCGACGGCCTGCTGTGGCGGCCGCTGGCGGCGCTGGACCCGCGGCGGGCCACGCCGGCGCTGGCGCTGTGGGTGCAGGCCGCGCTCTCGTGCCTCTGGCTGTGGGCCGCGGGCAGCTTCGAGGACGTTTCCGGCTGGTTCGTCACCACGTCGTGGTTGTTCTACGCGCTGACCACCGCCGCGCTCTTCCGCCAGCGCTCGCGCGAGCGGCGCGAGGGGCGCCGGCTCTCGGACTACCGCACCTGGCTCTACCCCGCAACGCCGGTCGTGTTCATCCTGGTGACCGTGGCGCTCATCGCCAGCGACCTGCACGACCAGGGCTGGCGCGCGGCGGCAGGCGTCGTCGTGGCGGCGCTGGGATTGCCGGTCTACTACGCGTTCTGGCGCGGGCGCGCGGCGCGCCCCTGAGCGGCGCCTGCCGTCAATCTGCCGGCAACCTGTCGGCTGCGGGCGACCGCGCGCCTTGACGTTTGGGCGTCCGACCCGATAATACCCATTCAGGGTCATGTGCCGTCCGCCGCCGGCGCGGGGCTTGCCGGCCGGCTGAACAAGTGCGCGCATACTGGACAGGTGCAAGCGGAAACATGGGACGCGAAGGTAACAGCCACGGGCACACGCACGCGGACACGCGGTGGCACGCGCTCTGGTGCCTGCTGCCGTTCGCCCTGCTCGGCGCCCTCGTCGCGCTGCTGGTCCGCAACGACCTGCCCCTGACCGCGTCCATTCCGTGGGCGCCGACGTTCGGCGTGCCGCTCGCCTTCCGGCTCGACGGTCTCAGCGCGCTGTTCCTCCTGCTGATCACCGGCATCGGTTCGGCGGTCTTCGTGTACGCATCCGGGTACATGGCGGGCAATCCGCGCACAGGAAGACTCTACCTTCTGCTGGCCCTCTTCATGGGCGCGATGATCGGATGCGTCGCCGCCGACAACCTCATCCTGCTGTTCGTCTTCTGGGAACTGACGAGCCTGACCTCGTTCCTCCTGGTCGGCTTCGACCATCACCTGGCCGCCAGCCGCAAATCGGCGCAGCAGGCCTTCCTCGTGACCGGGACCGGGGGGCTGGCGTTGCTCGCGGGGTTCCTGCTCCTGGGACGGGAGGCGGGCACGTATTCGCTCTCGGGCCTGATCGCGGTCGCGCCGGACTTGGAGCCGACGCGGGGGCTGGTCGCGGGCGTGGCCCTGACCGTCATCGGCTGCATGACCAAGAGCGCGCAGTTCCCGTTCCACTTCTGGCTGCCGAACGCCATGGCGGCGCCCACGCCGGTCTCCGCCTACCTGCACTCGGCGACGATGGTGAAGCTCGGCGTGTATCTGCTGGCCCGGCTCGACCCGGCGTTCGGGGACCGCGGCGCCTGGCAGGCCGCGCTGGTCGTGGTCGGCTCCTACACCGCGGCGTGGTGCATCGTCCAGGTCGTGCGCGAACGCGACCTCAAGCGCGTGCTCGCCTGGTCCACCGTCGCGGCGCTCGGCACGCTGGTCATGCTCGTCGGCCTGCCGGGCGACGGCGCGGCCATCGCCGTGGCGACGTTCCTGGTCGCCCACGCGCTGTACAAGGCGCCGCTCTTCTTCGTCGCGGGCAACGTGGACCATGGGACGGGGACGCGGATCATCGACAATCTGGGCGGGCTCCGCGTCGCGATGCCGTGGACCGCCGCCGCCGCGCTGCTGGCCGGCGTGTCGATGGCCGGCCTGCCGACCTCGTTCGGCTACATCGCCAAGGACGTCATCGCCACGGCGAAGGACGCGCTCGACCCGGGCCTCCTCGACGTGGGCAAGTACGCCAACTACGTGTTCAGCGCGGTCGGCGTGGCCGTCGCCGCCGTCGCCGCCATCCGCGTCTTCTGGCGGCATCCCGGCCGGAACGAGACGTGCGAGGCTCACGAGGGTCCGCTCGCGATGACGATGCCGCCGATCGTCGTCGCTCTTTGCGGCGTCGTGCTGGGCATCCACCCGGCGTTCGCCGACGCGCTGCTCGCCGAAGCCGCGCGGGCCATGACGCCCGGCGCCGGCGGTCCGCTGGTCATGCTGAAGCTGGAGGCGGGGACGACGCTGAAGTCGCTGGCGCTGACGTTCAGCCTCGGCGCGGTCGTCTTCTGGTTCTGGGACCAGATCCACGGGGCGTTCGAGAAGGTGCGCGGCCGCATGCACGGATTCTCGGGCCTGAAGCAGTACGAGCGGTCCCTGCAGACCCTGGCGTGGAGCGCCGCGCGCGTCTCGCGTCTCATCCAGCACGGACGCCTCACCGGCTACCTGACCGTGGCCTTCCTGGCCGTGGCCGTCGTCGGCTGGGTCTCGCTCCTTGCCGCCGGTCTGCCGCCGCGGACGGACGGCGGCGCGCCGCTCACCCTGCCCGTCGCGGCGGCTCTGGCCGCGCTGGCCTTCGGCGCCGTCGCCGCCTGCTTCATCCGCGGCCGATTGCTGCTGCTGCTCGCGAGCGGTCTCGTCGGCTTCGGCAGCGCCGCGCTGTATCTCTTCACCGGCGCCCCGGACCTGGCCTTCACGCAGTTCGCGGTCGAGACGGTGTATGTCGTCGTGATCGCGTCGCTCCTGCTCGTGCTGCGTCGCGGCGGCCGGGACCGGGGCCGGCCCGAGGCGCGCGTGCGGGTGGGGGCCGGTCTCGTCGCCGTCGGCGTCGGGGGGCTCTTCGGCGCCCTGCTGCTGTTCGTCCATGCGCTGCCGATGGACGGCGCCCTGGCCCGGTACTTCGGCGAGCAGAGCCTGCTCGCGGCCTACGGCCGCAACGTCGTGAACGTGATCATCGTCGATTTCCGCGGGCTCGACACCCTGGGCGAGATCGCGGTGGTGGCCTTCTCCTTCGTGGCCTCGGTCACGCTGATCGCCGCGTTGCGGCGGCGGAGGTCCGCGTGAGTCCCCGCGCCCTCATTCTCGAAGTGGCCGCGCGGTGGCTCTACCCGGTCATGATCCTGTTCTCGCTGTGGATCCTCTATCGCGGCCACAACGAGCCCGGCGGCGGCTTCATCGGCGGGCTGGTCGCGGTCTGCGGGACCGTGCTGGTGGCCATGGCCTTCGGGTCCGATGCCGCGCGGCGCCGGTTGCCCTTCCGCGACCCGGTCGCGCTGATGGCCGCGGGCGTGCTGCTGGCGATCGTGTCCGGCCTCCCGGCGATCGTCCAGGGCCGCGCCTTCCTCACGCATGCATGGTGGAAGATCCCGCTCGGCTTCACCGACCTGAAGGTCTCCACGGTGATGGCCTTCGACGGCGGGGTGTACCTGGCGGTCTGGGGCGGGTTGACGGGGATCGTCCTGGCGCTGATCGACCTTCACGCGCGGGAGGAGGACGCGTGATCGTCGTCTTCGCCGTCGCCGTGTCGATCGTCGTCGCCGCGGGCGTGTACCTGGCGCTCTCGCGCGACGTGTTTCGCTGCGTCGTCGGCCTGTCCCTCCTGGGCGCCGCCGTGAACCTCGTCGTGTTCGGCGCGGGACGAATCGGCGCCGGCCAGCCGCCCATCCTGCAGGCCGGCGAGACCGTTCTCGCCAGCGGCACGAATCCGCTGCCCCAGGCGCTGGTGCTCACGGCGATCGTGATCGGCTTCGCCTTCACCGCGTTCTCCTTCCTGCTCGCGGTCCGCGTGATGAAGGCCGCCGGGACCGACGACGTCGACGCCCTGCGCGCCGCCGAGCCGGCTCCGACCGACGCGGTCGAGCCGCCGCTGGAACCCGCCGGGGAGGACGCCCGATGAGCGCGTCGCTCCTGCCCGTGGCCCCCATTGCCGTGCCTCTCGTGACCGCGTTCGCCGCGGCGCTGGCGTGGAACCGCCCGCGAGCCCAGGCCGCGCTGAGCTTCGCCGGACTGGCGGCGTTCCTCGGCTGCGCCGTGGCCGCGGTCGCCGCGACCGCGAGCGGCGACGTCCTGCGGGTCGCCGTCGGCGGCTGGCCCGCCCCTTACGGCATCGAGCTGGCGCTCGACCGCCTGGGGGCGAGCCTGGTGCTGGTGACCGCCGTCATGGGCGCCGCCGCCCTGGTGTACGACCTGGCGGGCGCGGACCCGGGCGCGCGCGGCCCGGCGGTCCTGCCCCTGGTGCACGGGCTGCTGGCCGGCGTGGGCGGCGCGTTCACGACCGCCGACCTGTTCAACCTCTACGTCTGGTTCGAGGTCATGCTGATCTGCTCGGTCGGCCTGCTCGCGCAGGGCGGCCGTCTGAGGCACCTGGACGCCACGCTCAAGTACCTGGCGCTGAACCTCACCGGCACGCTGGTCCTGCTGACATCGGTCGGGCTGCTCTACGGGGCGACGGGGCACCTCAACTTCGTCGCCCTGCGCGGCGCGATCGGGGCCGTCGGCGCCGAGCGGCTCACCCCGATCCTGGCGCTGCTCCTGCTGGCCTTCCTCATGAAGGCCGGCGCCTTCCCGCTCTTCGCCTGGCTGCCCGCCTCCTACCACACGCTGCCGGCCGGGCTGGCGGCGCTGTTCGCCGGACTGCTGACCAAGGTCGGCGTCTACGCGGTGCTCCGGACCCTGTACACCGTCGCGGCGCCGGCGCCGGCGGTCCTGACGGAGGCGCTCGGCTGGATCGCGACCGCGACGATGATCGTCGGCGTGCTCGGCGCCGCGTACCACTGGGACATCCGGCGGATCCTCGGCTTCCACATCGTCAGCCAGATCGGTTACATCCTGCTCGCCGTCGCGTTCGGCACGCAGGAGGGCGCCGGCGCCGCGCTCTTCTACACGCTGCACCACATCATTGTGAAGGCGAACCTCTTCCTCATCGCGGGCCTCGTGTACCGCCTGACGGGGTCCTACGACCTGCGGCGGATCGGCGGCCTCTACGCCGCGAAGCCGCTCCTGGCCGCGCTCTTCCTGGTGCCGGCGCTGTCGCTGATCGGCATCCCGCCGTTCTCGGGCTTCTGGGCGAAGTTCCTCGTCCTGCGCGAGGCGTTCGCGCTCGGGCGCACGTCGTGGGCGGTGGCGGCGCTGCTGGTGAGCGCGCTGACGATGTACTCCATGGTGAAGGTCTGGCTGGAGGCGTTCTGGAAGAGCCATCCCGACGAGGGCTGGCGGCCGCCGGCCGGGACCCGCCTGGTTCCCGCCTACCTGGCCGCCGGCGGGCTCGCGGCGTGCACGCTGTGGATCAGCCTGAACCCCGAGCCGCTGGCGGCGTTCTGCGCGGCCGCCGCCGCGACGCTGGGAGGAGCGCCATGAGGAAGGCGCTTGCGGCGAGCCGGCTGCTGCTGCGGTTCCTGGGGGCCGTCGTCGTATCCGGCCTGCAGACCGCGCGGGTGATCGCCCTCGGCCGCCGCCGGCCGGCGGCCGGCTTCGTCCGCCTGCGCTTCGAGCCCATGACGGAGACCGGCGCCGCCCTGCTCGGGTGCCTGATCACGCTGACGCCGGGCACGACGACGGTCGACATCGACTTCGAGCGCCGCGAGATGCTGCTGCACCTGCTGGACGTCGAAAACGCGTCGGCCGCGGTCGCCGGCATCCGCCGGGACTTCGAGCGCGAGATCGTGACGCTCTTCGGGACGGAGGGGAGCCGATGATCGCCACTTCGCTCGTCGTCTGCGCGCTGCTGGTGTCGGGCCTGGCCGTCGTCCGCATGCTGCGGGGCCCGACGGCGGCCGACCGCATCGTGGCCCTGGACCTGCTCTTCGCGGGGGCGATCACGCTCTGCGTCGCCGCGTCGTTCGCGACGAAGCGAGCGGTCTTCCTCGACGTCGCGCTCGGGCTCGCGCTGGTCGGTGTCGTGGCGACGATCGGCTGGGCCTCGCTCATCCGCGGAGGTGCGCGATGATGGTCCTGGGCGCCGGCCTGATCGGCCTCGGTTCGCTGTTCCTCCTGTTCAGCGCCGTCGGGGTGCTGGTGCTGCCGGATGCGCTCTCCCGCCAGCACGCCGCGACCAAGGCCGTGACGCTGTCGCTGGCGCTGATCCTGGTCGGCGCGATGTTCGTCGCCGGCGACCCGGCCTGGACGGTCCGCCTGGCGGGCATCCTGGCGCTGCTGCTGGTGACCCTGCCGGTCGCCTCGCACATGCTGGCTCGCGCCGCCGTGCACGAGCAGGGGGAGAGCCATTCGCAGGATCCGCTGCTGTAACGCGGGGCGCGCGCCGTGCGCCCGCGGGTTGCCGGAACGGCCGATCGTGCGTTGATTCCCCCCTTCATCGTCCGTGGCGAGCGGCCCCGCGCCGCTCCGGAAGGGGAGGAGACCCCGTGGATTCACGACCCGCCGGCGGCAGGACCTCGGCGCTGGACCGCTTCCTGTCCTTCGTGGAGCGCGCCGGCAACCTGCTGCCCCACCCCGCCACGCTGTTCGCCGGCTTCGCGGCGCTGGTCGTGCTGCTCAGCTGGGTCGTGGCCCGTTTCGACGTGAGCGTCGTGCACCCCGGCACCGGCGCGGTGGTCACGCCCGTCAACCTGCTGAGCGTCGAGGGCCTGCACCTGATCCTCACGAAGATGGTGACCAACTTCACGGCCTTCGCCCCGCTGGGCACCGTGCTGGTGGCCCTGCTCGGCATCGGGATCGCCGAGGGCAGCGGCCTGATCGGCGCCGCGCTGCGCGCCGTGGTGCTGGCCGCGCCGAGGAAGCTGCTCACCTTCGTGGTGGTCTTCGCCGGCGTCATCAGCAACACCGCCAGCGAGGTGGGCTACGTGCTGCTGGTGCCGCTGTCCGCGGTGATCTTCCTGGCCGCCGGCCGCCACCCGCTGGCGGGACTGGCGGCGGCCTTCGCCGGCGTCTCCGGCGGCTACAGCGCCAATGTGCTGCTCGGCACCATCGACCCCCTGCTGGCCGGCCTGAGCCAGGAAGCGGCCCACATCCTGGATCCCGGCTATGCCGTGAACCCTGCCTGCAACTACTACTTCATGTTCGTCAGCACCTTCCTCATCGCCGGCCTCGGCACGTGGGTCACCGAGCGCATCGTGGCGCCGCGCCTGGGCGCGTACAGGGGCGACGAGAAGCCGGAGGAGATCCGCCCGGCCACGCCGCAGGAGAAGAAGGGCCTGTGGTACGCCGCTGCTGCCGGGTTGCTGTTCACCGGCTGGATCCTGTGGGGACTGCTGCCGGAGCAGGGCTTCCTGCGCGACCCCAAGACGTTCAGCATCCTGCACTCGCCCTTCATGAGCGGCATCGTGGCCCTGATCTTCGTCGGGGCGGCCCTCACCGGCCTGGCCTACGGCATCGGCGCCGGCACGTTCAAGAGCGACGGCGACGTGATGAAGGGCATGAGCAAGAGCATGGAGACGCTGGGCAGCTACATCGTCCTGGTCTTCTTCGCCGCCCAGTTCGTGGCCTACTTCAACTGGACCAACCTGGGCCTCATCATGGCCATCAAGGGCGCGGCCGGCCTCAAGGCCCTCGAGCTGGGGCCCATCCCCCTGATGCTCGCCTTCGTGCTGATCAGCGCCGTCATCAACCTGGTGATGGGCAGCGCCAGCGCCAAGTGGGCCATCATGGCGCCGGTGTTCGTCCCCATGTTCATGCTGCTGGGCTACAGCCCGGAGTTCACCCAGATGGCCTACCGCGTGGGGGACAGCGTCACCAACATCATCAGCCCCATGATGAGCTACTTCGCGCTCATCGTGGCCTTCATCGCCCGCTACGACAAGAAGGCGGGCATCGGCACCGTGATCAGCACGATGTTGCCCTACAGCGTGGCGTTCCTCATCGGCTGGAGCCTTCTGCTGGTCGCCTGGGTGCTGCTGGAACTGCCGATCGGACCGGGCGCTTCCCTGTTCGTGCCCGTGGAATAGGCGGGCGCGCCGCCGCGACCGCTCAAGCGACGTCGCCGTCGAAGCGGAGGCGCAGCTCGCCGAAGCGCTCGTTCACCGTGCGCAGCAGCGCCGCCAGGAAGACCAGCAGGCCGGCCATCTCCAACCCCTCCTCGGCGCTGCAGATCACGGCGTAGACCATGTTCGCGTGGCCGTGCCGCGCGTCCCACCAGCCGCCGATCGCCTCCAGGCCCAGGATGCCGGCCAGGTAGAGCGCGCCGGCCAGCACGAAGCGCCGCCGCGTCCAGTCCGGCAGCCGGCGCAGGAATCCGAGGAAGAACAGGCCGACGGCGGCGACCAGCGCCGCGCCCGGGACGATCCAGGCGTAGTACAGCGCGCCCAGATCCCGCGGGTCGTCCCGCCCCAGCAGCGACCGGACGGGCTCGATGAACCGCTCGTGCACCGAGAAGGCCTCGTCGTAGGCCATGGCGGCCAGGCCCAGGGCCAGGATCCCCCAGCGCACCGCATCCGCATCCCCCGCCTGCTGCGTCCTGGCCCCGATCGCGGCCACCAGGAGGCAGCAGAGCAACAGCAGCACCACGGTGAAGGCGGTCGGCAGGTTCCGCTCGCGCCCCACGTCGACCTGCGACAGCGGGCCGTGCAGGTCCAGCCCGAGAGCGTGGACCGCGTACTGCAGCGCCAGGTTCAGCAGCAGGAGAAAGGCCGCGACGGCGCTCAGGGCGCGCAGGAGGCGCTTCGGCGACAGGCGGATCGGCTCCGTGGACAAGATCGGGGCTCCTGGTTCGGGGGAAGAATGCCGTTTGCGATGCGTAAGCGCCCACGCCGGCGACCGAGACCGCGGGGGCGATCCTCAGCCGATGGTCGCCGGCTCAGGCGCCGTCACCGAGCTGCTCGGCGCGCCCTTGCGGACCGCCTTCGGCTTGACGATCTCCGGTTTGTTCACCTCGGCGATGATCACCGTCGCCACGCTGGCGCCGATCAGGGCGCCCAGGAAGAGCACCACCCAGATCCAGGGCCGGTCGTAAAGCCACTTGCGCATGTCGCGTCCTTCGCGCGTCGCCGCGGGTCAGGGCCCGCGGAACCGCACCTTGATGTCCTGGGCGATGCCCGAAGCCGAGTCCGTCACCGTGAACGCGAAATCCTGCGCCTCGACATAGCTGGTCATCGGCATGGACACGAACGCCGTCAGCTGGCTGTCCGCCAGCCGCGGCAGCTCGATCCGCTGCTGCGGGATGATGTACTCCACGCCGGCGCGTCCCGCCAGGGCCCCGGTCGCGGGGGCCAGCCGGTAGACCCGCGTCTGGTCCGTCTTGTTCTGCAGGTGCAGCGTGTAGAGGTTGCGGATGACCCCGTTCTCGATGGCGAAGGGCAGCCCCTGCGAACGCATGACCGTGACCTGGAACGACTCGCGCGAGGTGGCGCGCAGCACGAAGAGCGCGGCCAGCACGGCGATGATGGCCCCGTAGAGGAAGAACCGCGGCCGCAGCAGGCGCGCCCGGCCGGTCTCGAACCCGCGCGACGAGTCGAACCGCACCAGCCCGCGCGGCTTGCCGATCTTGTCCATGATCTCGTCGCAGGCGTCGATGCAGTTCGTGCAGCCGATGCACTCCATCTGCAGGCCGTTGCGGATGTCGATGCCGGTGGGGCAGACGTCCACGCAGCGTCGGCAGTCGATGCAGTCGCCGCCGGTGTCCACGCCGTGACCGCGCGGTTCTCCCCGCTTCTCGTCGTAGCCGATGATGACCGTGTCGTAGTCCACCAGCGTCGACTGCAGGCGGCCGTAGGGGCAGATGATCAGGCAGGTCTGCTCGCGGAACCAGCTGTAGTCGAAGTACAGCACGGCCGTCCAGAACAGCGACCACACCAGCGCCGTCGTGTGCCCCTCGAAGAAGGGGATGATGTTCGCCATCGTGCGCGTCGGGATGAAGTAGCACATGAAGGCGATCGCGAAGTTCCAGCTCAGGAAGAGGAACACCGCGTGCTTGACGATCTTGCGCCAAAGGGCGTCGATGCCGCCGTCGCGCGCGCGCTTCATCCGCGCGATGCGGTCGCCCTCCAGGAATCGTTCGATGGGCCGGAACACGCCTTCCATGAACACCGTCTGCGGGCAGGCGAAACCGCAGAAGACGCGCCCGAACAGAGAGGTGACCACGAACAGCCCGATGCCGGCGCCGATCAGCACGAAGAAGAACAGGTGGAAGTCCTGGTTCGTGAAGGTGGCGCCCAGCAGGTACGCAGAGCGCTCGGGGATGTCGATCAGCACCGCCGGGTGCCCGCCGACGGTGATCCACGGCGCCGCCAGGTAGATGGCGATCAGAACGTAGTAGATGACGTACTTGCGGACGGTCCAGCGCCCGCGCACGTCGGCCACGTGCAGGAAATTGCGCGAGCCGTCGGCGTTGATCGTGTAGACCGAGTCGAGGTCCGGCTGCCGACGTTTGGAGCGTCGGCCGGCCTGGCGTTCGTCGCCCGCCGCAGGCCCGCCGGACCCGCTCAGAACTGGCAAGGCTGGCCTTCCGGCGCCTTGCCGGGCACGTTGGTCCCCTTGAGCGTCAGGGTGTAGGCCACCACCGCCTGCACCCGCGACGGACCCAGCTGGTTCTGCCAGGCCGGCATGCCCTTGGCCGGGACGCCGTCGGCCACCGTCTTGAGCATCGCCAGCGGCGCGCAGCCGTGGATCCACACGTCGTCCGTCAGGTTGGGGCCGACCATGCCCTGGCCCTTGTCGAGATGGCAGGCGACGCAATGCTTGACGAAGAGCTCGCGCCCCTCGGCGACCTTCGAGGCGGTCTGGCTCATCATGACCAGGAAGTTGTCGTCCACGCCCTGGGCGGCGGCGCGGGCCAGCTGCTCCTCCTGGGCCTTCTGCATCACGATCGCGTGCTTCTCCTGCGACAGCGGCTTGAGACCCAGGGTGTGGAACACCAGCCAGTAGCCGAGGGCGAAGACGATGCTCCCCCACATGATCCACATCCACCAGTTCGGCAGGCGATTGTCGAACTCCTGGATCCCGTCGTACTCGTGGCCCATCACCGTGTCCTGGCGATAGTCGGCCCGGTTGTCGCGGGTGTTGTCGTGGTTCGCGCTCATGACTGGTTGACCCTCCCGGTCCGGACGGCCGCGTCGGCGGTCGGCTCAGCGACGGATTCCTCGGCGGCGAACGGCAGCGACGCCAGTTCGTGCACGTGGCGCCGGTCGCGCAGGCCCAGGTAGACGAAGGCCAGCACGCCGACGAAGAAGGTGACGCTCAGCAGCAGTCCCGCCAGCGGCCAGGCCAGCAGCGTGCTGCGCGAGAAGAACTCCTGGAACACGCGCGCCTCCTACCGTCCGCCCGCGGCGCCCGCCGCGGCATCCGCGACGGTTGCCGCCGCCGTCACCGCGGGCGCCGGAGCCGCCGGCGCCGGCGCGCCCGGCTCCACGGGCTGCGGCCCGCGCCCCAGGCGCTGCAGGTAGGCGATCACGGCCGTCATCTCGCTGTTCGGGGCCACGGTCACGCTCTTGGCCGCCAGGTCGTCGGCGATCAGCTTCGCCTGGCTGGCGTACCGCTGTTCGGCCAGCGCCAGGTCCTCGTCGGTGTACGGCACGCCCAGCCGCTGCTGCACGGCCATGCGGTTCTTCACGACGGCCGGGTCCACGGTCTTCGTCTTGAAGTGCCGGTACGCCGGCATGTTCGAGGCCGGCGACGTCTGCCGCGGGTCCATCAGGTGCAGGTAGTGCCACAGGTTGTCGTACTTGCCGCCCACGCGCGCCAGGTCCAGGCCCGTGCGCTTGCTGCCCCACTGGAACGGATGATCGAGCAGCGATTCCTCCAGGCGCGAGTACTCGCCGTAGCGCAGCACCTCGTGGCGGAAGGGGCGGATCATCTGGCTGTGGCAGACGTAGCAGCCCTCCGCGACGTAGATGTCGCGCCCGGCCAGCTCCAGCGGGCTGTACGGCTTCTGCACCCACTTGGCCTGCTCGGCCAGCGCCGGGTCGGCGGCGGCCTGCTGCTCGGTGATCTGGAGCGGCACCTTGTTGCTGGCCAGGACCGTGGGGATGATCTCGACCGCGCCGCCGATCAGGATGGCCACCAGCGAGAGCACCGTGAACACCAGGGCGTTGCGCTCGAGCAGGCCGTACCAGTGGCCCCAGCGCTTCTGCTGCAGGCCGTAGGAGACGATCATCGCCACGGTGACCACGATCAGCAGCGCCAGCACGACCGGGCTGAGCAGGCTGCCGGCCGCCCCGAACCACACGGCCAGCGCGATCAGGCCGATCATGAACAGCATCGGGGCGCTGGTCAGCAGCTGCCAGGCGCCTTCCTTGTCGCGCGCGGGGCGCACGGCCGGCACCTGGATCTTGACCGGGACCGGCTTGCCCTGGCGGGCGGTCATCAGCAGGTTCCAGACCAGCAGCAGCGAGCCGACCAGGAACAGGAGGCCGCCGAGCAGGCGCGTGTGGTACATCGGCAGGCTGTTGGACAGGCCCTCGATGAAGTCGGGGTACTTCAGGAAGCCTTCGGCGTCCAGCGCGCGCCAGAACAGGCCCTGGCTGACGCCGCTGACCCACATCGAGACGATGTACATGAGGATGCCGACGGTGCCGATCCAGAAGTGCAGCTCGGCCAGCCGGTTGCTGTACAGCTTCGTGCCGTACAGGCGCGGCACCAGCCAGTAGAGGATGGCGAACGTCATGAACGAGTTCCAGCCCAGCGCGCCGCCGTGCACGTGGCCGATGATCCAGTCCGTGTAGTGGCCCAGGGCGCTGACGCTCTTGATCGACAGCAGCGGGCCCTCGAAGGTGGCCATGCCGTAGAAGGTGACCGCGACGACGAAGAACTTGATCACCGGGTCGGTGCGCAGCTTGTCCCAGGCGCCGCGCAAGGTCAGCAGGCCGTTGAGCATGCCGCCCCACGACGGCGCCCACAGCATGATCGAGAACACCATGCCCAGGGTCTGCGCCCAGTCCGGCAGCGCCGTGTAGAGCAGGTGGTGGGGGCCGGCCCAGATGTAGAGGAAGATCAGCGACCAGAAGTGCACGACCGACAGGCGGTACGAGTACACCGGGCGCTCGGCGGCCTTCACCATGAAGTAGTACATCAGGCCCAGCGGCGGCGTGGTCAGGAAGAAGGCCACCGCGTTATGGCCGTACCACCACTGGACCAGCGCGTCCTGCACGCCGGCGAAGATCGGGTAGCTGTGCAGCAGGCTGGTGGGGATCTGCAGGTTGTTGACGATGTAGAGGACGGCGATGGTGACGATCGTCGAGATGTAGAACCAGATGGCGACGTAGAGGTTCTTCTCGTTGCGGATCGCCAGCGTCCAGAAGAAGTTCACCCCGAAGACGACCCACACCAGCACGACCAGCAGGTCGATGGGCCAGATGAGCTCGGCGTATTCCTTGCCCTGCGTCAGGCCCAGGGGATAGGAGATCGCCGCCAGGACGATGACCAGCTGCCAGCCCCAGAAGTGGGCCCAGCTGAGCTTGTCGTTGGCCATGCGGGCCTTCAGCAGCCGCTGCGTGGAGTAGTAGATGCCCGCGAACATGCCGTTGCCCACGAACGCGAAGATGGCGGCGTTCGTGTGCAGCGGGCGCAGGCGCCCGAAGCTCAGCCATTCCAGCCCGAAGTTGAGCTGCCAGAAGGAGAGCTGCGCCGCGACGATCACCCCCAGCAGGAACGCGACCAGGCCCCAGACGACCGTGACGGTCGAGAAGGCCCGCACGATCGCGTCGTCGTAGACGACGGTCTTCATCCGCGTGTTCGTGGCGTCCAGACTCGTGGCGTCCATAGGGAACACCTTCCTCCTTCGTCTGCGGCGGCGGGCGGTCGCTGAGGGGCGCAGATTCGCGTCGCGCGCGCCGGTCCGTCAGCGGCCCGGCGCCCGTCGGCCCCCGCGCATTTGAGCCCAGTCAGCCCAATTTGTCATCCCCATTCGCGGGGTCAACTTCTTTCGTCTTCTGGTCCTGTATCGGCGTTTCGTCGTCGGCGAGCGGGAGGATCGACAGCCGCTCGCCGTGGTCGAAATCGCCCTGGTGCAGGCGATTGAAAAAGAAAATCAATCCCGCCACCACCAGCGCCAGGCTGAAGAACACGAGGATGATGATCACTTCCATTGCGGCCCCATCCATTCCGGCCCTTTGGCCACGCGCAGCGCCGTCAGCGTGACCACGGCGACCGAACTGGCCGGCATGAAGACGGCGGCGGCGACCGGCGTGACCAGGCCGGCCGCGCAGCAGGCCACGGCCACGACGTTGTAAAGGACGGCGATGACGAGGTTGTCGCGCACGATGCGGCGCAGGCGCCGCGCCTCCCACAGCGAACGCCCGATCGCCGCGATGCCGTCGCCCAGGAAGAAGAAGTCCGCCTTGCCCGGCAGGACGGGGCGGTCCACCGCCGGCGTCGCCGCGCACCAGGCGGCCGCGAAGCTGGGCGAGTCGTTCAGGCCGTCGCCCACCATCAGCGTGTCGCGGCGGTCCAGCTCGCGCACGCGCGCGGCCTTGGCCTCGGGGTCCAGGCCGCCCTCGCAGCGGTCGGCCGGCAGGCCCAGCGCGCGCGCGGCGCGGTCGACCTTGACCTGGGAATCGCCGCTGAGCAGGTGCAGCTCGTACCCGGCGCGGCGCAGGGCGTCGATCTGGTCGGCCGCGTCGGCCTTGAACTCCTCCGCCGGCGCCAGGCGCGCCAGTTCACGCCCGTCGCGCGCGAACACGGTGACGCCGCCCGGCGCCGCCGACCCGCCCGCCTCCGCAAGGCCCGCCGCGAACGCCGGCCGCCCCAGCCGCCAGTCCCCGTCCGCCAGTTCCAGCGAGAGTCCCTGCCCGGCGATCTCGCGCAGGTCCTCGGCCTGCTCGCCGGTGAGGGCCGGCTCGTTGTCCGCGACCGGCCCCAGCGCAGCCGCGACGCACGCGCTGACCGGGTGGTTGCTGCGCGCGGTCATGTGACGCAGCACGGCGCGCTCGCGCGGAGCCAGCGCCGCCAGCGCGGCGTGACCGGCGTCATCCAGGACGAGCCGGCCCATCGTCAGCGTCCCGGTCTTGTCCAGCAGCACGCGCCGGACGGCCAGCGCCTTCTCCAGGAACGAGGGCTTGCGCACGAAGACGCCGGCGCGACGCAGGCGGTGGTGCGTCAGTTCCTCGGCCAGCGGCGTGGCCAGGCCCAGCGCGCAGGGGCAGGTCACCACCAGGATGGCGACCGTGACCTCGAGCGCGCGGCCCAGGTCGCGCCCGGCCCACAGCGCGAAACCGCCGGCCGCCGCGACCAGCACCGCCGCCACGTACCAGCCGGCGATGCGGTGCCACCACTGCGGGCGGAACTGTTCGTCGGCGATCGAGGTGGTGCGCAGCAGGTCGTTCAGGCGGCTGTCGGCGAAGCCCTCCGCCGTCGCCACCGCGAACCCCTGCGCGCCGGCGTTGAAGGCGCCGGCGGGGATCGCCTCGCCGGGCGCGAAGGCGACCTGGCCCGACTCGCCGGTGATCCAGTCCAGCGCCGCGGTGGCCGGCCGCCGCAGCAGCAGGCCGCGCACCGGCAGCAGGTCGCCCGGCGCGATCCACAGCTCGTCGCCGAGCGCGACTTCCGCCGCGCCGACCGCCTCGAGCCGGCCGCCGCGCACGCGCTTGACCACCAGGTTCTCGGCGCCGCTCGACTCGAGCAGCGAGTTGCGGTTGCGCTCGCGGATGTGCTCCTGCGCCCAGCGCCCGACCAGCATCAGCGCGATGAAGGCGCACAGGCTGTCGAAGTAGGTGGCCGCCATGCCGCCGGTGGCCCAGGTCCAGACCGAGCCCGCATACGCCAACGTCATGCCCAGCGCGATGGGCACGTCCAGGTGCAGCACCCCGCGCCGCAGCCCGGCCAGCGCCCCGCGGTAGAAGACGCCGCCGCCGGCCAGCAGCGAGATGGTCGACATTCCGAAGCTGAGCCACCCGAAGAACGAGTAGAGCAGGCCTTCTTCCAGACCCAGGTACACGCTGACGCTGAACATCATCACGTTCATGGCCATGGCGATCGCGATCGCCATGCGCATGATCAGCGCGCGCGAGTGCCTCTGCGCGCCCTTGCGCGCGGGACCCAGACGGTAGCCGAAGCGCTCCAGCTCGCGCAGGAAGTCCTTCAGGTCGCCGCGCCCGGTGTCCCACGCCAACTCGACCTTGCCGAGGGCGGGATTCAGGCGCAGCTGCACGCCCGCGCTCCGGCGGCGGAACAATTCCTCGATCAGCCACACGCACGCGGCGCAGTGCACGCCCTGGATGTCCAGGTCCAGGCGCAGCACGTCGTCGCCGGGCGCCTCGGCGCGGCGCTGTTCGATGACGTGGTCCAGCCAGGCGAAGCTGTCCGGGCGCAGCGTGGCGGCCGGGGCCAGGGTGGCGGGCTTCAGGTCGTAGAAGCGCTCCAGTTCGGCGGCGTGGATCAACTCCCACACCCCGGCGCAGCCGCGGCAGCAGAAGGGGCCGTCCTGCGGGCGCCAGTGCCGGCCCAGCGCGTTGCCGCAGTGGAGGCAGCGGCCGGCCTGCGCGGCGCGCAGCCAGTCCTCCGACCAGTCGGCGGGCAGGACACGGGTCTCGGTGGTCATGGTCGCTGCGGGCGGCTCCGGTCCCGAAAAGCCAGCGCTGCGCAAGGAGTTGCGCAGTCAGGAGCGGGAAGGTCCGGTCCAAAGTAGATCGCGCCCGCGCCGGACAGGCCCCGGAACGACGCGGTCGTCGTCGGGCGGTCCA
>CAYNPY010000004.1:0-2034 GCA_964399195.1 uncultured Fibrobacteraceae bacterium
GCGCCGGTCCGCCGCCGGATGCCCGGCGCCGCCAGCGCCGAGAACGCCGCGGCGCCGAGCCCCAGCAGCAGCACCGCCGTCCACAGCGCGAGGCCGCCGCCGCGCGCCAGCACCAGGCCGCCGAGCGGCGCGCCGAACATCGCCGCGCTCGAGTAGCACATCGTGAACACGCCCAGGTAGCGGCCGCGCATGGCCGGCGGCGCCAGATCCGAGACGATGGTCGGCGCGAACACGGCGTTGAGCATCTCGCCCAGCGTCCAGACGACCACCACGGCGGTGAACTGCCAGGGCGTGCGCGCGAACGCGTTCAGGAAGAAGCCCACGCCCAGCACGACGCCGCTGGCGATCATCACCAGGTCGCGCCGCCAGCGCGACACCAGCGCCGCGAACGGCAGCTGCAGCACGGTGATCATCAGGCCGTTGACGGCGATGATGCGCCCGTAGTGCTTCGCGTCGATGCCCAGCTGGCCCAGGTAGAGCGGGAACGTCGAGGCGACCTGCATGAACGACAGCCCCACCAGCACGATGCCGGCGCAGAAGGCCAGCATGGTGCCGTCGCGGACGATGACGCGCAGGGCGGCGCCCAGGCCGACCTGTTCGCCGCCGGCGGTCCCGGTTTCGCGACCCTGCGCCGGCCCGCCGGCGGGACGCGTTTCGCGCACCATCGCCAGCAGCAGGAGGGCGTAGGCGCCGTTGGTCAGGGCGTCGACCCAGCACAGCCAGCGGAAGCTGGTGGCCGCCAGCAGCCCGCCGATCACCGGCGCGATCGCGAAGCCGAGGTTCACCGCCACGTACAGCAGCGCGAAAGCCGCCGGACGCCGGGCCGGCTCGACCAGGTCGGCGATCATCGCCTGGGTGGCCGGCCGGTACATCTCGCCGATCATCGCGAACGTGAACAGGCCCGCCGCGACCTGCCAACTCGACTGCAGCAGGGGGAAGACCGCCAGGACGGCGGCGCCGCCGGCCAGCGAGCCGACCATCACCGGCTTGCGCCCGAAGCGGTCCGCCAGGTGGCCGCCGGCCAGGGCCGCCACCAGCGCGCCGGCCCCGTAGGCGCCCATCACGCGGGTGGCCGTCTCGATGCCCAGGCCCAGCCGGCTCTGCAGGTAGAGCGTCAGGAACGGCACCAGCAGCGTGCCGGCCCGGTTGATGAGGATGCCCAGGCACAGGACGTGGACCGTCCGCGGCAGGGTCAGGTACTCGCGCACGGCGGCTCTCCGTGGGTGGCGGCGCGGCGGCCGGGTGAGCGCGGCATGATAGGGGAGCGGCGGTCGTGTGTCAGCCGTTTCGGGCGGCGGCGCCGACCGGTGCCGGGCGCCCGGCGGCTACCAGCGCGCCAGGGGCGCCGTGAACTCCGAACCCTCCAGCCTGCCCATCTGGTCCAGGATCTGCCCCTGCCGCCTGAGCACGTAGGCGGACGGGCGGCCGGCGTCCATCCGTCGCGGGTTGGGCAGGACCGCGGCCAGGCGCGCCGCCCGCGCGCGGTCCAGGCGGTCGGGTGTCGCGCCGTAGTGGACGCGGCAGGCGGCGCCGACGCCGAACACGCCCTCGTCCCACTCGGCCAGGTTCAGGTACATCTCCAGGATCCGCTCCTTCGGCCACAGCAGCTCGATCCAGAACGTGTACCACGTCTCCAGGCCCTTGCGCAGCCAGCTGCGGCCGCTCCAGAGGAAGAGGTTCTTGGCGACCTGCTGGCTGATGGTCGAGGCGCCGCGGCGGCGGCCGCCCTCGCGCGCCTCGGCCAGGGCGTCGCGGATGGCCTCCGTGTCCCAGCCGCGGTGCAGGAAGAAGCGCTGGTCCTCCGCCGCGATCACGGCCAGGGGCAGCGCGCGGGCGATGTCGCGCCGCGGCACCCAGCGGTAGTCCAGGCGCCAGGCGCGCCCCTCCCGGCGGGCTTCCAGCCAGCGCTCGGCCATGACCCCGGACACGGGCGGCGGCGCGAAGCGCCACAGGACCACCGCCAGGACCGACGCCAGGGCGCCCGCGAGCAGGAGCCCGGCCGCCAGGCGCGCGGCGCGGCGCAGGCGGCGGCGC